>NZ_AZUR01000001.1:3455000-3785000 GCF_000527175.1 Pseudogulbenkiania sp. MAI-1 | reverse complement strand
GTCCAACCGCCTCGAAGCGCTGGGGGAACTGTTCACCGGCATGAGCCGTGCCGCGCCCCTGTCCGACCCGTTCCAGCCGGAAACGGTGCTGGTGCAGAGCCGCGGCATGGGGCGCTGGCTGACGCTGGAACTGGCGCGGCGCGCCGGCATCGCCGCCAACCTCGACTTCGTGCTGCCGGCGGCCTTCGCCTGGCGCCTGATGCAGGCGGTGCTGCCGGGGCTGCCGAGAAAGTCGTCGTTCGCGCCCGAGGTGCTGCAATGGCGGCTGCTGGAACTGCTGCCGACCTTGCACGGCGCGCCGTTCACGCCGCTCGAGCGCTACCTGGAGGGCGGCGAGGCGGCTGGCTTCGAGCTCGCCGGCAAGATCGCCGACATCTTCGACCAATACCTGGTGTTCCGCCCCGACTGGATCCGCGCCTGGGAGCGCGGCGAGCTATTGGACCTGGGCGAGGATGAGGCGTGGCAGGCGGCGCTGTGGCGGCAGCTGGCCGAGGCCGACCCCGGCCGCCACCGCGTGCGCCTGCTCGACGACTTCCTCGGTGGCCTGCGCCCGGAACACCTGCCGGAGCGCGTCAGCCTGTTCGGCATCGCCAGCCTGGCGCCGATGTATTTGGCGATGATCAAGCGGCTCGCGGCGCTGACCGATGTCTGCGTGTTCCTGCTCAACCCCTGCGAGGCCTACTGGGGCGACATCGTCGACGCGCGCGGCCAGCTCAAGCTGTTCCAGCAGGGCATGGAGGCGCACGACGACCACCCGCTCTTGGCCTCGCTCGGCAAGCAGGGACGGGACTTCTTCGACCAGATCGCCGAGGAGATTCCCGAGGGCCACCCGCTGTTTCTCGAACCGGATGGCGACACGCTGCTCACGCGGCTGCAGCGCGACATCCTGACGCTGACCCCGCCCGGCGCGGCGCCCGAACCGCCGGCGCCCGGCGACCGCTCGATCGAACTCAATGCCGTCCACAGCCCCATGCGCGAACTGGAAGTGCTGAAGGACCGCCTCTTGGCGCGCTTCGTCGCCGACCCGACGCTGACCCCGGCCGACGTGGCGGTGCTGACGCCGGACATCAACGCCTACGCGCCCTACATCGACGCGGTGTTCGGCCCGCGCGACGACGCGCCCAACATCCCCTACACCATTGCCGACCGCCGCATCGAGCGCGAGGAGCCGCTCTTGGCCACCTTCGCCGCTGTGCTTCGTCTCGCCGACTCGCGCTTCGCCGCCGACGCGGTGCTGGCGCTGTTGGACTGCGACGCGCTGCTGGCGCGCTTCGGCCTCACCGACGCCGACGTGCCGCTGATCCAGCAATGGGTGCGCGAATCCGGCATCCGCTGGGGGCGCAACGCCGCGCACAAGGCGGCGCTCGGGCTGCCGGCCGACCCGCTCTACACCTGGCGCTGGGGGCTCGACCGCCTGCTACTGGGCACGGTGCTGCCGCAGGCACTGGCCGGCGACGCCTCGCCGCTGTTCGGCGGCCTGCTGCCGGCGGCCGGGGCGGAAGGGCAACTGGCCGAGACGCTGGCGCGCTTCGGCCAACTATTCGACGTGCTCGACGGTTGCGCGCGCGCCTGGGCCGAACCGGCCAGCCCGGCCGAGTGGCGCACGCGACTGCAAGGGGCGGTCGAGGCGCTGTTCGCGGTGGACGAAGCCGGCGAGGCCGCGCTGACGCTGCTGTTCGACGCCCTGGCCGAGCTCGCCGACGATGCCGCGCTTGCCGCCTTCGACGCTCCGGTCGGGCTCGCGGTGGTGCGCGACTGGCTGATGCGGCGCCTGACGCTATCCGCCCCGAGCGGATTTCTCGCCGGCGGCGTCACCTTCTGCGCCATGGTGCCGATGCGCTCGATCCCGTTTCGTGTGCTGTGCTTGATCGGCATGAACGACGGCGCCTACCCGCGCGACGAGCGCCCGGTCAGCTTCGACCTGGTGGCGCGCCACCCGCGCCGTGGCGACCGCTCGCGCCGTTTCGACGACCGCTACCTGTTCCTCGAGGCGCTGCTGTCGGCACGTGAGGCGCTCTACTTGTCCTGGGTCGGGCGCTCGGTGCGCACCGACGAGCCGCTGCCGCCGTCGCCGCTGGTGGCCGAACTGCTCGACACCCTAGCCAAGATGGCCGGCCACGCCATCGCGGTGGTGCAGCACCCGTTGCAGCCGTTCGCGCGCGCCGCCTTCGACGGCAGCGACGCGCGCCGCCACAGCTTCGAGCCGAGCTACGCCGCCGCGCTCGCCGCCCCCCGCCACGACCCGGCGCCGTTCGCCGTGACGCTGCCGGACGGCGACGCCACGGTGCTGCGCCTCGACGAGCTGCTGCGCTTCTGGCGCCACCCGGCGCGCGCCTGGCTGGCGGACCGGCTCGGCGTCAAGCTCGCCGGCAGCGCCGAGGACGTGCCGGTGCGCGAGCCGTTCACCGTCGAGCGCGACACGCGCGAAACGCTGCGCCGCGAACTGGTCGGTGCGCTGGTGGCGGCCAAGCCGCTCGCCCCGGTCAAGGACCGCTTGGTCGGCGCCGGCCTGCTGCCGCCGGCGGCGCTGGGGCAGGCCTGGCTCGCTGAGGAAACTACCGCCAGCGTGCGCTTCGCCCGGCGCCTGCCGGCGGAACTGGCGCAGCCGCTGCGTGAGCCCGAGAGCATCGAACTGACGCTGGACGGCGTGACGCTGGTCGGCGAGCTTTCCGGCCTGCGCGACGCCGGCCTGCTGCGCGTGGTGGCGCGCAAGGCCTACGCCGGTGAGCTGATCGAACTGTGGCTGAGTCACCTCGTGCTGTGCGCGGCGCGCCCGGCCGGGGTGGCGCCATACTCGGCCTTGTACGACGAGGAAGGGGTACACGAACTCTGCGACGAGCCCGAGGCCGCCGAGCTGCTGCGGCCGTGGCTTCTCCGCTGGCAACAGGGCCAGAGCCAGCCGCTGCCGTTCTTCGCCCGCACCAGTTGGGCCTACGCCAAGAGCCTGGCCGAGAAACCCGACCAGCCCGAGACGGCGCTCGCCAAGGCGCTGGCGGAATGGGACCCGGCCTACGACGGCAAGACCCCGCAGAAGGACGAAGCGGCGATCCGTCTCGCCTTCCGCCATCTCGACCCGCTGGCCGATCCGCTGTTCGCGCAACTGGCCGACACCCTGCTGCTGCCGCTGGCCGAACGCCTGCTGGGCACGGATGAAGGAGACCAAGCATGAGCGCCCAGGCCCTCGACGCGCTGCACTGCGAGCTCACCGGCGTCAACCTGATCGAAGCCTCGGCCGGCACCGGCAAGACCTGGACCATCGCCGCGCTCTATACCCGCCTGCTGCTGGAAGAGCGCGACGACGCGCCGCCGCCCTCGATCGAACAGATCCTGGTGGTCACCTACACCAAGGCCGCCACCGCCGAGCTGCGCGAACGGCTGCGCCATCGCCTGGCCGAGCTGGCCGCCGTGCTCGACGGCGCGCCGACGCGCGACGGTTTCCTGTTGGCCATGGCGCAGCGCTTCGCCGAACCGGCCGCATGCGAGCTGGCACGCCAGCGCCTCACCGCCGCCATCACCGGCTTCGACGCCGCCGCCATCTACACCATCCACGGCTTCTGCCAGCGCGTGCTGACCGACGCCGCGTTCGAAAGCGGGCAGACCTTCACCGCCGAACTGATCGCCGACGACGCCGACCGGCTGACCGAGGTGGTGGACGACTTCTGGCGTCGCCGCGTGGTGGCCGACGCGCTGCTGGCGCGGGTGCTGGCCGAAGCCGGCGAGACCCCGGACAGCTGGCTCGCCGAAGTACGCCCCTTCCTCGCCAAGCCCTACCTGCGCAACCTGGCGCCGGCGCTGACGCCGCTGGCCGACTCGCTCGCCGCAGCCGACGCCGCCTGGCAACGCCTGGCCGGCGACACCGAGCTGGTCCGCGGCGGCCTCGAACTGCTGTGCGCCACCGAGGGCTTCAAAGCCAATATCTACGGCCCGGCGCAGCAGCAGACGCTGGTGCGCCGGCTGCAACAATGGACCGCTGACGCCGGCCTGCCGCTGCTGTCGAAAAACGACAAGAAACAGCTCGACAAGCTCACCCCGCCCGCGCTGGCCAAGGGCATGAAGAAGGGCTTTGCCGCGCCGGTACACCCGCTGTTCGATGCCGTGGCCGTCTGGCTCGCCGCCTGGGACGCGCACCTGGCCAACGTCGCCGCGCACGTTGCCGCGCTCAAGCTGGAGCTGATCGCCTGGGTCGACGCCGAGCTGGCGCGCCGCCGCGCCAGCGAACGCACGCGCAGCTTCGACGACCTGCTGACCGACCTCGCCGCCGCGCTCGAACACCCGGACAGTGGCCCGTTGCTGGCCGAGCACGTGGCGCGCAGCTTCAAGGTGGCGCTGATCGACGAATTCCAGGACACCGACCCGGTGCAATACAGCATCTTCCGCGCCTGCTTTGTCGGGCGCGACTGCCCGCTGTTCCTGGTCGGCGACCCCAAGCAGGCGATCTACAGCTTCCGCGGCGCCGACATCTTCGCCTACCTCAGCGCCCGCGACGACGCCCGCCGCCACTACACCCTCGACACCAACCGCCGCTCGGCCGAGCCGCTGGTGGCGGCGGTGAATGCGCTGTTCGCGCGCGAGAAGCCGTTCGTGCTGGCCGACATCGACTATCCGGCGGTGCGCGCTGCACCATCCTCCGGCTGGCGCCTGGACGTGGACGACGGACGCGCGCCGCTCACCTTCCAGTGGCTGGACTTCTCCGCCACGGCCAAGGGCGCCAGCAAGCAAGTGGCGATGGACGCGGCGGCCGAGGCCAGCGCCGACGAGATCGTGCGCCTCTTGACCCTGGCAGGGCAAGGGCGGGCGCGGCTGGTCGCCGAGAACCGGGAGCGTCCTCTGGTCGGCGGCGACATCGCCGTGCTGGTCGCCACCCACCGCCAGGGCGAGCGCGTGCGCCAAGCCCTGTCCGAACGCGGCGTCGCCAGCGTGGCGCTGACCCAGGAAAGCGTGTTCGCCAGCGCCGAGGCGCAGGACCTGCTGGCCTTGCTGCGCGCCTGGGCCGAACCGGCCAGCGAGGGGAGGCTCAGGAGCGCGCTCGCCAGTGAGCTGTTCGGCCTCGACGCCGCCCAATTGCTGGCGCGCGTCGACGACGAACCGGCCTGGGAAGCCCAACTTGCCGCCAACGCCGAGGACCACCGGCGCTGGCGCGAACACGGTTTCATGGCAGCTTGGCGCGGCTTCTTCGGCCGCGAACGGTTGGCCGAACGGCTGCTGCCGCTGCCCGACGGTGAGCGCCGCCTGACCAACCTCGCCCACCTCGCCGAGCTGCTGCAACGCGAGAGTGAGGAGCGCCAGGGCATGGCGCCGCTGTTGGCCTGGTTCGAAGGCCGCGTGGCCGATCCGCCCGGCGGCGAAGAGGCGCTGCTGCGGCTCGAGAGCGACGCCGCGCTGGTCAAGATCGTTACCATCCACACCTCCAAGGGGCTGCAATACCCGGTGGTGTTCTGCCCCTTCCTGTGGGACGGCAAGCTCGACGCCAAGGACCCCGCATTCTGGCGCTTCCGCCGCGACGGCGCCTCGTGGCTGGCGCCCGACAGCGTCGCCGACGACGACGTGCGCCTGCTGGCGCGCAGCGAAACCCTGGCCGAAAAGCTGCGCCTCTTATATGTGGCGCTGACCCGGGCGCAGTACCGCCAGTACCTGGCCTGGGGCTGGGTGCAGGGCATGGCCACGGCGGCGCTGTCCTGGCTGCTGCACGGCCGCGACAGCCGCAACCTACCCGAGCTGGAACAGCTTGCCCTCAACCCGGCCACGCTGGAGGCCGATCTGGCAATGCTGCTCGCCGCGCACGCGGGCGAGATCGGCCGTCTCGACGCCAGCCCGCTCACGCTGCGCCTGCCTCCGCCCGAACACGCCGACGCCGCGCTCGCCGCCCAGCCCTTCACGCGCAAGCTCTACACCCCATGGCGCGTGGCCAGCTTCACCTCGCTCACCGGCGGTGCGCACGCCGCCCCGGTCCCGGCTGAAGCGCCCGACCACGACCGCGGCGCGCTCGCCCTGGCCGACGACGACAGCGCCGCCTTCGACCGCTTCGCCTTCCCGCGCGGCGCGCGCGCCGGCACCTGCCTGCACGCCATACTCGAACGCATCGATTTCGCCGCGGACGATGAAACGCTGCGCGCCGCCGCCGTCGAGCAACTGGAACGCGCCGGCTTCGCCGAGCACTGGCAGGACGCCGCGCTCGACATGCTGCGCCGCACGCTGACGGTGCCACTCGACGACGGCGTGCGCCTCGCCGACGTGCCGGCCGGCCGCCGCCTGGTCGAACTCGAGTTCACCCTGCCGGTGGCACGGCTCGACGTGGCGGCGCTGATCGGGGTGCTGACCGACCCCGCCAACGGCTTGGCCGACCCCATGCGCGATGCCGCCCGCAGCCTCGATTTCTACACCGTGGCGGGCTACCTCAAGGGCTTCATCGATCTCGTGTGCGAGGCAGGCGGGCGCTGGTACCTGGTCGACTACAAGTCCAACCACCTCGGGCACGAAGACGCCGCCTACCACCGTGACGCCTTGCTCGCCTCGGTGGCACGCGAACACTATTACCTGCAATACCTGCTCTACTGCGTGGCGCTCAGGCGCTACCTCGCGGCGCGCGGCGTCGATTTTGCCGCCTGCTTCGGCGGCGTGCGCTACCTCTACCTGCGCGGGTTGACTCCCGAAGGTAGCGGGGTGTGGCGTGACTCGCCGAGCGAGCGGCTGATCGAGCGGCTCGACGCCTTATTTGGATGAGAAACCGTTTACACAGGCAGGGCGACTGAGGAACGCTCTCTGAGTGCCGCCAGTGTAGTGGTCACTGTGTGCTTCCCCTGATGTGTGGCAGCAGCGTAAAGCAAGAGTGGGACGCCCGGTTCGCTGCTGCTCATGCTGCCATTCCCTTTTCTGCAAGGCGCCGTATTCACCAGAGCCCTCACTTTGCGGCAAAAATAGCTTCAATTTCGGCGTTTTACGATATCAATCCATTTGCGCAATTGGTATGCTTTTCGCATTGCGAAGCGCACGTTGAGCCACCTGCTTCAGGGCTAGTTCGGTGTTCAGCAGCTCAATGTGTTGTTTGGATGGGTGGTGCTTTCGGCTTGCAAGAGCCGACCGACCTGAAGAGTGATGGGCTGCCTCTGTGCTGTTTGTCGAAGCGGTGGTAGAGCATGCCGCATCGCATGCCCAAGGCAGCATTGCCTTGCCACTCTATCGCTATGCGCTGCTGATGGGCTATTGATTTGTTATGTTATTTCGTAACTATTCTATGTTTTTAAAGAATGACTATTGATCATGCTCGTAAGCAAGCAACTGGCAATGACTGCCATGACTTGACATTAATGTCGTTGGCATTACCATGCCGTATGAATTTTGTTCGCCGCATCGAGAGGCTTACTTGCTGCATTCCAGACGATCGATGGTGAGCTGGGCTAGTAATTCAACCTTCGGTGTAATTGTCAGAGCTATCTTTCATGGTGGATTAACAGGAATGAAATCATCAAACTATTTGCTGGGTTTGACCTTGGTAGTTGGAATAATTTCTTCACCCTTATGCTACGCCGATTTCGCCAAGGAGAACCGGGATATTTATCTGAATGCCGATGGCAGCGAAGATTATTTCACCGAGCGCGAAATTTATGTAAAAGACAGGAAGGATGTCAAGGACCTTGGCGAATTCACATTGAATTACAATGCCGATACGATGACAGTGAAGGTGATTGAGGCGTATACGATCAAACCGGATGGCTCGCGCATCAAGCTGGCTGAAAAGGATATTCACGATCAGGCTCAAGCCGCCATCGCAGATGCTCCCGTTTTCACCAGCCTGAGAGCCAAGACCTTGGTCTTTCCTGCCTTGGAACCGGGATCCCGAATTTATATGAAGACGCATTTCCATTACATGCCGCTCTTTGCTGGGGAAGTGCAAGGTACGATCAGTTACTCTCCAAGGGAGAGCTATGATGAAGCTCGCAGTAGAATTACTGCTCCGGCTTCATTGCCATTGAGAGTCAAGGGGGAAAAGATCAGTTTGAAGGCCGGTAAGAATGCCGCCGGCGACAAGGTCTGGGAGTGGAATTTTTCTGCACCCGCCGATACGAATTTCGTACCTGAAGAAACCGTGTCTGAGGAGGACTTCAGCAAGCAGGTGCATTACAGTACGCTCAAAGACTGGAGTGCCTATGCCGAAGAGTATAGAAGGCGTACCGAGGATAAGGCCACGATCACTCCGGCTATCGCTCAGCTGGCGACGGAAATCACCAAGCCAGCAAAAAACCGCCGAGATGAAGCGAGGCTGTTGTACCAATGGGTCAGCCAGAATATCCGCTACGTGCAGGTGTACCTCAACGATGGGCATTACATCCCCCATGCGGCCGACGAGGTGCTGAAAAACCGCTATGGCGACTGCAAGGATAAAGCCGTATTGCTCAAGGCCTTGCTCAAGTCGCGCGGCATCGATAGCTCTCTGGTGCTGTTGAGTGCGTCCACCCGGTATACGTTGCCGGAACTGCCGACCATGGATGCGTTTAACCATGTCATCGTCTACTTGCCGGAATGGCATCTTTACGCCGATCCGACTCAGGAATTCCTGCCGTTTGGCGTGCTGGCAACGACTGAAACCGACAAGCCGGCGCTGCATATCGATGACGGCAAAGGAATCCAGCATATCCCGCAGTTGTTGGCTGAAGAGGACGGCATACGAAGCAAGACGTATATCAAAGTTGGCGAAGACGGCCGCATGTCGGGTTCCACAGAGCTCGAGTTCTTGGGGGCATCGAGTGTGCTGGGGCGCCAGATCAGCCAGAACGTAGGCGATGACTCGTTGCGTCAAGTGGGCCATCTAAGGGATTTCCTGGGCCAAGCCGGCTATTCGGGCAAAGGGGAGTGGCTTTCTGACGTCGAGACCGATCTCTCGATGACCAGCCTTACCCACTATTTCAAATACGAACTCGATCAAAAGCTGGAGCGGAATTCGCTGTGGAGTCTGCCACGGATGGGGTACGGGGAGAGGCTATTTCAGCGTTTGGCTACAGTCATCAACCTTCCGGAACAAACCCCACGTCGGCTCTGCTTCAACCAGATGGTCGACGAGAGCATGGAAGTGCAATTCCCGAAGGAATGGAAGGCAGAAAACCTGCCAAAGCCGGTGTCGCTGCAGACCGGTGGAGCAAGCTACCAGGCAAATTACGTGTTCGATGAATCGTCGCGCACTTTTAAGGCGAACTGGCTGGGGAAATTCAGCCATGAGGGAAATACCTGCGATGGCTCGGAATTGCGAACGGCCATGCCTTTTGTGAAGCCTCTGACCCGCAAGGATGTGCTTTTAGTCAAGTAACTGGTGGTGATTTTTCACAGCTACTTGCCTGTGCATTTAGGAAGGCCTGAAGAAATCAGCTTGTCGTGACCAAATACATTTCCGATGATAGGGATGTTGCTTTTGGGGAGGAGTTTTGTGTGGAGCAGAACTTGCATGATGACGGAGTGGCACTGGCAAAGTGCGACCCCCTTTGCTGAGGGGTGAATGAAAGCATAGTCAGGGTGTGGTTATGATTTTTGATTGTAGAGCCCTGAGCTAATTTATGTTTTTTGTGGTTGGAGGTGTGATGGTGATTTGTGCTATCCGTTTTTGTCTGGCTATTTTGTGCGTTTATAGTGTTACGGTTTTTCTGATGGGTATAGGTAATGATTATTTTTCAATGGGAATATTAGGGGGGGTGATAGGCTCTGCACTTGGTGGGGCTTCGGCATACTATATTTTTTGCGGGAATAATGGTCGAGAGAAATAATCTTATTAACTCTCGTCGTTTATTTTTTGAAATTCATAATGAGGTTGAGATATATGCAGGCACTAAATGATGTTGAGCTTGAAGTGGTGAGTGGTGGGAAAGATGGTGCTGGCGGTGGGCGATCTAGAGGCCGTAGTAGATCCGGTGGTGCTGTTAGTGGTATGTCAACGGGGAAAGGCGTCGGCGGCCTTGCTGCTGGAGCAATTACTGGGGGGCTGGCAGGTTATGCCGCAAGTCAAGGTCGTGCTTTGGGGGCATTATGTGGTGCTGCCGCAGGGGCAGCGGTAGGGGCTGCGGGGGGAAATAATGGTTCTCAAGCAACGGCTGGAGCAGCGGCTGGTGTTGCATGCACCAAAGATTCTGATAAAGGGAAGGACGATGGTGGAAGTGGCCGCGTCATCTGCACCCACTTCTACCGCAAAGGCATGCTGCCCCAAGAGGTGTGGCGCTCGGACATGGAGTTCACCCGCAAGCATCTTTCCGAGGCCACCGTCCGTGGCTACCACTACTGGGCCATTCCCTACGTTCGCCTGATGCGCAAGTCGCCTCTTGCCGAAAAAATCATGTGGCCGCTCGCCAAGTGGCGCGCGGAGGAACTGGCTTATCAGGTGGGTCGGCGCGAGAAGCCTAACTACCTGGGCAAGCTGATCCGTCTGACGCTTGAGCCCATGTGCTACCTGATCGGCTTGGTTGCGCCGCAGAAAGACTGGGAATCGCTGTGGCAGGAACGTTCTGCCCAAGGTGTATACCGCATCGGCCTGTAACTCCTAGCAGCCGAGACCCCAGGGGGGCGTTTGGGGTGTCCTGGCAAGAGCGGACAGCTCCGATTCAAGCGGCCTTGGCTGAATTCCAGTACCTCCGGGTAAATTCAGCCGGCGCCAAGTAGCCAAGCCGCGAGTGACGGCGTTGGCGGTTATAGAAGATTTCGATGTACTCCCTGATCGATGCCTCCGCCTCCGCCCGCGTTGCGTAACGGCGATGGTGGACGAGCTCGTTCTTCAACGTTCCCCAGAAGCTCTCTATCGGCGCATTGTCGAAACAGTTCCCCTTGCGTGACATCGAGCTATGCATCCTGAACTGCGTCAGCAAATCCCCGTAGGCCTTGGCGCAGTATTGGCTGCCACGATCCGTATGGTGGATCAAGCCGGCCGGCGGCCGCTGGTGCTGGACCGCCCGGAACAGCGCCTTGCTGACCAGTTCGGTCGTCATCCGCGCGCCCATCGCATAGCCAACGATCTCGCAGCTAAACACATCCTTCAGTGCCGCTAGGTACAGCCAGCCCTCGTCCGTCGGGATGTACGTTATATCACCCGTCCAGACCTGATTCGGGCGGGTCGGCTCGAACACCTGACCCAAGACATTCTCCGCGACCGGCAACGAGTGGGCCGAATTGGTGGTCGCCTTGAACTTGCGCTTCTGCCGGCACCGGATGCCTATCTGGCGTCGTAAACGGTCGATGCGATCACGCCCGGCCTCAAAGCCCATCGCCGCCAGTTCTGGCTGCAAACGGCGTACGCCATAGGTTTCCCGTGTTTTGGCATGTGCCGCCCGGATCGCCACTTTCAGCCGCTCGTCCTCTTGTTCTCGCTCAGATGGAGAACGTCCACGCCAGCCATAGTACCCAGCACGGGACACCGCTAGAACCCGGCAGGCCACCACCA
Organism: Pseudogulbenkiania sp. MAI-1; assembly: GCF_000527175.1. Taxonomy (NCBI): domain Bacteria; kingdom Pseudomonadati; phylum Pseudomonadota; class Betaproteobacteria; order Neisseriales; family Chromobacteriaceae; genus Pseudogulbenkiania; species Pseudogulbenkiania sp. MAI-1. The sequence continues at coordinate 3,773,590 of NZ_AZUR01000001.1, read as the reverse complement.
CCGGGAATAGGTTTCGGTGCTCTTCTATCCACGCGTACCGGGCAGTGATGCCTGAGCAAAGTACGCTGCAGCTTTTTTTATGACGTCTCGCTCCAGGCGTGCCTCTGCCAACTCCTTGCGCAGCTTGGCGTTCTCTGCTTCCAGCTCCGTGACACTGCGCGCCCCCGGCGCCGGTTGGTCACCGCCAGACCTCGCCGCTACAACCCAGTTAGCCAATGTACCCTTGGGGATACCCAGCCGCCTGGCCGCCCCTTCAAGGCTGAGCCCTTGCTCAAGTACCAGCTTTACCGCCTCAGAACGGAACTCTACTGGATATGTCTTTCTGGTCTTCATTTCACACTCCCGATTGTCAATGGTAACAATCGGAACTGTCCGCGGGAATCAGGCTACCCCACAACGCCTGCAACTGGCGCATCAGACACGGCAGCGCTTCGAGGTCTTGGCCTCTTCCGGCTTTGTGTCCCCCATCCAGTTGCAGCAAAAAGACGAAGAACGGCTGGATGTGGAGCGCAACCTGAGTGCTATTTCCCGGTCGCTGACAGCACTTGAGCGCGACAAGGAGGCATTGGCGGCGGAGTTGCGGGCCTTGCCGTTGCGGCGGGATACGCAGGAAACCGAACTGCGCCGCAATGCGACGGCCCTGAAGCAGGATCTGGCGGAAAGCGAGGCCTTGCGGGAGTTGCGCATTACCGCGCCTGAGGATGGCGTAATCACGGCGGTTTCGGCCCACGCCGGGGCCAACGTTGGACCTCAACAGCCGTTGGCGATGCTGGTGCCCAAGCGTACCGAAATGGAAGTCCATCTCTATGCCCCGAGCAAGGCCATCGGCTTTGTCCGGCCGGGCGCCAGGGTCAAGCTGCGTTACGAAGCCTTTCCCTATCAGAAATTCGGCCATGCGGACGGCGCCGTAATCGCCGTTTCCCACACCGCCTTGCTACCCAACGAGATTGCCGGCATGGCCGACGTCAAAGAACCGCTTTACCGGATACGCGTCAGGCTGGCCAAGCCGTACGTTCTGGCCTACGGCAAGCAAACGCCTGTGGTGCCTTCCATGCGGGTGGAGGGCGACATCATGCTGGAAACCCGCAAGCTGTATGAATGGGTGTTCGAGCCGTTGTACAGCGTGACCGGCAAATGGTAGGGGCGATGGATATTCACACCTTGTTCGGGCCGCGCAAGCTGCCGGTGATGCTGCAAACCGAAGCGGCCGAATGCGGCTTGGCATCGGTGGCGATGGTGGCGGCATTCCATGGCTATCAAAGCGACTTGCTGACGCTGCGCCAGCGTTTCTCCACCTCGCTCAAGGGGATGACGCTGGCGGACATGGTGCGCATCGCCGATAGTCTGGGCCTCTCGAGCCGGGCGCTCCGCCTGGAACTGGACGAGATGGGTCAGCTCAAGCTGCCTTGCATCCTGCACTGGAATCTGAACCACTTCGTGGTGCTGGCCAAGGTAGAGAAAGGCGGCATCGTCATCCATGACCCTGCGACAGGGCGGCGCCATGTCAAATGGGAGGAGGTCTCCCGCTCCTTTACCGGTATCGCGCTGGAGCTGAACCCAACGGCACAATTCCGGAAAGCGGAGGTCAAGCAACAGGTGCCGTTGCGTAGTCTGCTCTCTGGTCTGTCCGGCTTGCGCCATACCGTATTGCAAGTCTTCCTGCTGGCATTGGTGCTGGAACTCCTGGCAATCGTTTCTCCCTTATTTACCCAGTGGATGGTCGACGGCGTGTTGCTCAGTGCTGACCGGGACATGCTCAAGGTACTGGTTGCAGGTTCGCTGCTGGTAGTGATATCGCAGGTTGCCGTCTCGGCCCTCCGTTCTTGGGCGGTACTGAATTTGAGCACCGCCATGGGGCTGCAATGGATGAACCGGGTTTTCAGTCATTTGCTGCGTTTGCCCGTCGCGTATTTCGAGAAGCGTTTCATCGGTGATGTCGCTTCGCGTTTTCAGGGCGTGGCCACCATTCAGCAGACGCTGACCAGCTATTTCATCGAAGCGATCCTGGATGGCTTGCTGGCGGTAGGAACCTTGGTGCTGATGCTGATCTACAGCCCGGTGTTGACGCTGATCGCCATAGCTGGGCTGGGGGTTTACGGTCTGCTGCGCTGGGCGTGGTATGGCTATCTGAAAGAAATCACCGAGAAACAGCTTGTCATCGGCGCCCGCCAGGAGAGCCACTTCCTGGAAACGCTGCGGGGCATTCAGGCGATCACGCTGTTCCAGCGGCAGGGGGAGCGGCGCTCGGCGTGGCTCAACCTGCTGGTTGAACAAACGAATACCGCCGTTCAGGCGGAAAAAGTCGGCATTGCCTATCGCATAAGCAATACCTTGTTGGTGGGGCTGGAACAAGCTGCCGTGCTCTGGTTCGGCGCTTCGCTCGTGCTCGACAACGTGTTCTCGGTGGGGATGTATATGGCGTTTGCCTCCTACAGCGCCCAGTTCTCCAGCCGCATGGTCAGCCTGATCGACAAGGCGGTCTCGCTGAAGATGCTGCGGCTGCAGACCGAACGGTTGGCGGACATTGTCCTGACCGAGCCGGAGCCCTTGCCCAGTCTGGTGGTGGCCTTGCCCACGGAGCCCTCCATCGAGTTTCGCAATGTGTCGTTCCGCTATGCCGAGAACGAGGCATGGGTGTGCCGTCATTTGAACTTCCGGGTCGAACCGGGCGAGTCCGTGGCCTTGGTCGGCCCCAGCGGTTGTGGCAAGACGACGATACTCAAGCTGATTCTGGGGATTTTCACGCCGGAGGAGGGGGACATCCTGATTGGCGGGGTGCCGGCGAAACAGCTCGGGCCCCATGGCATCCGCGAACTGTGTGCCTGCGTCATGCAGGACGATCATTTGTTTGCGGGCTCGCTGGCGGACAACATCGCTTTCTTCGATCCCAAGCCGGACAGGCAGCGTATAGAAGCCTGCGCCAGGCTGGCAGCCATCCACGATGCCATCAGCGCCATGCCGATGGGCTACCAGACCCTGGCTGGCGATATGGGAACCACGTTGTCTGGTGGGCAAAAACAGCGGGTGCTGCTGGCGCGCGCCTTGTATAAGGCACCCTCCATCCTGCTGCTGGACGAGGCGACCAGTCATTTGGATACCGGTCTGGAGAGACAAGTCAACGATGCCGTATCGACGCTGAGCCTGACGCGACTTATCGTGGCGCATCGTCCGGAAACGATCGCCTCGGCCGACCGGGTGGTGCGTATCGGCAACGCTTCCGGACCTGGAGAGGATGAGCCAGTGGCGCGCGCGGCTCATGCCGTGCAATAAAGGCGGCGGCGCGATACCTGCCAGCCCGAGAAGCCGCGCCGCCCTGTTTTCAAATCCCTCCAATCCTCCGACAATTCCAATGTGATGGAAAATACAGCACGTTGTCGTATAGCTTGGTGGTGCCGAAATCGGCATCTTGGTGCGCCGGGCTGGTATGGATCTGACAGTAGCCTCTCTGGTTAGCGTGTTCCATCGTTTGATGCATCAGGACGTCTAACAAGTTATTGTTTGTCCGCTTCAATCATGTTTCTCAATCTGGACCGATAGCATGAAGGCCGAGTGAATTCGCAGAAAAATAAGGGGACATAGAACCAAGCAATGAATATCGCAGCCCCCCATCAGTTGGCCGGTGCCATCTGGCAGATTTGTACCCTGCTATGTGGCCCCTGCCGGCGTAACAAGGGAAGCCGCCGGGTGATTCCGGCCCCAGCGGTACTGTGGGGCTTCGGCTCCGCGCAATCCAATGAAGAAGCCGGGCACCTTACCCAGGCATCGGGTTGCTCGGTTAGGCGCATAGCGCGTATACTTCTACATAACAAAACCCGCCAAGGCTATGCGCGCGAGCGTATCCTCAAACCGGCGGGTTACTCATTTTTGGGGTACTCATCGTGGTGATGAAGCGCCCCTTCAGCAAGCCGGCGACGACCCACACCCAGCAGGTGGCGCTGCTCCAGCAACGCGGAATGATCATCGATGACCCCGCGTCTGCCGAGTTTTACCTGCAGCACCTCAACTACTATCGGCTCGGTGCCTATTGGCTGCCTTTCGAGTCGGATCATTCGACGCATGCCTTCCGCCCCGGCACCTCCTTTGGCGAGGTGCTGAACCTCTACGTGTTTGATCGCGAGTTGCGTCTGCTGGTGCTCGACGCCATTGAGCGCATTGAGGTGTCGGTACGCAGCCAATGGGCCTACCAATTGGCTCACCAGCACGGCCCGCACGCGCACCTGGACTCGGCGTTAGCCTACAAGCCGTTCCTCTGGCGAACCAACCTGGATAAATTGACCGAGGAGGTGAATCGTTCCGACGAGACCTTCATCAAGCACTTGAAGGCTGCCTACGTCGAGGCCCTGCCTCCGGTGTGGGCGGTGTGCGAGGTGATGTCGCTGGGCTTGCTCTCGCGCTGGTACAACAATCTCAAACCCATGCCCATCCGCCGCGCCATTGCAGCGGCCTATGGGGTGGACGAGAAGGTGCTCGAATCCTGGCTGCGCCACCTCTCGCTGGTGCGTAACACCTGTGCCCACCACAGCCGTCTGTGGAACCGCGAATTTACTATCACGCCGCTGCTGCCGCGCAGCAAGCCGGCAGGTTTGGCGGTGCAATGTCGGGCAGGCTCGCGCAAGCTCTACAACACCCTTGTCATTCTGCTGCATTGCATGGACGTTATTGCTCCACGGCACCATTGGCGTGGCCGGCTGAAAGAGTTGATCGCGCTCCACACCATTCCGGTCGTTGCGATGGACTTCCCCTCCGGCTGGGAGCAGATGGCTATTTGGCAAGAGAAGATGGTATGAGAGGTGCCGAGAACAAGAAAGGTAGACCGGCCAGTTCATCTGCCATTTCATTCTTCCCGATGAAAGCATCCGGCAAATAGTGTCCCCTTAAATCTGAAAACAGCTTCTCCAAGGAACACACCCCATGTTCGAATCGGCGGAAATCGGCCACAGCATCGACAAGGACAGCTACAAGGCGGCGCTGCCGGCCCTGCGCGAGGCGCTGCTCGACGTGCAGTACGACCTGCAGGAGAAGGGCGACTTCCCGGTGCTGCTGCTGATCCACGGCATCGACGGCGCCGGGCGCGGCGAGGCGCTCAACCTGCTCAACGAGTGGCTCGACCCGCGCCTGATCGAAACAGTGGCCTTCGACCAGCCCAACGACGAGGCGCGCGCGCGGCCGTGGATGTGGCGCTACTGGCGCGAGCTGCCGAAGAAGGGGCGGCTCGGCATCTTCTTCGGCTCCTACTACTCGGACGCCATGTTCGACCATGTCGACGAGCGCATCAGCAAGGACCATTTCGACCGCCAGCTGTCCGAGATCGTGCGCTTCGAGCGCATGCTCGCCAACGATGGCGCGCTGATCCTCAAGTTCTGGTTCCATCTGACGCGCGAGCAGCAGAAGAAGCGGCTGAAGGCGCTGGAGAAGGACCCGGCCACGCGCTGGCGCGTGAGCCCGAGCGACTGGCCACACTACGAGCAGTACGGCGCCATCCGGAAGAGCGCCGAGCACATGATCCGCCTCACCAACACCGCCTACGCCCCGTGGGTGACGATCGACGGACTCGACGCCAACTACCGCAACCTGACCGTCGGCCAGGTGTTGCTCTCCGCCCTGCGCCAGCGTCTGGAGCGCGACCATCCCTTCCTCGCGCGCAGCGACAGCGCACCCATCGTGCCGCCGCTCGACAACAAGCTGTTGCTGGAGACGCTGCAGCTCGACCAGGAGCTGGCCAAGGACGACTACCTGATCGAACTGGAACGGCTGCAGGGCCGGCTCAACCTGCTGACGCGCCACCCGCGTTTCGCCCAGCATTCGCTGGTGCTGGTGTTCGAGGGTAACGACGCCGCCGGCAAGGGCGGCAGCATCCGCCGCATCACCCAGGCGCTCGACGCGCGCCGCTACCGCGTGGTGCCGGTGGCCGCGCCCACCGAGGAGGAACGCGCCCAGCCGTGGCTGTGGCGTTTCTGGCGCCACGTGCCGGGCAAGGGCGGCACCGCCATCTTCGACCGCAGCTGGTACGGCCGCGTGCTGGTGGAGCGGGTCGAGGGCTTCGCCGCCGAGCCGGACTGGATGCGCGCCTACTACGAGATCAACGACTTCGAGCACCAGCTGGCCGAGAACGGCGCCATCGTGCTCAAGTTCTGGCTCGCCATCAGCCAGGACGAGCAGCTCAAGCGCTTCCAGGCGCGCGAGGAGACCGGCTTCAAGCGCTTCAAGATCACCGACGAGGACTGGCGCAACCGCGAGCGCTGGGACGACTACAAGCGCGCGGTGTGCGACATGATCGACCGCACCAGCACCAGCCAGGCGCCGTGGACGCTGGTGGAGGCCAACAACAAGTATTTCGCCCGGCTGAAGATTCTGCGCACCGTGTGTGACGCGCTGGAAGCGCGGCTGGAAAACGGCAAGGCGGCCAAGAACGGCGGCAAGAATGGCGATGGCAAGAACGACAAACCCGATCTGGACTGAGAGCAGGTGAATAAATCTGCTGCGCGGTCCCTGATCGGGGCTCATGTGCTGCTCTGTGCGTGCGAATCTCTCGCTGAGCCAAGCGAAGATTGGCGTGCAGAGATTCGCTCAGCCATGATCCTCATGTACTGTGTGTACATTCCGGTTTCTGTGCTGCTCTTCACCCCGCTGAGGGCCGCTCTCGACGATTTCTTTCACCCGCTCCGATAGCCAATGATCCTGACCGACAACCCGCTCGCCGCCCAGCTGCGGCCGCTGTTCGCCCGGCTCGACCCAGCCGCCGGCGCCGAGCTGGCCACGCTGGTCGAGCAGCTCGCCGCTGCCAACCAGGCCGGCCATGTCTGCCTGCCGCTCGGCGCGCGCGCCGCACGGCTGCCGGCTTCGCCGTTGCTCGGCCATCCCGGCGACTACGCGCCGCTGATCCTCGACAGAGCCGGGCGGCTTTATTTCGCGCGCCACTGGCACGACGAGAAGCGGCTTGCCGACCGCCTGAGTTCAATGGCAGGAGAGCGCAGCGAGGTCGACGCGGACCGCGTTTCCAAGGTGCTGGCACGGCTGTTTCCTGCCGCCGACCCGGCGCGGCCGGACCGCCAGAAGCTGGCTGCCGCCTTGGCCTTGCGCCAGCGCTTGCTGGTGATCTCCGGCGGCCCCGGCACCGGCAAGACCACCACCGTGGTGCGCCTCTTGGCGGCCTTGGCCGAGCTGTCGCCGCGTCCGCTGGCTATGGCGATGGCGGCGCCCACCGGCAAGGCGGCGGCACGGCTGACCGAATCGGTGCAGGGGGCAAGCGAGCAGTTGGCGCTCGACGCCGCGGTACGGCGCCAGCTGCCGGCCGGCGCGCAGACGCTGCACCGCCTGCTCGGCCTGCGCCCCGGCCTGACCACGCAGCGCCACCACGCCGGCCACCCCTTGCCGCTCGACGTGTTGGTGGTGGACGAGGCGTCGATGATCGACCTCGCGCTGATGGCCAAGACGCTCGATGCGCTGCCGCCGCATGCCCGGCTGATCTTGCTGGGCGACCGCGACCAGCTGGCCTCGGTCGACCCTGGCGCGGTGCTGGGCGAGTTGTGCCAGACGGTCAGCTACCGGCTGGAGACGCTGGCCTGGCTGGCTCAAGTCTGCGGCGCGCTGCCGGAGGGCCTCGCCACCGCGCCGCACGCGCTGGCCGACAGCGTGGTGCTGCTGACGCACAGCCACCGTTTCGCCGCCGACAGCGGCATCGGCGCGCTGGCGCGCGCGGTCAACGCCGGTGATGCGCCGCAGGCGCTCGCCGTGCTCGACGACGACGCCTACCCCGACGTCGGCTGGCAGCCCGGCGATCTCGCCGAAGGGCTGTGGCAGGCGCGCCAGGACTACTTCGCTGCGGTCGCCGCCGGTGCCGAACCGGACGCGTTGCAGCGCGAGTTCGGCCGCTTCATGGTGCTGGCCGCCGAGCGGCGCCAGGTCGAGGCCTGCAACCGTGCCATCGAGGCGCGGCTGGAGGCGGCCGGGCGCAAGTCGCCGGAGCGCGACAATTACCCCGGCCGGCCGCTGATGATCACCGAGAACGACTACGGCATCGGCCTGTTCAACGGCGACATCGGCTTCGCGGTGCAGCGCGCCGACGGCCTGCGCGTGGCCTTTCCGACCGCCGACGGCGGCTGGCGCGACATCGCGCCGGGCCGGCTGCCGGCGCACCAGACGGTGTTCGCGATGACCGTGCACAAGAGCCAGGGCTCGGAGTTCGAGCGCGTCTGGCTGGCGTTGCCCGAGGCCGCGTCGGCCAGCCTCAATCGTGCGCTGGTCTACACCGCGATCACCCGTGCGCGCCGCGCCTTTGCGGTGCTGGGCAGTGCCGAGATCTGGACAACGGCGCTGGAGCAGGCGCCCGAGCGCGCCTCTGGCCTGGCCGAGCGGTTCGTCGGCGGCTGACTCCCCGATCCTGCGCCACTGGTTTGTCTCGGGGCGCAGGTGGAGCTCCACGTCACGGTCGACGGCTCTCGCCGTCGACGGGGGGCGAAAGCGGCTGCATTGACCCCTCCCGAGGCCGGTTTATGCCTGTTTTTTCATGCCGTTGCGGACAAAAGTCGAGCCAGCATGGTCAAAAACACGTAAGATGCCGGGCTGTTTCGTTTAAAACAGCGTCATGGAGGAGCCATGCAAGTGGAAGCCGTGCTGGACTATCTGTCCGGCGTGACCCGCTACGATCGGTCGGTCTTTACCGACCTCGTCATCGACGGCGAGGTGCTGGGCAGCGTCAACGGCGTCTGGTTCGAGCGTCTGCTCGCCAGCGAGGCCGCGCTGTTCGTCGCCGATGAGCATGCACTGTCCTGTACCCTGACCGGCGACTACGCCCACTTCAGCCGCGAGCTCGACGCCGCCGCGCGGCGCTGGCAGCAGGCCGGCTGGCTCAACGGCTGGCGTGACGAGAATTTCACCGCCTTCCGCCTCGACGGCTCCCCGTTGTTCGAACTCGAGCGCGCCGCTTTCCGTCCGCTCGGACTGACCAGCCGCGCGGTGCACCTGAACGGCTTGGTACGCACCCCCGACGGCGCGGTGCGCATGTGGATCGGCCGGCGCAGCCCGGACAAGGCGGTCGACCCCAACCGCATGGACAACCTGATGGGCGGCGGTATCGCCGCCGGCGAGTCGATCGCGCTGGCGCTGGAGCGCGAGGGCTGGGAAGAGGCCGGCATTCCGGCCGACCGGCTCGAACTGCTGCGCCCGGTGAGCCGCATCCTGGCCGAGCGTCCGGTGCAGCGCGGCCTGCACCGCGAATGGCTGCATGTGTTCGACCTGTGGCTCAATCCCACTGACATCCCCTGTAATCAGGACGGCGAGGTGGCCGAGCACGTGTTGCTCGATCTCGCCGAGGTGGAGCAACTGATCGTCGATGAGCGCTTCATGATCGACGCCGCGCTGGTGACGATCGATTGCCTCTGCCGCCTGGGCTACTGGGGCACCGAGACGCCGCGCATTGACGCGGCGCTGGCCGAACTGCGTCATCCGGTCTGATCCCGACCTTGCCGGGACGACAGGCAGGCCTGCGCGCCTGCTTTTTTGTGTCTGCGCCAGCGCCGGACGGCAGCCGATGGTTAGCTCCGTGCCTGCCTCAGCCCTGACTTGGAGGCTTCCGCCACGGAAAGCTGATCCGCACCATCAGGCCGGACAGGTGCGGGCTATCGGCGAGTTCGATGCCGGCGCGGTGGGCGCGACAGATGTCGCGCACGATGGCGAGCCCCAGCCCGCTGCCACCGGGCGCGGCGTCCGGCAGCTGGTGGAAGCGCTCGAACACGGCCTGGCGCTGCGCCGCGGGAATGCCGGGGCCGGAATCCTCCACCTCCAGCACGAGCCGGGTGCGGCGGCTGCCCGGGCGGGTTTCTTGGCGCAGCCGCACCGTCACGGTGCCGCCGGCCGGGGTGTGGCGGATGGCGTTGTCGACCAGGTTGGCCAGCAGTTCTTCCAGCAGCACCTCGTTGCCGGGCAGGACGGCGTCGAGGCCTGGCGGCTCCCGTTCGAGGCCGAGATCAATGTCCTTGCCGCGCGCCTCCTTGAGGCGCGCCACGCACACCCTTTCGGCCAACCCCGTCAGCGCCACCGGCTCGTCGCGCCGGGCGGCGCTGGCGGGGTCGCTGGCGGCATCGAGACGGGCCAGCAGCAAGAGCTGGTTGGTGAGCCGGGTGGTGTGGTCCAGGGTGCGGCGCATGTCCTGCAGGCACTCGCGCAGCAGCGCCGGGTCGTTCTCGCGCAGCGCGTGCTCGGCCTGGGTGGTGAGTACCGCCAAGGGGGTGCGCAGCTGGTGCGAGGCGTCGGCGGCGAATCGCTGCTGGCGCGCCAGCAGCTGTTCCAGGCGGCCGGTGTGCTGGTTGATCGCCGCCACCAGCGGCACGATCTCGCGGTGAACCTCGTCCAGTGGCAGCGGGCTCAGGTCGGCCGGCTCGCGTGCCGCCACCTCGCGGCTCAGGCGGCGCAGCGGGCGCAGCATGTTGACCAGTGCCAGCGCCACGAAGCCTACCGCGCTGAATACCAGCAGTCCTTGGCTCCACAGCGTCTGGCGCAGCACCATGCCGGCGATCGCCTCGCGCGCCTCCAGCGTCTCCGCCACCTGGATCTTCACCATGCCTTGCAGGCCGCCCTCGTTGACCGGCTGGAATAGCGTGGCAACGCGGATCGGCTGCTGGCGGTAGGCGGCGTCGTGGAAGTGCACCAGCGCCGGGTAGAGGTCGGAGCGCGGGGTGCCGGCCGGCATCTCGGGCAGGTCGTCGTAGCCGGACATGAACTCGCCGTTCAGGCCGGTGACGCGGTAGTACAGGCGCCCACGGTTGTCGTACTCGAAGTTGTCGAGCGCGACGTAGGGCACCGTCACGGTGACCTTGCTGTCGCGCACCTCGAGCTGGTCGGCGATGATGCGCGCTGAGGCGAGCAGGGTGCGGTCGTAGGCGATATTGGCGGCCTCGCGCCCTCTGCGGTAGTCGAGCGCGACGTTCACCGCCCACAGCACCACCAGCGGCAGCAGCAGCCACAGCAGGAACTGCCCGAGCAGGCTGCGCCGCGCCGGCAACCAGCGCGTCATGCGCATGACGCCGCCGGGCCCCTCACGCCGGGGGCGGGCCATGACGCTGTTCCAGCAGGTAGCCCAGGCCGCGCAGCGTGGTGATGGCGACGTCGCTGCCCTCCAGCTTCTTGCGCAGGCGGTGGATGTAGATCTCGATCGCCTCCGGATTGACCTCGTCGTCAAGCGAGAACACCTGGCTGAACAGGCGCTCGCGGTTGACCGGCTGGCCGGCGCGGCGCATCAGCGCCTCCAGCACCGCGTGCTCGCGGCGGGTCAGGGTGAGCCGCTCTGTGCCCAACCGGAACACCCGCTCCTTCTTGTCGAACACCAGCGCGCCGCAGCTGAGTGGTTCGTTGTCGTGGCCCTGGTGGCGGCGCAGCAACGCCTTGAGCCGCGCTTCCAGCTCCCCCAGTTCGAACGGTTTCACCAGGTAGTCGTCGGCGCCCAGCTCCAGTCCCTCCACCTTGTCGGAGAGCTCGCCGTGCGCGGTGAGAATCAGCACCGGTAGCGTCTGGTGGCGCGCCCGGAGGCGCACCAGCACCTCCTTGCCGGACAGGCGTGGCAGGTTGAGGTCGAGCACCGCGAGGTCGTAGGGTTCGGTTTGCAAGGCGGTGTCGGCGTTCAGGCCGTCATGGATGACGTCGACGACGTAGCCGGAGGCGGTAAGCGCGCGCGCCAGCCAGCGCGCGAGATCGGCCTGGTCTTCTACAAGCAGGATGCGCATGGTTTTTTTTGCGACAGTCGGATCTGTCGGGAAAGTGGGTGAAAGGTTGATGAAAGCAAGCGCGACTAGTATCGCCCCACCAAGCCGCCCAACAGGCTTGAATCTGGCTTCCGGCCGGCCTGACTCCGGACGGGAAAAGCCGTTGACAAGGGTTGCCTCGTTCCGCCCCGCTGTCAAGTCACAATTCTTAGAGGAGACTGCAACAATGACCCCTTTCGCTCATCGTATCGCCCTGCTCGGCGCTGGCGCCACCTTGGCGCTGGCTTCCTTCGGCGCCCTGGCCGAGCCGGCACGCCCCGAATGCATCGCCCCGGCCAAGCCCGGCGGCGGTTTCGACCTGACCTGCAAGCTGGCGCAGTCGGCGCTGATGGACAGCAAGGCGTTGCAGAACCCGATGCGCGTGGTGTACATGCCGGGCGGGGTGGGGGCGGTGGCCTACAACGCCATCGTGGCGCAGCGCGCCGACGACGCCAACGCCATCGTCGCCTTCTCCGGCGGCTCGCTGCTCAACCTGGCACAGGGCAAGTTCGGCAAGTACGGCGTCGACGATGTGCGCTGGCTCGCCGCCATCGGTACCGACTACGGCATGATCGCGGTGCGCGCCGACTCGCCGTACAAGACCCTGAAAGACCTGATGGCGGCGCTCAAGGCCAATCCGTCGCAGGTGGTGTTCGGTGCCGGCGGCACCGTGGGCAGCCAGGACTGGATGAAATCCGCGCTGGTGGCGAAGAAGGCCGGGGTCGACTTCAAGCAGATGCGCTACGTCGCCTTCGAAGGCGGCGGCGAGAGCTTCACCGCCTTGCTGGGTGGCCACGTGCAGGTGGTATCGGGTGACATCGGCGAAGCCGCGCCGCAATTGGAAGCGGGCAAGATCCGCGTGCTGGCGGTGCTGGCCGACAAGCGCCTGCCGGGCGACCTGGGCTCGATTCCGACCGCCAAGGAGCAGGGCTACGACATCGCCTGGCCGATCATCCGCGGCTTTTACGTCGGCCCGAAAGTGTCCGACGCCGATTACGCCTTCTGGGAAAAGTCGTTCAAGAAAGTCATGGCCACCCCGGAATTCGCCAAGCTGCGCCAAAGCCGCGACCTCTATCCGTTCAGTATGACCGGCAAGGAACTGGACGCCTACGTCAAGAAGTCGGTCAAGGACTACCAGGCACTGGCCAGCGAGTTCGGTCTGGTCAAGTAATCTCCCCTTTCGTCGTCTCTCCTTCCCGCGTCGTTCGCCCGCCTCGTGCGTCCGGAGTCGAGCCGCCCCACTCGGGCGATCCGGCTCCCGCGTCCGGCGCTGGACGAGCACGCTGGCGGCGTGCGCCGACGGAGGGCGGCTCTCACCTCATGGCGGGGGCGGCCGGCTGGCCCGCCCCGGCTTTTCTGGATTGGAAGGACCTGGACTATGAGCGATCGCATCTTTGCCGTGCTCTGGTTGCTGCTGTGCGCCGGCATGGCGACGGTGGGCTGGGGCATCAGCACCGAGTTCGCCTACGAGCCGGTCGGCCCGCGCGCTTATCCGCTGTTGATCCTGGCGCTGATGGTCGCGTGCTCGTGCTGGCTGCTGTTCAAGCCGGGCGAGGCGGTGGACTGGCCGCGCGGCGCCTTGCTCAAGAAAGTGGCGGTGATGATTGGCGTGGTGCTGGTGTACGCGCTGATCTTCGAGACGGCCGGCTTCGCCGTGGCCACTGCCTTGATGACCGTCGCCCTCGGCCGCCTGTTCGACGGCAAGTGGCTGCACTGTGCCGTCGGCGGCGTGGTGATGGGCGTGGCGCTGTTCTATTTCTTTGACCGCCTGCTGGACGTGCCGCTACCCGGCGGCGTCCTGCTGGGCTGAGGGGACAATGCTATGGATACCCTGGGATTTCTCGGCCAAGGCTTCGTCGTGGCGATGAAGCCGGGCAACCTGCTGGTGGCGCTGATCGGCTCGTTCATCGGCACCATCGTCGGCATGCTGCCGGGCCTGGGCCCGATCAACGGCGTGGCCATCCTGCTGCCGCTGGCGTTCGCGCTGAAAATGCCGCCGGAAACCGCGCTGATCCTGCTCGCCGCAGTGTACATGGGCTGCGAGTACGGTGGCCGCATCTCGTCGATCCTGCTCAACGTGCCGGGTGACGCCGGCGCCATCATGACCGCGATGGACGGCAACCCGATGGCCAAGCAGGGCAAGGCCGGCGTGGCGCTGTCGATCTCGGCCTGGAGTTCGTTCGTCGGTTCGGTGGTGGCCATCGTCGGCCTGGTGCTGTGCGCGCCGATCCTGGCGGGCTGGTCGCTGGCGTTCGGCCCGGCCGAGTACTTCGCGCTGATGATCTTCGCCATCGCCTGCCTGGGCGGCATGGTCGGCGACAAGCCGGTGAAGACCATTCTGGCGGCGCTGATCGGCCTCTTCATGGCCACGGTGGGGGTGGACGCCAACTCCGGCGTGTACCGCTTCACCTTCGACGACATCCACCTCGCCGACGGCATCCAGTTCATCGTGGTGGTGATCGGCTTCTTCTCGGTGAGCGAAATCCTGCTGATGCTGGAGCAGACCCATACCGGCGAGACGGTGATCAAGCAGACCGGGCGCATGATGTTCAACCTGCGCGAGATGGTCGAGACCTGGTGGTGCACGCTGTACTCCTCGGCTATCGGCTTCATCATCGGCGTGCTGCCGGGCGCCGGCGCCACCATCGCCAGCGCGGTGACCTACATGACCGCCAAGCGCCTGCACGACAAGGAAGGCACCTTCGGCAACGGCGACATCCGCGGCGTGGCGGCGCCGGAGGCGGCCAACAACGCTTCGGCCTGCGGCTCCTTCGTGCCGATGCTGACCCTGGGAGTGCCGGGTTCGGGCACCACCGCAGTGATGATGGGCGCGCTGACGCTGTACAACATCACCCCGGGCCCGATGCTGTTCAGCCAGCAGCCGGACATCGTGTGGGGCCTGATCGCCTCGCTGTTCGTCGGCAACATCCTGCTCTTGATCATGAACATCCCGCTGGTGGGCGTGTTCACGCGCATGCTGTCGGTGCCGCTGTTCCTCTTGGTGCCGGGCATCGCCGCGATCAGCACGGTGGGGGTGTACGCGGTGCACAGCACCACCTTCGACCTGGTGCTGATGGCCGTGCTGGGGGTGTTCGGCTACCTCTTGCGCAAGATGAACTTCCCGATGTCGGCGCTGATCCTGGGCTTCGTGCTGGGCGAGATGCTGGAGCAGAACCTGCGCCGCGCGCTGTCGATCTCCAACGGCGACCTGCACATCCTGTGGGAGAGCCCGATTTCGCTGGGTCTGTGGGTGATGGCCGTCGCCATGCTGGTGGTGCCGCCCTTGCTGCGCCTGCGTCGCCGCCGCAAGGAGGCTCGAACCGTCGCCGTTTCCACAGTGTGACTCTCTTTGCGCCACCTCTTCGGGGGTGGCGTCTTTTTTTGTCTCTGGATGAATACGGATAGAATGCGCCTCGTTTTGGCCACGCTGTTGCTGGCTTTGCTGGCCGCTGGTCTGCTGGCTGCCTTGCGCGTGCCGCTGCCGTGGCTGGTCGGCCCCTTGCTGGCGACCGCCAGCGGGCGCCTGGGCGGCGTGGCGCTGCAGGGGCCGCGCTGGGGCAGGGCGGCGGGACAGGCCGTCATCGGTACCGCGCTCGGGCTCTATTTCACCCCTCTGGTGATGCGGCCGCTGCTGGGCCTGCTGCCCTACCTGCTGTTGGCTGGGCTGTTCGCTTTCGTGCTGGCCGTGTTGGGTGGTGCGCTGCTGCAGCGGCTGAGCGGGCTGGATCGCGGTTCGGCGTTCTTCGCCTGCATGCCGGGCGGAGCGTCTGAGATGGCCAATCTGGCCGAGCACCACGGGGTGCGCGTGGACAGGGTGGCGGCGGCGCATAGCCTGCGCATGCTGCTGGTGGTCATCGTTATCCCGGCGCTGTACACGCTGAGCGGGGTGCACGGAGGCGATCTTTACCACGCCGCCGGCCGTGCCTTGCACTACCCGGGGCTGGCCCTACTCTGTGTGCTGGGCCTCGCGGCCGGCTGGGTCTGGTCGCGTCTCGGCCAACCCAATCCGTGGATGCTGGGGCCGCTGGTGGTCACGGCGCTGTTGACCGCCAACGGTATCGAGCTGTCGGCTTTGCCGCCGTGGGCCAGTCCCACCGCCCAGCTGCTGATCGGTTGCTCGCTCGGCAGCCGTTTCTCGCCGGAGTTCCTCCGCGTAGCGCCACGCTTCCTCACGGCGGTGGCCGTCACCAGCGGCGTCCTGCTGCTGGTGGCCGCCGCGTTCGGCTGGGGCTTGGCCTGGCTCTCCGGGCTGAACCCGGCCACGGCCATGCTGGGAACCACGCCCGGCGGCATCGCCGAGATGTGTCTCACCGCCAACGCGCTGCAGCTAGGGGTACCGGTGGTCACGGCGTTCCATGTCGGCCGGGTGCTGTGCGTGCTGCTGTTGACCGATCCGATCTACAGGCGTCTGTCGAGGAGGCTGGCCTGGCGTTAGGGCATGTTTACAGTAGTTTCCCACTCCACGGCGGAGCCCGTTTATTCGGCAATGCTGTTTTTTGGTCGTTTCCCAGGCCGGCAGCCGCTCCCGGTCGGGCCCGGCTGATCCTATCCGGGGCTGGGCGCTCACGGCTGCTCTCATTTCCCGCCCCTTGCTGTTTACTTCCCTTCCTTTTCACCGGCTCGCTCCTGGGTTTTTTCACGTGCCTTCCTTTCCGATTCGGTCATAACGGCGTTCCAGGCGTGGCTATGTATTTTGGCTGACAGCGGCTATATCTTCATTTGGAACGTCATGGAATTGATTTTATTTTTCTGGCATTGCCTGGGGAGGTCGGACCCGGCGAGAGTCGCCATGAGACACGCGGCGGCCGATTGCGAGGTCTTGGCCACCTGGGCCGGGCAAGAGGAGACATGGTGACGTATTGAAACAGGATCGAACTCCGTTTTGACCGTTTTGCCGTGATTGCCGCCGTCGGTACGGCTTTTCCATCCACCCACCATGGACACTGGCATGCAACCTCCCCGCGTCAGTACCAACCGCCGCCTGCTGAACTTTGCCTGGCCGTTCATCGTGGCCGTGGTGTCGTTGGTGCTGCTGGGCGGGCTGAGCCAGAACGTGCTGTCGGCGGTACGGGCTTACGTGGCCGGCGAGAGCTTGTGGTCGAAAGGGCAGAAGGATGCGGTCTATTATCTGGAGCGCTATGCCGAGACGGCGTCGGAGCAGGCTTGGCAGCAATACCTGCAAGCCATCAGCGTGCCGCTGGGCGACAGCAGGGCACGCCAGGCACTGGATCGGCCCGATCCCGACCGGGACGCCGCGGCGGAAGGCTTCCTGCAGGGGGCCAACGATCCGGACGATATCCCCGAGCTGATCTGGCTGTTCCTGCACTTTCGCCGTATCAGCTATATTGATCAGGCCATCGGCTACTGGACCGAGGGCGACCGCCTGCTGGGCCAGCTCGCCGACGTCGCCGAGCGCCTGCGCCGGGGACGGGAGAACGGCACCCTCGGCCCGGAGGAGCTGGGGCGGCTCAAGTTTGAAATCCAGGAGATCAACCGTCGGGTCACGCCGCTGGAGAAGGCGTTTTCCAACGTCCTGGCCGAAGGCGCGCGGGCGATCCAGCGCCTGCTGTTCGTCGTCAACCTGATGACGGCGGCCATCCTGATCCTGTTCGCCCTGCTGCGCACGCGCCAGCTGATCCGGCAAAGCGAGGCCTTCGAACGGGCGCTGGGCGAGAGCGAGGAGCGTCTCAACCTGGCGGTCAGCGGCAGCGACTACGGCATCTGGGACTGGAACATCGTCGACGGCAGCGTGTACTACTCGCCCCGCTTCAAGGCCATGCTGGGTCTGGCCGAGCAGGAGCTGGAAGGCACCGCAGCGGCCTTCTGGGCGCGCCTGCACCCGGATGACGAGGCGCCGACACGGCAGGCGGTCGAGCGGCATCTGGCCGGGGAGGGCGGCTACGATGTCGAGTACCGCCTGCGCACCCGCAGCGGCGAGTACCGCTGGTTCCGGGCGCGCGGCCAGGCCTTGCGCGACAAGGCCGGGCAGGCGGTGCGCATGTCGGGCTCGATCTTCGATATCACCGACCGCAAGCTGGCTGAGAGCGCGCTGCATACCGAGAAGGAGCGCGCCCAGGTCACGCTGGCGTCGATCGGCGACGCGGTGATCACCGTCGACACCGGCGGCAGGGTCGACTACCTGAATCCGGTGGCCGAGCAACTGATCGGCCACCCGCTGCCGCAGGCGCGGGGCCGGCTGCTGGACGCGTTGTGCTGCCTGTTCGAGGAGGCCTCTCCGTCCGAACGGCCCGCCCGCCTCAACCAGCTGCTGAACGAACCGGTGCCGCCCGGCGCCGGCCGCAACCTGCAGCTGGAACGGCTCGATGGTTCGCGCGTCTCGGTGTCCATGGTCAGCGCGCCGATCCACGATGGCCAGGCCAGCGTCTCGGGCAAGGTGCTGGTATTCCACGACATGACGCTGGAACGGCTGTACATCGACAACCTGTCCTGGCAAGCCTCGCACGACGCGCTGACCGGGCTCACCAACCGGCACGAGTTCGAACGACGCCTGGCGCGGACGCTGGAAGGGGCCGCCGGCCGGCATCAGCACCATGCCTTGATGTACCTGGATCTCGACCAGTTCAAGGTCGTCAACGACACCTGCGGCCACGCCGCCGGCGACGAGCTGTTGCGCCAGGTCTGCGTGCTGCTGCAACAGCAGCTGCGCGAGGAGGACACCCTGGCGCGCCTGGGCGGGGACGAATTCGGCGTGCTGCTGCTGAACTGCCCGCCGGAAGGGGCGCTGGTGGTGGCCGAGAAGCTGCGCCAGATCGTGCTCGACCTGCACTTCAGCTGGGGCGGCCAGCCGTTCTCGATCAGCGCCAGCATCGGGGTGGTGAACATCTCCGGTGTGCCGACGACGCTCCAGGAGGTCATGCGCGCCGCCGACATGGCCTGCTACATGGCCAAGGAAAAAGGCCGCAACCGGGTGCAGCTGCATTCGACGAACGATGCCGAGCTCACCACGCGCTACGGCGAGATGGAATGGGTGCACCGCCTGCGCCGCGCCATGGAAGAAGACCGCTTCTGTCTCTACGCGCAAAAAATCATTCCGGTCGCCGACGACGAACCGGCCGGGCCGCACTTCGAACTGCTGCTCAGGCTGCGCGACGAATATGGCATGCTGGTGCCCCCCAACGCCTTCATCCCAGCCGCCGAGCGCTACAACTTGATGACGACGATCGACCGCTGGGTGGTGCGCACCGTGCTTTCCACCCTGGCGGCGCGGACCCCATCGGGCAGCCGCTGGACCTGTGCGATCAACCTGTCCGGCGCCTCGCTCGGTGACGACGAGTTTCTCGACTATCTGCGCACCGAGTTGCTGGGCAGCGGCGTCGACCCCACCTGCCTCTGTTTCGAGATCACCGAAACCGTCGCCATCGCCAACCTCGCCAGCGCCACCGAGTTCATGCGCGAGCTGCGCCAGCTGGGCTGCCGTTTCTCGCTCGACGACTTCGGCGCCGGCATGTCGTCCTTCGGCTACCTCAAGCACCTCCCGGTCGACTACCTGAAGATCGACGGCAGCTTCGTCAAGGACATGGTGGGCGACCCGATCAACCACGCGATGGTCGAGGTGATCAATCACATCGGCCACGTGATGGGCAAGCACACCATCGCCGAATTCGTCGAAGACCAGGACATCCTGGACGAACTGAAAAAAATCGGTGTCGATTACGCGCAGGGTTACGGCGTGGCCAGGCCGCTGCCCTTGGTCGAGGTGATCGCTCAGGCATTCCACCCTGCCGGGCACGACGGCACGCCGCCGCTGTCGGATGCCGTCTGCCCGCAGGGCCGTCAGCAGCACAATACTTTGGGAGATCCAGCATGAGCGAAGAGTTTGTACGGGTGGGCCCGCTCAAGGAGATCGGCAGCTATCCGATCTGGGCACGGGAGTTGATGCGGTTGTGCGAGGAAAGCAAGCGCCAGGTGGTCGAGCATGAATTGTTCCGCAAGATGCGCGACGGCGAGCTCGACACCAGCACCTTGCACCATTTCCTGATTGGCGTGTGGCCGGTGATCGAGCAGTTTCCGCAATACATGGCGCTCAACCTGCTGAAGATACGCTATGGCCGCACGCGCGGACAGGACTTGGCGCGCCGTTACCTGGTGCGCAACATCCGGGTCGAGCAGAGCCATGCCGAGCATTGGGTGGAGTGGGCGCTGGCCAGCGGCGTGAAGCGGGAGGACCTGATGTTCAGCCCGGTGCCGGTGCCGATGCTGGCGCTGTGCCACTGGTGCTGGCACACCTGCGACCGCGATACCCTGGTGCTCGGCATCGCGGCCACCAACTACGCGATCGAAGGCGCCACCGGCGAATGGGCGCTCAAGGTGTGCTCGCGTGATCTCTACGAACAGAGCTTCACTCCGGCCCACCGCGCCAAGGCGATGCGGTGGCTCAAGCTGCACGCCCAGTACGACGATGCCCACCCCTGGGAAGCGCTCGAGATCATCTGCACGCTGCTCGGCAACAACCCGACCGCGCGCGACTTCGCCCACCTGCACGCCGCCATCTGCAACAGCTATCAGTACATGCGCATGACGCTCGACTACTGTCTCGACGCCAGCGTGATGCCGCCGCCGCGCGAGGCGCGCTTCGAAGGCGAGGCGCTGTTGCCGCGGCTGCAGGGGCGTTTCGCCTATCTGGGGTGAGCGCAGGCCGGTGCGGGCTACCCCCTCAATTCCGGCAGGAACAGGTAGCCCATGCCGCGCACCGTCTGGATCCACGACGGGCTGTCGCGGTGTGGCGGCAGTTTCTGGCGGATGCTGCACGACGTCTCGCACGAGCTGCCGCTGGCCTGACGGCTAGCCCTCCTGTTCCGGCGGGTGCGTAGCCGCCGCGGCGTAGCCCGCGCGCCAGTCGAGGAAGGGGAGGCCGAGCAAGCGCGGCGCTCCAGCACTGCAGTCGTACAGCCGCAGTCGGCTATGCGGAACCGATAGCGCCACGGCCAGTGTCAGCTGCCGCTCCGGCCACTCCAGGTGGCCGCCGAACGGGGCGTCGCCGCCGGCCGCCCGCACCAGGTCGAGATCTTCCGCTTGGCTGTCCCACCCCCGCCCGGCGCGCTTGCCCAGCGCTTCCTTCAGCGTCCAGGCGCGGTAAAAGCGCTGCGCCGCCGTGAGTTCCGACCGGCGTTGCAGCCAGGCCTGCTCCGGCGCGGACAGGAACAGTTCCAGCGCCGCCTCATAGTCCCGTGCCTTCCCCACTTCGAGATCGACACCCGCCGCCTCGGCGCTGCTCGCCAGCGCGGCGACCCAGCTGCCGCGATGGCTGATCGATACCGAGCGGGCGCGGCCCGTCGTGCCGAGCAGCCGCGGCGGCGAGTCGGCGCTGAGCGCGACGCCCGATGCCCCCAGCTGGCGCAGGGCCGCCAGCGCCAGGGCGCGCCCCAGCTCGTGCTGCCGCGCGCGCCGCCCGAGAGAGGCCGGAATTCCCGCCGGAACGGCGAGGTTGGCGGCAGGATCGTCCATTTTCGCCAGGAAAACGACGGATTCATGCATTTGGGTTTTCCTTGTTGGGCCCGCCGTGTCTGATCTAGAATAGCGGCTTTTCGGGATCGCCCGGCGGGCGCGGGGCGGGGCTTCTTCACGGTGCAAGAGACGATTCTACATGTGTCCGGCTGGGCCGCCTGGTCGCCGCTGGCCAGCGAGCCCGGCGAATGGCGCGCGCTGAGGTTACCGGCGGCAGTGGTCGAGGCGGTGGACTTTCCCGCCTGCCGCTTCGTCGAGGCCGGCCTGCGTCGTCGGCTGTCGCCGCTGGCGCGCATGACGTTGCATGTGGCCCGGCAGTGCGCGGCTGATCGACCGGAACTGCGCGTGGTCTTCGCTTCCCGCCACGGCGAGGTCAATCGCACCCATCTGATGCTGGAGGCGCTGGCCGGCGACGAGGAACTGTCGCCCACGCTGTTCAGCCTGTCGGTGCACAACGCCATCGCCGGCCTGCTGTCGATCATCCGCCGCGACACCGCGCCGGCCACGGCGGTGGCGGCCGGGGCGGAGAGCCTGGGCGCGGGTCTGCTGCAGGCCGCGCTGGAGCAGATGGCCTGTCCTGAACAGCCGGTGCTGTTGCTCTACGCCGACCTGCCCTTGTTGCCCTTCTACCGCGATGTCGATCCGGCGCTGCAGCAGCCGCTGGCGCTGGCTATGCTGCTGCAGGCCGGCGGCGAGCCCTGGCGGCTGAGCCGGGATAGTGGCGCGCAGGCAGACGGGGCTCAGGGCGTGGCATTGGCCCAGGCGCTGGCCGGTGCTGCCGACGAGGCCGTGCTGGCGGGCCGGAGGCTGGCGCGTGCTTAGGCTCAATTATCTGTGGCGCCTGGCGATGACCGGGCTGGCGTTTGCGCTGTTCAGCGAGGGCGGCCTGCTGCTGACCCTGCTGGTGTTTCCGTTCCTCAAGCTGGTGCCGGCCGCCGACGGCCGGCGCTGCCGGCTGGCCCGACGTGTGATCCAGCGGGCGTTTGCCGTGTTCATCGGCTTCATGTGCCGGGTCGGCATCATGACGCTGGAGGTCAAGGATGGGGAGCGGCTGCGCGCGGCCCAAGGCATGCTGGTGCTGGCCAACCATCCGACGCTGATCGATGTGGTGGCCATCATCGCGCGGATGCGCGAGGCCAACTGCGTGGTCAAGGCCGCGCTGTGGGACAGCCCGTTCCTGGGCGGCGTGGTGCGCACCACCGGCTACATCCGCAACGACGACTCGGAAACGCTGATCGCCGATTGCGCCCGCTCGCTGCAGCAGGGCGACAACCTGGTGATCTTTCCGGAAGGCACCCGCACCGTGCCCGGTGCGCCCTTGAAATTCCAGCGCGGCGCCGCGCACATCGCGCTGGCATCCGGTGCGCCGATCCTGCCGGTGGTGCTGAGCTGCACGCCGTCCACGCTGACCAAGGACAAGCGCTGGTACCAGATTCCGCCGCAGCGCTTCCACTTCACGCTGGAAGTCGGCGAACCGCTGCAGGTCGCCGCGCTGGTGCCCCCCGATACGCCGTCCTCGCTGGCCTCGCGCCGTCTGAGCGAGGCGCTGCAACACTATTTCAGCCAGGCTCTGGCAAGGAAGGAAACCGTACATGAGTACGCTGCAACACGAGATCAAGCTGCTGATCATCTCCGCGCTTGAGCTGGAAGACGTCACCCCCGACGACATCGACGCCGACGCGCCGCTGTTCGGCGAAGGGCTGGGGCTGGACTCGATCGACGCGCTGGAACTGGGCGTCGCGCTGAAGAAGAAATACCAGATCAAGCTGGAAGCCAGCGATCCGGCCACCAAGGAGCATTTCCGCTCGGTGGCCACGCTGGCGCAGTTCGTCGCACAACAACGGGAAGCACAGGCATGAGCAGCATGAATCGCGAGCAGATCCTGGAGGAACTGCGCGTCATCCTCGAAGAGACGTTCGAAATCGACCCGGCCAAGGTCACGCCTTCGGCCAATCTGTTCACCGAGCTGGAGCTCGACAGCATCGACGCCGTCGATCTGGCGATCAAGCTGCAGCAGCTCACCGGCAAGCGCATCAAGCCGGACGAATTCAAGACCGTGCGCACCGTGGACGACGTGATCAAGGCGGTGGAAGCGCTGCTCGCCGCCTGATCGCGCATGAAGCGTCTGCTCGCCCTGCTGGGCGCCCTGGCCTATCCGCTGGCGGTGTTCCTGGCGCTGAAATACTTCGAGCCCCGCCTGGTCGGGGCCTCGTTGTTGTTGGTGCTGCTGCTGCGCTACCGGCGCCAGAGCCGCGCGCTGTGGCAGGGCTTCGCCGGGGTGCAGCGGCTGCGCCTGCTCGGCCTGATCGCGCTGTCGGCGGCGGTCACGCTGTCCGGCAGCGCCATGCTGCTGCGGCTGATGCCGGCGCTGATCAGCCTGTCGATGCTGCTGGTGTTCGGTCATACGCTGATCCATCCCCCGAGCATGATCGAGCGTTTCGCGCGCCAGATCACCCCCGATCTGCCGCCGGCCGGCGTGGCCTACACCCGCAACGTCACCCGCGTCTGGTGCGGCTTCTTCGTGCTCAACGCCGCCGTCGCCGGCTACACCGCCTTGCCCGCCGGGCAGGCGTACTGGCTGCTGTACAACGGCCTGCTGTCCTATCTGGCGATGGGCGCGCTGTTCGCCGGCGAGTGGCTGTACCGCCGCTGGCGCCACCCGGAGTCGCGCCCATGAGCTTCCTCGCCCCGGAAACGCTGTTGGCCGAGGGCCGCGCCGCCGCTCACGTCGTCGCGCTGCGCGACGGTGTGCCGCTCGCCTGGGGCGAGTTTGCCGCCGCGGTCGCCGGCCTGGCGGCCACGCTGGTGCCCGGCCGCCGCTATGTATTGATCGCCGACGACGCCTGGCACTTCGCCGTCGGCCTGTTCGCCTGCTGGCATGCCGGCAGCGCGGTGGTGATCCCCAACAATGCCTTGCCGGCCACGCTGGCCGGCCTCGCCGGCGCCTTCGACGCCGTGCTGGACGACGCCGCCATCGCCGCCGCGCCGCCGCTGGCCGGGCGGCGCCTCGCCGCGCTCGATCCGGAACGCGCCGGCGTGCTGCTGTTCACCTCCGGCTCCACCGGCGAGCCCAAGCGCATCGCCAAGAGCCTGCGCCAGCTGTCGGCCGAGGTGGCGGTGCTGGAGCGCTGCTTTGGACACGAGATGGGGGAGGCGCCGGTGCTGGCCACGGTGCCGCACCACCATATCTACGGCCTGCTGTTCCGCCTGCTGTGGCCGCTGTCCGCCGGGCGGCCGTTCGAGGTGCTGCCGCGTTTCCTACCGGAGGCGCTGCTCGACGCCGCGCGCCGCCTGGGCCGCGTCAGCGTGGTGGCGAGCCCGGCGCAACTGTCGCGCCTGCCCGATCTGATCGACTTGGCCGACCTGGCGCCGCATGTCGTGCAGTGCTTCTCCTCCGGCGGCCCCCTGCCGCCGGCCACGGCCGCACGCTTCGCCGCTGAGGCCGGCGCGGCACCGCTCGAGGTGTTCGGCAGCACCGAGACCGGCGGCATCGCCTGGCGCCGCCAGCAGCACGGCAACGTGGTGTGGACGCCGTTTCCGGTGGTGCGTTGCACGCCGGCGGACGACGGCGCGCTCGCCGTGGCCTCGCCCTACCTGCCGGACGGCGCGCCGTGGCAGTCGTCCGACGCGGTGGAATTCCTGCCGGACGGCCGCTTCGTGCTCAAGGGCCGGCTCGACCGCGTGGTCAAGCTGGAAGAGAAGCGCCTGTCGTTGCCCGAGCAGGAGCAGAGGCTGGCCGAGCACCATTGGGTGGAGGCCGCCGCGCTGCTGGTACTGTCGGCGCGCCGCCAGACGCTGTGCGCGGTGCTGCAGCTGTCCGCCGCCGGACAGACCGCCCTGGCGACCGACGGCAAGCTGGCGCTGGGTCAGGCGCTGCGCGATCATCTGGCGCGCTGGTACGAGCCGGTGCTGCTGCCGCGGCGCTGGCGCGTGGTCGAGGCGCTGCCGCTGACCGAGCGCGGCAAGCTGGACCGCGCCGCGCTGACCGCGCTGTTCGAAAAGGAATCGACGATGAAACCGGATTTCATGCCGCCGCTCAGCCGGACCGAGGTCGACGGCGCCCGCGCCCGTTTCGACATTGCGCTGCTGGCCGAACTGGCCTGTTTCGACGGCCACTTCCCCGGCTTCCCGGTGCTGCCGGGCGTGGTGCAGATCCACTGGGCGCGCCGGCTGGCCGCCTTGCACCTGGGGGTGCAGGGTGAGTTTGCCGGCATGGAACAGATCAAGTTCGCCGACATCGTCGAGCCGCACGACGCGCTGACGCTGCAACTGGACTGGGATGCCGCCGCCGGCAAGCTCGCCTTCGCCTACGAGGTGGCCGGGCGCAAGGTGTCGTCCGGCCGCCTGACGCTACGCCAGCCATGAGCTTCTCCCCCTGCCTCGTCATCCCGTGCTACAACCACGGCCGCAGCATGGCGGCGGTGCTGGCGCGGCTTACGCCGTTCGGCCTGCCGGTATGGGTGGTGGACGACGGCAGCGACGCGGCGACGCGGCGCGAACTGGAACGGCTGGCCGCGGCCGAACCCCTGCTGCATTTGCATCGGCTGCCGGTCAACGGCGGCAAGGGCGCGGCGGTGATGCACGGCATGCGGCTGGCGCATCGGGCGGGCTTCAGCCACGCCTTGCAGGTGGACGCCGACGGCCAGCACGCGCTGGACGACGTGCCGCGCTTCCTGGCCCTGGCCCAAGCTCGCCCGGCGGCCGTCATCGCCGGCCAGCCGGTGTACGATGCCAGCGTGCCCAAGGCGCGGCTGTACGGCCGCTACCTGACCCACTTCTGGGTGTGGGTGGAGACGTTGTCGTTCGCCATCGGCGACTCGATGTGCGGCTTCCGCTGCTACCCGCTGGCCGCCACCGTGAGCCTGATCGAACGCGTGGCCATCCCGACGCGCATGGATTTCGACATCGAGATCATCGTGCGGCTGTACTGGGAGGGGCTGGAAGTCGTCAATCTGCCGACGCGGGTGACCTATCCGGCCGACGGCTTGTCTCACTTCGACGCGCTCGCCGACAACGTGCGCATCAGCAGGATGCACACCCGGCTGTTCTTCGCCATGTTGCCGCGCGCGCCCGCCCTGCTGCGGCGCCGGCTCAAGGGGGCGGCATGAGCCAGTGGAGCACCGCCGCCGAGCGCGGTTCGCTGCTCGGCATGAAGGCGCTGCTGTGGCTGTTCCGCCTGGCCGGCCCGGCCGTGGTGCGCTGGCTGCTGTACCCCATCGTCGGCTACTTCTTCCTGACCGGCCGCGCCGCGCGTGCCGCCTCGCGCGACTTCCTGCAGCGGGTGCGGGTAGCCAACCGCGACCCGCGCCCGGTGACGGCAGGCGAGGTCTACCGCCACCTGTACAGCTTTGCCGACGCGGCGCTGGACAAGATGGCGGCCTGGGCCGGCCGTCCCGGCGAGGTGAACGTGCCTGGCAGCGCGGCGCTGCAGGCGCTGGCGGCGGAGGGGCGGGGGGCGCTGCTGGTCGGCGCCCATCTCGGCAACCTGGAAATGTGCCGCGCGCTGGGCCACGCCGCCGGCGTGCGCAAGGTCAACGCCGTGGTCTATACCCGCCACGCCGCGCGTTTTGCCGGTCTGCTGGCGGCGGCCAGCGGCGATTACGGCGTCAACCTGCTCCACGTGCCGGACATGGGGGTGGATACCGCCATCCTGCTCAAGGACAAGATCGACAACGGCGAATGGGTGGTGATCGTCGGCGACCGCACCCCGGCCAGCGACAACGGCCGCGTGCAGCGGGCAGCGTTTCTCGGCAGCCCGGCGCCGTTCGCCGAAGGGCCGTGGATCCTGGCGAGCCTCTTGGAGTGCCCGGTCTACCTGCTGTTCTGCCTGAAGGAAGACGGGCGCTACCGCATCGAGCTGGAGCCGTTCGCCGAGCGCATCGCGCTGCCGCGCAAGACCCGGCGCGAGGCGCTGGGGGCGGTGATCGCCCGCTATGCCGTGCGGCTGGAGCATCACGCGCGCCGCGTGCCGCTGCAGTGGTTCAATTTTTACGATTTCTGGCGCGCCTGAGGCGCGGGCCCGTCGTCGGACGGCGGGCCGCAAGGGACGAGACACATGAGCGAATACAAGCAAGCACTGAGCATCGGCAGCGGCCGCCTGTCCATCGAGGACGTGTGCCGCGTGGCGCGCGCCGGCCAGGGCGTGGCGTTGGCCGACGGCGACTTTCCGGCCCGCATCGAGCGCGGTGCCGCATTTCTCGCCGGCCTGCTGGCGGACGGCGGGGAGGTGTACGGCGTCAACACCGGCTACGGCGACAACTGCACGGTCAGCATCCCGCCGGCGCTGGTGGCCGAATTGCCGCTGCACCTGACGCGCTACCACGGCTGCGGCCTGGGCGACTACCTCGACGAGGCCGCCACCCGCGCGGTGCTGGCGGCGCGCCTCAACTCGCTGGCGCAGGGCGTGTCCGGGGTGCGCTGGGTGCTGCTGCAGAGCCTGGCCGACCTGCTCAACCACGGCGTGCTGCCGCTGATCCCGGCCGAGGGCTCGGTCGGCGCCAGCGGAGACCTCACGCCGCTGTCCTACGTGGCCGGCGTGCTGTGCGGCGAGCGCGAGGTGCGCTACCACGGCGAGATCCGCCCGGCCGCCGCGGTGCTGGCCGAACTGGGCATCGCCCCGCTCCGCCTCGCTCCCAAGGAAGGGCTGGCGCTGATGAACGGCACCGCGGTGATGACCGGGCTCGCCTGCCTCGCCTTCGAACGCGCCGAGTACCTGACGCGGCTGACCGCGCGGCTCACCGCGCTGGCCTGCCTCGCGCTCAAGGGCAACCGCGGCCACTTCGACCCGGCGCTGTTCGCGGTCAAGCCGCACGAGGGCCAGAACCAGATCGCGGCGTGGATCTACGCCGATCTCGATGATGGTGACAAGGGCGGCGCGGCGCGCGAGCAGATCCGCCTGCAGGATCGCTACTCGATCCGCTGCGCGCCGCACGTGATCGGCGTGCTGCGCGACGCGCTGCCGTGGCTGCGCCGCGACATCGAGAACGAACTGAACAGCGCCAACGACAATCCGATCATCGACCCGGAGCTGGAGCGCGTGCTGCACGGCGGCCACTTTTACGGCGGCCACATCGCCTTCGCTATGGACGGCATGAAGAACGCCGTGGCCAACCTGGCAGACCTGATGGACCGCCAGCTGGCGCTGTTGGTCGACACCCGCTACAACCACGGCCTGCCGCAGAACCTGTCCGGCTCCAGCGGCGAGCGCGCCGCCATCAACCACGGCTTCAAGGCGGTGCAGATTACCGCCTCGGCCTGCACCGCCGAGGCGCTCAAGCTGACCATGCCGGCCTCGGTGTTCTCGCGCTCGACCGAGTGCCACAACCAGGACAAGGTCAGCATGGGCACCATCGCCGCGCGCGACGCCCTGCGCGTGCTGCAGCTGACCGAGCAGGTCGCCGCCTGCCTGACCCTGGCGGTGGTGCAGGGGGTGCGGCTGCGCGAGGAGGCCGGCGAACTCGACCTAGCCGCGCTGCCTGCCGCGGTGCAGGGCTTTGTCGCCGACGTGGCGGAGCGGTCGGCCTTCCTCGCCGAAGACCGCCGCCAGGACGGCGAACTGCGCGCGTTGATCGAGCGCATCCAGCGGCAGGCCTGGGAGCTGTACCCATGAGCGCCCTGCCGCTGCCGTTCGCCGAGGTGACGCTGGACATCCCGTTCCACGACGTCGACGTGATGCACGTGGCCTGGCACGGCCACTACCTGAAGTACTTCGAGCTGGCGCGCACCGCGCTGCTGCGCCAAATCGGCTACGACTACCCGGAGATGAAGGCCTCCGGCTACGCCTGGCCGGTGACCGAGTGCCACCTCAAGTACGTGCGCCCGGCGCGTTACGGCCAGCAGGTGATCGCCCGCGCCGAAATCGTCGAGTACGAAAACCGCCTGAAGATCGCCTACCGCCTGCGCGACGCCGCCACCGGCGACAAGCTGACCCAGGGCCATACCGTGCAGGTGGCGCTGAAGATCGCCGACGACATGGCACTGCAGTTCGTCACCCCGGCGGTGCTGTGGCACAAGCTGGGCCGGGAGTACCAGGAATGAACAGGAAACCCTTCGCGCTATTGCTGACGCTGCTGCTGGCCTTGCCGGCGCACGCCGCCGAGCTGCTGGACCAGGTGGCGCAGCGTCTCTCCGCCAACAGCGTGCTGCACGCCGACTTCGCCCAGACGCGGCAGATGGCGGCGCTGAAGAAGCCGCTGCAGCTCTCCGGCCGCATGGCGTTCTCGCGCGAGGCCGGCGTGGTGTGGCAGATCGCCAAGCCCTACAGCCTGACCTACGCCATGACCGCCAGGGGCGTGACCGAGATCCTGCCGGACGGCAGCCGCCGCGAGCGCGCCGCACGCGATGTGCCGGGCATCGGCTCGGTGGACGGCCTGTTCCGCGGCCTGGTGTCCGGCGACAAGGCGCTGCTGCAGCAGCACTTCGTCGTGGCGGCGCAGGGCAGCCCCCAGGCGTGGACGCTGCAGCTGACCCCCAAGGCCGGGCCGTTGCAAAAGGCGATCCGCAGCGCGGAGCTGGCCGGCGGCGCGCAGCTGGAGCGGGTGACGCTGCAAGAAACCGGCGGCGACAGCACGGTAATCCGCTTCTCGGGCATCGACACCGCCCGCCCGCTGGCGGCGGACGAGCAGAAGCTCCTGGGTAGCCGCTGATGCGCTGGCGTTTCGTGCTGTGGCTCGCGCTGATGCTGGTCTGCCTCGGCTACCTGCTGCCCAGGCTGTCCGGCCCGTCGCCGGTACAGACCAACGTGCTGGCGATGCTGCCGGACGACGCGCGCCAGCCGGCGGTGGAGCGCGCGCTGGAGCAGCTGTCGGCGCGTGCCGGCGAGCGGCTGGTGCTGATGGTCGGCCACCGCGACGCGGCCACGGCGGATAAGCTGGCGGGCGAGCTGGAAGGCGCGCTGCGGTACGAAAGCCGGTTGCGCGAGGTGCAGGGCCGCGTCGGCGAGGTGGACCCGGCGCGATTGTTGCGTCCCTACGCCGACTACCGCTTCGGCCTGCTCTCCGCCACCGACCGCGCCGGCCTCGCGGCCGATCCCGAAGCCTACCTGCAGGGCCAGCTGGCGCGCCGCCTGTCCATGCCGGGGCAGGGCGGCTGGACGCTGCCGCTGGCGGACGACCCCTTCGGCCTGTTCGGCAACGTGCTGGCGGCATTGCCGCTGGCCTCGTCGCTGCTGGGAGTGAGCAACGGCTGGCTCTCCACCGAGCGCGGCGGCCTGCACTGGCGCCTGCTGTCGGCCCGGCTCGCCAATAGCGCCTACGAACCGGCCACGCAGCAGGCGGTGGCGGCGCTGGTGGCGGCCGAGCGGCAACGCATCCAGGCGGCCGGCGGCCGCCTGGCCGCCACCGGGGCGGTGCTGTTCGCTAGCGAGGCGCGCAGCAGCGCCGAGGCCGAAGTCAACCTGATCGGCACGGTGTCGATGATCGCCGTCATCATGCTGATGCTCGGCACCTTCCGCACGCTGCGCCACCTCGTGCTGTCCGGCATGGTGATCGCGGCCGGCACCGTGGTGGCGGTGGCGGCCACGCTGGCGCTGTACGGCCAGCTGCACCTGATGACGCTGGTGTTGGGCGCCAGCCTGATCGGCGTCGCCATCGACTACTCCACCCACCTGTTCGTCAACCAGCTGCACGACGGCAAGGACTGGGATGTGCGCCGCGCGCTGGCGGCGATCCACCCCGGCATCCGCATGGGCCTCGTCACCACGCTGCTGGGTTACGGCGCGCTGGCGGTGCTGCCGTTTCCCGGCCTGCGTCAGATCGCGTTCTTCTCCAGCGCCGGCCTGATCGGCGCCTACCTCACCGTGCTGTGGTGCGTGCCGCCGTTCGCGCGGAAGCCGGCGCCGGCCTCGGCCGCCGCCATCCTGGCGCCGACCACGCGGCTGTTCGATGCATATGGCCGCCTGCTGGCCGGCCGCCGCCTGCCGTGGCTGCTCGCCGTGCTGGCGCTGCTGACCCTGCCGGGACTGACGCGGCTGACGGCCGACGACGACATCCACCAGCTGATCCGTCCGTCGCCGGCCCTGCTCGCCGACGAAACGCTGATCCGCGAGCTGACCGGCCAGGGCAACAGCCGGCAGTTCTTCCTGCTGGAGGCAGGCAGCGAAGCGGCCTTGCTGCGGCTGGGGCGGCAGCTCGACGGCCGGCTCGACGCGCTCAAGGCACGCGGCGAGATCAGCGGCTACCAGTCGCTGTCCGCGCTGCTGCCGCCGCCGGAGCTGCAGCGTGCCGACCACGCCTTGCAGCGCGTGATGTTGACCAAGATCGGCTGTCCGCTGCTGGCGGATGCCGGCCTGCGTGATGAATTGATCGATCAATACCTGGCCGCTGCCGCCCGCCAGGCGCCGCTGCTGGATGCCCAGAGGTTGCTGGCGATGCCGTTGGCAGCCCCGTTGCGCCACCTGTGGCTGGGCGAGCACGGCGGCGTTTGGCGCATGGCGGTGATGCCGGGCGATTTCCGTGCGCTGCCGGTGCTGCGGCAGGCCGCCGACGGCTTGCCCGGCGTCACGCTGGTGGACAAGGCCGCCAGCGTGTCGGCGCTGTTCAAGCTGTTCCGCCAGTCGGCCAGCCTGATGTTCGCGGTCTCGCTGGCCGCCATCGTGCTGTTGATGTTGCGCCGCTACGGCTGGCGCCGTGCGCTGCTGGTGGCGGCGCCGGTCACGCTGTCGGTGCTGTTCACGCTGGGCGTGTTGGGCTGGCTGGGCGTGGCGCTCAACCTGTTCGTGGTGCTGGGCTTCCTGATGGTGCTGGGAGTGGGGGTGGACTACGCCATCTTCGTCGAAGAAGGGCAGCATCACCACCACCGCGCCGCGCTGCTGGCGATCCTGCTGTCGGCGATTTCCACGCTGCTGTCGTTCGGCCTGTTGGCGCTCTCCGCTACGCCGGCGGTCAGCAGCTTCGGCCTGACTCAGCTGATCGGCGTCGGCTTCGCAGTGCTGCTGGCGCCGATGGTCGGACTGGTTGGCCGGCGGGCGAGCGACCCGCTGGCCAAACGCGCGCAGGCGATGACGGCATGAGGCGCCGACTCTTCGCGCTGTGCCTGCTGCCGTGGCTGGCAGCCTGTAGTAGGCTGCCCTCTCCGTGCCCGAGCCTGCCGCAGGCGCCGCGCTACTGCCTGCGGCCGCCGCAGCCCTTGACCGAGCAGAGCCAACTGGTCACGGTGGACGGCCGCGGCCTGCACGAGCTGTCGCTGCTGCGCCTCGAAGGCGACGCATCCCGCCTGGCGCTGGCGGCCTTGTCGCCGCTGGGCCAGCCTCTGCTGGCGGCCGCCTGGGACGGCAAGGCGGTGACGGGCCACTCGCCGTTCGGCCCGCGCGTCACCGGCCAGGCCGCGGCGATGCTGGCGCTGGCACAATGGCTGAACCTGCCGGAAGCCGAGGTGCTGAAGGGCTTCGGCCGCGCCGCCGTGTGGTGGCGCCACGATGCCGACGGCAGCCGGGCGCTGATGCACCAGGGCGATACCCTGATGACCGAGGCGCCGCAGGGCGACGGCCGCGCCGTGCGCCTGCCGACCCTGGGGCTGCGGCTGGACATCCGCGAGCTGAGCGACGATACGGAGGCCAAGTGAAGGTCTATCTCAACGATCTGGCGATGATCAATGCGCTGGGCAGCGACCTGGCGACGATACGGGAGCGGCTGTTCGCCGGCGCTGGCGACGGCATGGTGCGCGAGGCCGGCTGGTTGGTGGGCGGCGGCGAGGCGCTGGTCGGCCGCGTACAGGCGACGCTGCCGGACATCCCGCCGGCCCTGGCGCGCTACGCCAGCCGCAACAACCGCCTGCTGCTGGCGGCGCTGGCGCCGTTGCGGCCGGCGCTGGACGCGATGATCGCCCGCTACGGCAAGCCGCGCATCGCCATCGTGCTGGGTACCAGCACCTCCGGCATCGAGGAAACCGAAAAGGCGGTGGCGGCCGAGGCCCAGGGCCGGCCGCGCCCGGCGAGCTACCACTACGCGCAGCAGGAGATGGGCAGCCCGGCCGAGTTCCTCGCCCGCTACCTCGACCTGCCCGGCATCGCCTACGTGGTGTCCACCGCCTGCACCTCCAGTGCAAAGGCGCTGGTGGCGGCGCAGCGCCTGCTGGCGCAGGGACTGTGCGACGCGGTGATCGCCGGCGGCGTGGACAGCCTGTGCCGGCTGACGCTGAACGGTTTCGCCGCGCTGGAGTCGGTCAGCCCCGAGCGCTGCAACCCGATGAGCGCCAATCGCCGCGGCATCAACATCGGCGAAGCGGCCGCCCTGTTCCTGCTCAGCCGCGACGCCGGGCCGGTGGTGCTGCTGGGCTGCGGCGAATCGAGCGACGCCTGGCACATGTCGGCGCCGCACCCGGAAGGCGTCGGCGCCGAAGCCGCGATGCGCCAGGCGCTGGCGCAGGCCGGCGTCGCACCGGAGCAGGTGGGCTACGTCAACCTGCACGGCACCGCCACGCCGAAGAACGACGAGATGGAAAGCCTGGCGATGCAACGGGTGTTTCCGCAGGGCGTGCCGGCCAGTTCCACCAAGCCGCTGGTGGGCCACACCCTGGGCGCGGCCGGTGCCACCGAGGCCGGGTTCGCCTGGTTGACGCTGACCGACCCTGGGCGTCGCCTGCCGCCGCACCGCTGGGACGGCGTGGCCGACCCGGCGCTGCCCCCGCTGGCACTGGTCCGCCCGGGCGACACACTCGATCCGGCGCGGCCGTTCCTGATGAGCAATTCCTACGCTTTCGGCGGCAGCAACGTGTCGCTGCTGCTGGGCGCGGAAACGTAAAAAAAGTGAAGCCATGACAATGACTTTCCCGGCGATTGCCGATATCCTCCCGCACCGGGCCGGCATGCTGTTGCTCGACGCCGTCACCGCGCACGACGCAGCCGGCGTCGCCGCCTGTGCCACGCCGCGCGCTGATGCCTGGTACGCCGACGAAGGCGGCGCCATGCCCGGCTACCTCGGCATCGAGCTGATGGCGCAGGCCGTGGCGGCCTGGGTCGGCCTCACCGCCCGCGCCGCCGGGAAGCCCGTCAAGCAAGGCGTGCTGCTGGGCACGCGCCGCTACCATGGCCATGCCCCACGCTTCGCCGCCGGCCAGCCGCTGACGGTGACGGCGAGCCCGGTGTACCGCGACGAGTCCGGCATGGGCTCGTTCGCCTGCGCCGTGCACGCCGGCGAGCGCCTGCTGGCCGAGGCCACGATCAACGTCTACGAGCCGGAAGACTTCGCCGTCTTCCTGCAAGGGAGAAACAAGCAGTGAGCAAGAGGATTCTCGTCACCGGCTCCAGCCGAGGCATCGGCCGTGCCATCGCGCTGAAGTTGGCCGAAGACGGCTTCGACCTCGCCGTGCACTGTCGCAGCCGCCGCGACGAGGGCGAAGCGGTGGCCGCCGCTGTTCGCGCTATGGGCAGGGCCGTCACCCTGCTGCAGTTCGACGTCAACGACCGCGCCGCCGCCCGCGCCGCGATCGAGGCCGACATCGAGGCCCACGGTCCGTTCTGGGGCGTGGTGCTCAACGCCGGCGTCACGCGCGACAACGCCTTCCCGGCGCTGGAAGGCGAGGACTGGGACGTGGTGGTCGACACCGCGCTGTCCGGCTTCTACAACGTGATCCACCCGCTGACCATGCCGATGGTGCGGGCGCGCCAGGGCGGGCGCATCGTCACCTTGTCGTCGGTGTCCGGCGTGATGGGCAACCGCGGCCAGGTCAACTACAGCGCCGCCAAGGCCGGGCTGATCGGCGCCACCAAGGCGCTGGCGGTGGAACTGGCCAGCCGCAAGATCACCGTCAACTGCGTGGCGCCGGGGCTGATCGCCACCGAGATGCTGGACGAACTGCCATTGGACGAGGCGCTGAAGCTGGTGCCGATGAACCGCGTCGGCCAGCCGGAAGAAGTCGCCGCGCTGGTGGCCTTCCTGATGTCCGACGGCGCCGCCTACATCACGCGCCAGGTGATCGGCGTCAACGGGGGCATCATCTGATGCGTCGCGTGGTGATCACCGGCATGGCCGGCATCAGCAGCCTGGGGCACGACTGGGCGAGCATCGCGGCCAACTTGCACGCCGGCCGCAACGGGGTGCGCGTGATGCCGGAGTGGGACGATTTCGTCGACCTCAACACCCGCCTGGGCGCGCCGGTGGACGACTTCGCGTTACCGCCGCACTACCCGCGCAAGGTGGCACGGGCGATGGGCCGCGTGGCGCAGATGGCGGTGCGTGCCAGCGAAGTGGCGCTGGCCGACGCCGGCCTGCTCGGCGACGACAGCATCAAGGACGGCCGCATGGGCGTGGCCTACGGCTCCTCGTCCGGCAGCGTCGCGCCGATCTGCGCCTTCGGCCAGATGCTGTCCACCGGTTCGATGGCCGGCGTCACCTCCACCAGCTACATCCAGATGATGAGCCATACCGCGGCGGTCAACATCGGTCTCTACTTCGGTCTGACCGGGAGGGTGATCCCGACCGCCAGCGCCTGCACCTCGGGCAGCCAGGCGCTGGGCTACGCCTACGAGGCGATCCGCTACGGCCGCCTCGACCTGATGCTGGCCGGCGGTGCCGAGGAGTTGTCGGCCGGCAGCGCGGCGGTGTTCGACACGCTGTACGCCACCAGCCAGCGCAACGACAGCCCCACGCTGACGCCGCGCCCGTTCGACCGCGACCGCGACGGCCTAGTGGTGGGCGAGGGCGCCTGTACCCTGGTGCTGGAAGAGCGCGAGCATGCGCTGGCGCGCGGCGCGACGATCTACGCCGAGATCGTCGGCTTCGGCACCAACTCCGACGGTGTGCACGTCACCCAGCCCGAGGCACCGACCATGGCCCAGGCGATGCGGCTGGCGCTCGTCGACGCCGGCCTGCCGGCCGCCGCCATCGGCTACGTCAACGCCCACGGCACCGCCACCGCGCGCGGCGACGTCGCCGAAACCCAAGCCACCGCCGAGGTGCTGGGGCGGGTGCCGATCAGCTCGCTGAAGAGCTACTTCGGCCACACCCTGGGTGCCTGCGGCGCGCTGGAAGTGTGGCAGACGGTGGAAATGATGCGTGCGGGCTGGTTCGCGCCGACGCTCAACCTCGACCACGTCGACCCCGAGTGCGGCGAGCTGGACTACCTGACCGGCGCCGGGCGTGCCATCGACACCGACTACGCCATGAGCAACAACTTCGCCTTCGGCGGGATCAACACCTCGCTGATCCTGCGCCGGGCCTGAGCAATCCATAAGGAGAACAACGATGAAAACCTGGAAATCCCTGTTGTTGGCGGCCAAGCTGGGCGAATAAGCGGAGACAGCGCGTGCGCAGGGTCGTCGTCACCGGCATCGGCATGGTCAGCTGCATCGGGCACGAGGCGGCCACGGTGACGCATGCCTTGCGCACCGGCCGCAGCGGCGTGAGCCATCGGCCCGAGTTCGCCCAGGCCGGCATGGCGAGCCAGGTGGCGGGCGTGCCCGACATCGCCCGGCTGCCGCTGCCGCCGCGCAAGCTGCGCCGCTTCATGTCCGACGCCGCGCTGTACGGCTGGCAGGCCGCGCGTCAGGCGCTGGACGATGCGGCCCTGCCGGCGCACCGGCTGAGCCACCCGCGCACCGGGCTGATCGTGGGCTCGGGCGTCGGCTCGACGGCGCTGGTGGTGGAGGCCCACGCGCTGCACGCCGACAAGGGCATGGCCAAGGTGCCGCCTTATACCGTGCCTCAGGTGATGGGCAGCACCGTGTCGGCCAACCTGGCGGCGGCGTTCGCCATCCAGGGGGTGAGCTACGGCCTGACCTCGGCCTGCGCCACCTCGGCGCACTGTCTCGGCCACGCCTGCGAGCTGATCCAGTTTGGCAAGCAGGACGTGATGATCGCCGGCGGTGCCGAGGAGGTCGGCTGGCACTCCGCCATGCTGTTCGACGCCATGGGGGTGCTCGCTCCCGGTGGCAACGATCACCCCGCGCATGCCTCGCGTCCCTACGATCGTTCCCGTAACGGCTTCGTCATCGCCGGCGGGGCGGGCGTGCTGGTATTGGAGGAGCTCGAACATGCGCTGGCCCGCGGCGCGCCGATCTACGCCGAACTGGCCGGCTATGGCGCCACCTGTGACGGCGACAGCATGGTCAACCCCAGCGGCGACGGCGCCCTGCGCGCGATGCGCCTGGCCCTGGGCGAGAGGCCCCGGCACGAGGTGGATTACGTCAACACCCACGCCACCGGCACCGAACGCGGCGACCTGGTCGAGGTCGAGGCGCTGTGCCGGCTGTTCGACGGCACGCCGCCGGCGTTCTCCTCGACCAAGGCGCTCACCGGCCACGCCATCGGCGCTGCCGGTGCGCTGGAGGCGGCGTTCTCGCTGCTGATGCTGCGCCACGGCTTCATCGCGCCGTCGGCCAACATCGCCACCCCCGACCCGGCGCTTGCCGGCCTGCCGCTGGTCACCGCCCTGTGCGAACGGCCTCTGTCCAGCGTGCTGTGCAACAGCTTCGGCTTCGGCGGCACCAACGCCTCGCTGCTGTTCTCCACGCGGCACCTGTAACCGGGTCCTCGCCGTCAATCAAAGCAAAAGGCCCGCCGAAGCGAGCCCTGTTGTCGCAGGGGACGCGGCATCAACGCGTCTTGATCACCTGCGCCTTGAACGCCACCCCGGCCATCAGGAAACCGCTGCCGCACATGTACTCCTTGTCGCTGCTGATCTCCTCCTGCTTGTAGAAGCTGCGGATGTTGATCACGGCGTTGCCCCCCTCCTTGCGCGCGCGCTCCTGGAACTCCAGCGCGGCGGACAGGAAGGCCCACTCGCACGCGGTCTTGGCATCCTTGTTGAAGGCGTTGGTCTTCTTGTTGGCGACCCACTCGCCCAGCACCTTGCCCTTGGGGTGTTTCTGGTCGCCGAAGTAGAGCTTGATCTCCGGGTCGAGCTTCTGCTGGGCCTCGGCGCTGTTCAATGCCTCCTCGATCGGGAACATCTTGCGGTCGTCGGTGGCGTGGGCGGCCTGAGCGAGGCCGAGAGCCAACATCAGGGCGCCGGCGAACGGTTTTTTCATCACGATTCATTACCTCTTTGAGTTATAAAACTCCGTCGTCATCGTGCGATTGTAAGCCGGGCTATAGCGGCTGTCATGGCCGTGGATTGTGATGGGGCTGGGGCAAGGAGGGGAAAGCAAAAAGGGCCAGCGAATATGTTTCGCTAACCCTTTGAATTTGGTGGCGCACCCGATTGGAATCGAACCAACGACATTCAGCTTCGGAGTCTAGAGTATTTCTGTTTTGTCAGATTTCGCCAAATCCCGTTGTGTTCCGTAAAACCATTGATATGCAATGATTTGAGCCATATAGTTGTATTTCTACGTGTCATGCTATCCCGTTGTGACTTGGCACGAACTTGGCACAAACTTGGCACGGAATCATGGCGAAGAAATCTCTTTTGGATGTGGCGACAATCAAAAACGCTGTCTGCCCGGAAGGCAAAGGCGTTGACTACCTCAACGATGGAGGCGGTTTGCGCGTCGCCGTTCGGCGCAACTCCAAGACATTCGTATTCCGTTACAACGGCAAAACGCTGACGCTTGGCGAGGCCGATAAAAAGACGCTGGGTGGCAAGGGGGCTTTGACGTTGGCCGAAGCGCGAGCCAAGGCGGATGCGCTGCGCCCATCGGTTCGAGGGGGCGGCAACCCGATTGACGCCAAGCGCGAGCAGGACGAGCGGCAGCGCCAGGAAGAAGCCGAGCGTCTTGCCAAGGCCGAAACGGAACGGCGAGAGCGGGAGGCGGCCGAACGTCTGGAAGCCGCCAAGCTGACCATGAACCAGCTGTTCGACGAGTGGGACACCCATCACGGCGCCACGCTCGACCCGCACTGGCGCGCTGTCCGCCAATCCCATTGGCGTGTGCACCTGGAGCCGCTGTTTGGCAGCCACAAGGTGGCCAGCGCCACCCGCCAGCAGGCGATGAAGCTGTACGACCGCATGGTGAAGGAGGGCAAAGAGGCCACGGCGCGCAAGGTGCTGGCGCTGCTGAAACAGGTCATGCACTGGGCGGTGGAGCGCGACCATGCCGCGCCAAACCATGAATTGCTTCATGCCAGCCCGCCCAAGCCCAAGCGCCGCGTGACTGACGATCAGTTGCCGGAGAACTTCGACATCGAGGCGCACCTGGCCAAGCATGGCGAAAGCGTCATTGGTGACGATGGCGAGGACGATCTGGCGGGGAGGGCGTTGCAGTTTGGCGAGCTGGTCATGCTGCTATCCGAACGGCTGCCGGCGTCTACCCAAGCGGAATCGGGCAAGCGGTTGATTAAGCTGCTGCTGGCTACGGGGTTGCGCGGCGTGGAGGGTACGCGCTTGCGTTGGAACTGGATTTCCCTGGAGCGCCGCCTGATGATCGTTCCAGCCGGTGCCGCCAAGAAGCGCCGGCAGTTGCATATCCACCTGTCCGATTACGCCCTGGAGCAGCTGCGCTTCATGGCGGACTTCCGCATTGCCGGTAACGACCATGTATTCCCGGCCCCGGAGGCGGTCGGCAAGTCCATCCGGCGCGACAACGTCGGCAATGACGTGGCCGCTCGCCAGTTCTACGACCTGCCCGATGAAAGCCCCGAGGCGCGAGCCGCCCGGCTGGCCAAGCGCCTGAAGTACAAGCGAGCCACCAAAGACATGACGCGGTACAACCTGCCCGGCGGCAAATGGACGTTCTACGACCTGCGTCGCACGGCGGCCACGCGGCTGGAGGAACTGGGTATCAGCCGGGACATCGTTGCCCGCGTGCTGAATCATGCCCGTCCTGATGCCAAGACGACGGGCCGCTATGCCCGCTACGCCAACTGGGAAGCGCGCTGCAAGGCGCTGGATTTACTTGGCAGTGCGCTGGCGGATTGTGAGGCCGGGCAACTGCCTGCCGTCGTGGATAGCAACGTGGTGCCGATGTTTAGGACGGCATGACGCTTGCCGAGTAAAAGCAATGAGCATGTGTTGTAGGAAAGACACATGCTAAACGCGCGTTCCCATTGGCTTTGCTGTAGTTGACAGGTGTAAACGCCAATTATAACTGCGGTTATTCTGTTGCTATTGCGTTTCCCCTGCGATTACTCAAGTGCAGCAAGGACTTGGCCGGCTTCTATGCTGATGCGGTTACTTGTCTGGACGAAAGCTGCGCTTAATGCCCGTTAGTGATCAGTGATTCCCGAGAGAATCAAGTTCGCGTCTACGAGAGCGAATTGGTTGTTTTCGGTGGGTGTGCCGGACTGAACGGTACGGTAAAATGCGAAGTGCGATGCAGAAAAACAAAACGGGACTCCCGCCAAGGAATCCCGTTTTGCCAGTCCCGCCAAGGACTGCGCCGGAAGGTCAGACGCCAATCTGACGCCGGCACCGCATCCAACCCGCAAGGGGATGGGCAGTGTTTAGCTGGGAGCTGAACCCCGCCTTTATACCTTTAGCTATGGCTAACTGTAAATCGGGCACGTGTCATTGCGTCGCATTCTGTTGCGACTTTGCCCCATTTACTGGCTCTAGCTGGTATTCCCTTGCGGTTTTTCAATTTATTTGGAGAACCGTATTAATGATTCAGAAATACCTTCGCGTCACCGAAACCGCCGACCGCTACCGCGTCAGCCGCTCCACCATCTACCGCTGGATGGGGGGCGATGGTGTGACCGGCTTTCCCCCGCCGATTAAATTCGGCAAGGCTACGCTGTTCGACCTCGCCCAGCTGGAAGCGTGGGAACAGTCGCAACGTGCCGGGGAGGTAGCCCAATGCGCCGCTTGATACCTACCCTGCTGCTGATGGCCCCCGAAGTCATCGCCGCCGTGTTGCTGCTGGTTACGCTGCAAGTATCGGAGGGGATCGCATGAGCGACGCCACCCCTACCGCCCAGCACTTGGCCGAACATGACGGCCAGCTTCCCGACCCCAGTGCCGAGGCACAGCGGCAACGGCTACTGGTCGCCCTGCGCCAAGGGCCGGTAACGACGCTTCAGGCTCGCCGGCTACACGATGTGCTGCACCCTGCCGCTCGAGTGCAGGAGTTGCGGGAGCGTGGCAATCGCATCATTACCTGCTGGGTCACTGACAACACCAGCGAGGGCCGCCCGCATCGCGTTGCCAAATACGTGCTGACCACGGAGGCCAGCCCGCACCTGATCCCGCGCCTCGACCGCTAACACCACCGACAACCTGAGCAAGACGCGAGGGCGTGACCATGACCGAGAGCATCGGCATAGGCATCCCCTTGCCCGGAGGTATTCAAATGTCTCAGAAAATCGACCTGCAACAAGTCCGCCGTGCCGCCTTCGGGCGCTGGCCGGACATTCTCGCCGCGCTGGGCATTCCCGCCGAGGCGCTGGCCAAGAAACGCAACCAACCGTGCCCGGCCTGCGGGGGAGTAGACCGCTTCCAGTTCATCGACAAGGGCCAGGGCCGTTTCGTCTGTCGTGCCCTGGATGGCCAAGGCGGCGACGGTTTCACCCTAGTGATGCACTGGATGAACGGCGACTTCAAGACCGCGCTGCAAGCTGTCGCTGGTGTGCTGGGGCTGGCCGAAGGCATCGGCCGGCCGTTACCGACACCAGCACCACCGGCACCGGCCAAGAGCACGCCCCCACGCGACGACAGCGCCAAGCTGGCCCGGCTGTGGAACGAGGGACGGCCGATCAGTCATGACGATCCGGTGGGGCTATATCTGCGCCGCCGTGGGCTGGTACTGGGCACCTTCCCCGAGGAGCTGCGCCATCACCCGACCTTGCCGTACTGGGCCGAAGTGGACGGGCAGCCGCACCATCTCGGCACCTTCCCGGCTATGCTCGCCGCCGTCATCTCGCCTGCTGACAAGCTGGTGGGCCTGCATCGCACCTACCTGACCCCCGACGGCAGCAAGGCCCGACCGATCCACCCAACGACCGGCGAAATCCTGGATTGCAAGAAGCTGCTCACCGCCTACGACGGCGCCACCAAGGGCGCGGCCATCCGGCTGTACCCGCCACGCAATGGCGAGCTGGCCGTGTGCGAAGGCATCGAAACCGGCTTGGCCGTCTGGCTGGGTTCTGGGTTGCCGTGCTGGCCGTGCGTGTCGGCAGGCGGGCTGGAACGGGTACGACTGCCCAAGTCGGTCAACGACGTGTTCATCATGGCCGACCACGACACCAGCGGCACCGGCCAGCGCGCCGCCCACGTCCTGGCCAAGAGGTTGGCAGCAGAAGCCCGCCGCCCCCGGGTGCTGATTCCCGACACCACCGGGAATGACTGGCTCGACGTGTACCAATCCCGAGAACTGGAGGCCGCCGCATGAGTGCCCGTGACGATCTGGAACGACTGCAACAGGCCGGCGCCGTGGCGCCAGTTGCCCCGCTGGAGCTGGAAACCGAGGAACAGCTTATCGAGCGCCTGGCCGGGCTGTCCGCCTTAGGCTACGAACGCGCCAAGAAGGCCGCCGCCGAACGGCTGGGGCTGGACCTTCCCGGCCTCAAGAGCGTGGTGACGGAGCACCGCAAGCAGCGCAAGGCGACCAACGATGAGAGCGCCGCCGGGCGCGGCATGCTGTTCGACGACGTGGAACCGTGGCCCGAACCGCTGGCCGGTGCCACGCTGCTGGACGACATCACCGCCGCCGTGCGCTGCTACGTGATCTGCCAACCGGAAACCGCCCAGGCTGCCGCGCTGTGGGCGTCCATGACCTGGCTTATCGACGTGGTGAACGTGGCTCCGATTGCCAACATCACCGCGCCGGAACGCAACTGCGGCAAGTCGGTGATGCTGTCCACGCTGGCCAAGCTCGCCAAGCGCCCGCTGATGGCGTCCAACATAACCCCCGCTGCGCTGTTCCGCGCCGTGGAGCAATGGCAACCGACGTTGTTCATCGACGAGGCCGACGCCTTCGCCGACGACAACGAGGAACTGCGCGGGCTGATCAATTCCGGCCACACCCGCGAAACGGCCTTTGTAGTACGCGTGGTGGGCGACGACCACGAGCCGCGCACGTTCACCACCTGGAGCGCCAAGGCGATGGCCGGCATCGGCAAGCGGGCCGGCACCATCGAGAGCCGCGCCATTCCGCTACAGCTACGCCGCAAGCTGCCGCACGAAAACACCGGGCGCTTGCGCTCTGCCGACGCTGACGCGCTGTTCGCCCTGCTGCGCCGCCAGATTGCCCGCTGGGCCGACGACCACGCCGCCAGGCTGGCCGAGCACGTCCCCGCGATGCCCGACGCCTTGCAGAACCGCAATGCCGACAACTGGGAGCCACTACTGTCCATTGCCGATCTGGCCGGCGGGCACTGGCCTGCTACCGCTCGCCATGCCGCGCTGACGCTGTCGGGCGTGGAGGATGCGCCGAGCGTGGATCAGGAGCTACTGGCCGACATCCGGGAAGTGTTCGAGGTCAGGGGCGTGGCGCGGCTGTTCACCGCCGATCTGCTGGCCGCGCTGCTGGAGGATGAAGAAAAATCGTGGGCCACCTACAACCGGGGCCGCCCGATGAGCGCCAAGCAACT
This sequence comes from Pseudogulbenkiania sp. MAI-1, assembly GCF_000527175.1. Taxonomy (NCBI): domain Bacteria; kingdom Pseudomonadati; phylum Pseudomonadota; class Betaproteobacteria; order Neisseriales; family Chromobacteriaceae; genus Pseudogulbenkiania; species Pseudogulbenkiania sp. MAI-1. Next base: position 3,729,990 of record NZ_AZUR01000001.1, on the reverse strand, counting down.
GGCCAACCGCCTGAAGGGCTACGGCATCAAAGGCGGCACCGTCCGCACCCACCACGAGACGCGCAAGGGCTACAAGCTGGAGGATTTCGAGGACGCCTTTGCCCGTTACTTGGCCACACCCGCCGCTCTATCCGTCACACCGTCACAACCCAATAACCACGGGGCTTTCGGTGTGACGGGAGAGAACGCCGCAAGTGCCACACGTCACACTGCCGTCACGCGCAAACCCACGCCGAATAAGGCTTGTGACGTTGTGACGGGAGAAAACCCCGTATCGACACAATCCAACGATGACTGGCTGGCCGACTACGCCGGTGCCGAAGCAAGGGAGGAACTGTTTTGATGAACACCACCCTAACCATCGCCACACTACTGCACAACCTGGCCGCCGCTGGTGTGCGGCTGTCCCTGATGGATGGCGACATCCTCAAGGCCAGCGGCAACCCGGACGGCATCGCCCAGAACCGTGAGCAAATCAAGGCCCACAAGCCAGCCCTCCTCGACTACCTGCGCCAGCAGCAGCGCCAGGACGGGCCGCGCCCGGTGGCCGACCTGACCCCCGCTATCGCCACTGCCGCCGCATTCAAGCACCCGCTGCTCGACCGGAGCCTGGCCCCCACCCATCGCACCACCGCGCCGCTGCTGTTCCACCAGCCTGGCAAGGGGCCATTCCTGATCGGCGCCGGCGAGCTGGTGCACGTGTTCCCATCGCTGTTCGCCGCCAAGGCGGCCGGCCTCCCTGCCGAGGTGTGGCAGGGGCTGGGTGAATGGGCGGCACAGAAGAACGTCGAGAAGGGCTATCGGCTGGTGTGGGTCGAGGGCGACGTGCGCGGCGTGCATCCCGACCACCTGGAGGCACTGCCATGACGCTTTACCGGGTAGCACTGGACACCAGCACCTTGCTTACTCTCGTTCGCCGCCGTAATCACCAACGTTACGGCTCCATACTCGCCAGACACCATTGGTGGACGGCGAAAGTAGCACCTAATTTCCCTGATGATTTCGTATGACAAAAACACTGACCAACAATCTGCGACATGTGGATGTGCGGCGGCTGGCGCGTGATGGCCTTCTGGTGCCGGGACACTCGTTCAACTGGGAATGGTGGCGTGACGGCGCAGTGGTGTCCACGATTGGCCTGCGGGTGCATGAGGACGCGGTGACGTTCGACTATAGCATCGGCACCGGCAATGACCGGCAGAAGGTGAATCAGCGGGTACGGTTACTGACCACGCCCTGCACCTACGGCGGCACGCGGCACTGGTTCGGCTGTCCATACTGCGGCAAGCGGGTGGCACTGCTCTACATGGGCCGGCAAGTGGCCTGCCGCCGTTGCTACGGCATGGCCTACCCGGTGCAGCGCGAGAGCCGACACGACCGGGAAGCTAGACGACTGAACGCCATTCGCGCGCGACTGGGCTGGGAAGCCGGATTTCTGAATGGCAATGGCGGCAAGCCGAAGGGGATGCACTGGCGAACGTTCTACCGCCTGCACGCCGAGCATGATCGTCTTGTCGAATCAGTCGAGGCTGACATTGATCAGCGCCTTGGCCGGGTATCTTCACGGCTGAATAGGATGCGCCGAATGTGACCGACTAGCCCCGATACACACCATGGCACTTTTTTTGTTGATCACCATGCTCATTGATATAGCTTTGGTTATGCTAATAAGATAAAAGAATCAAACCCAGACCAAGGAGCCTTTGCATGTTTCGCCCCCTAATTGTCACCCTGCTTCTTGCCGCATCACCAGCGTTTGCCCAATGTATTGGCACTGGTGGCTTTTCCACATGTACGGATAACAATGGCAATTCCTACACCATCAATCGTTTTGGCGGCAGCACCTATATGAATGGGTATAACGCCAACACGGGATCTTCCTGGAGCCAGGATAGCCATACCATGGGTAATACAACGATCACCAACGGCACTTCCGCTCATGGTGGCAACTGGTCATCGACTGAAACCCAGATCGGGAACACGCGAATCATCAATGGCACGGATAGCCGCGGCCGTCCGTTCTCTGCCACCTGCAATCAGTTTGGCTGTAACTGACTGCCCCTTGGTGACCCCACCCGCCTTAGCGGGGGTTCTCCTCGTTTTGCTTGTATTAGCTCAGCCGGCCTGCCATGCCCGCCAGAGGACGCGGAGTGGATGGGAACCAGGCGAGTGAAAACGCCCCAATGCAATCAGCCTTGGCGAGTTTTCGGAGCAGTACGCGCGCGCGCATTTGAAAAATATCAATGGGAATCAAAACAGCTTGGGCTTGGCAGATTATCGGCACGCATCGCGCGCGCGCACGCGAGGCGGCGGGCGGGTATCAAAGCGCGAACTTGGCACGAACTTGGCACGAAATCACCAAGAAAAGCCGGAAATGAAAAAGGACCCGCGACCAATGATCGCAAGTCCTTGATTATCTTGGCGCACCCGATTGGAATCGAACCAACGACCTTCAGCTTCGGAGGCTGACACTCTATCCAACTGAGCTACGGGTGCTTTGCAGAGCAGGCGGATGATAGCCTAACTGTCCGTGCCCGTCCAGTGAGGGGTTTTTGCCTTGCCGTTAGGCTTCTCGTATAATGCCCCTGATTTCTTCATTGTCATTAATATTTCAGGCGAGGCTGGGAATGAGTAATGGTAACGGGATGGCCCCGGGACAGATTGTCAAAGTCCTGATCGGTGTCGTTGTCTTTCTTGTCGTGGCGATCTGGCTCTTGGCCAAGCTGGCCACCAGTGGTTTCAACGTGGATGCCGAGGTCATGACCAAGGAAGCCGTGGCCGCTCGCCTGAAGCCGGTCGGTGAATCCGTCGCCAGCGACGCGCCTCCGGGCATGCGTAACGGCGAGCAGGTCTACAAGGGTATCTGCATGTCCTGTCACGGCACCGGTCTGGCCGGTTCGCCCAAGTTCGGCGACGCCGGCGCCTGGGCTCCGCGTATCGCCCAGGGCTTCGACACCCTGGTGCAGCACGCTCTGAGCGGCTTCAACGCCATGCCTGCCAAGGGCGGCGCCGCCGACCTGACCGACGATGAAGTGAAACGCGCCGTGGCCTACATGGCCAACGCCGGTGGCGCCAAGTTCGCCGAGCCGAAGGTCGGTGGCGAGGCTGGTGGTGCGGCGCTGGACCCGAACGTGGCAGGCAAGAAGGTCTTCGACAGCGTGTGTACCGCCTGCCATTCCACCGGCGCCGCCGGTGCGCCGAAGCTCGGCGACAAGGCCGCCTGGGGCCCGCGCGTGGCCAAAGGGCTGGACGGCCTGATCGCTTCCGCGACCAAGGGCCTGAACGCCATGCCCCCGAAGGGGGGCTTCACCGGCAGCGACGAGGAATTCAAGGCCGCCGTGGAATACATGGTGAACAACTCCAAGTAAGCCTTTTCCCGCTGCAACGAAAAACGCGCCCCCCCGGCGCGTTTTTTTGTGTGGTGGAAGGGGCCGCCTCCCGCCCCCCCCATCCCTCTTCGAGCACCGATCAAGGCTTGATGGCCACGGCGTTGACCAGCGTCTCCTCGCGCTTGCCCTGGGCCGGCACCGGCAGCCCTATCCATTCCCCGAAACCGATGTCGCTGCGGCTCCACCACAGGTAGGGCAGCGAGATGCGGCTGTCCGGCAGCTCGAAACCGCTGTCCCGTATCAGTGCGATGTACCCCTCCGCCGTCTTCTGCACCTCCATCGGATGACGGAACAGCAAGCGGATTATCCAGGAGTGGATGTATTTCCGGGTCGATTCGGCAAACAGCAGCATGCCACCCGGCTTCAGCACGCGGAAGAACTCGCGCATCGCGGCATTCTGTTCGACGATGTGATGAAAGCTCTGGTGACAGTACACCAGGTCGAACGAGTCATCGGCAAACGGCATGGCCGCGGCGTCGGCAAACTGCAGCGTGACCTTGCTGGCGCAGCGTTCGGCCGTTGCCCCGGCGCGCCGCTGTAACGCCGGATCGGCATCCAGCCCGACGATCTCGTCCGGCTGGAAACGCCGCGCCAGTTCGTCGAACGAGTGGCCGAAGCCGCAGCCGACGTCCAGTATCCGGGCAAACCGTTGCCCTGGCGGAATGATGCGCTCGAGGTCGTTGAGGGCACGGCGCAGGACGTGGACTTTCCAGGTATCACTTTTCAGGAACCAGTTGCCGAAGCGGGTCTCTTCGACGAATGTGGATGCAATGGACATGTTATTGGTATGAATTAAACACAATCGCAATATTGTGAGGGCTTTCCCGGCTTTCAGCGAGTCATGTCGATTGCAAGCCTGCCCGACGAGGCTTGCCTGACCGGGGCATCCTGCTCGACCTCTGTCCGTGTCCTGCCGGTAGTGCTACCGGCGATGGCCGAGCCGCCTCACTGGCGTGGCGCGTCCTCCGCCTCCGGCCACGTCAGCCCGCGCTCCCGCAGCAAGGGCTCCAGCCAGTGACGCAGCCGGTCGCAGTGCTTGCCCTCCCAGTACAGCTTGTTGCAGCCCTGGCAACGGTAGAAGTGGCGCTGATAGGCGTAGACACGCGGTGGCGTCTCGCCGGCGACGCTGGCGCGCGTGACCGGGGCGATGGCCCCGTTGCACTGCGCGCAACGACTGAACAAGCGCAACTGCCGCCACAGGTCAAAGCGTTCCAGCACCTCGATCAGCTGCTGGCGCGGCGCGGTGGCGCGCAGGAAGGCGCCGTGGGTGACCGCGTTGCGCTTGAGCAGGCCGACGTCGCGGGTGAGCAGGGTGCGGTGCTCGGCCAGGGCGACGCTGGCCAATTCCTCGTCCGGCCAGTCGTTGCGGTACAGCGTGTCGAGCCCGAGCAGGCGCAGATAGCGTGCCAGCCGGCCCAAGTGGACGTCGAGGACGAAGGCGGGCTGGCGCAGCGGGGTCGGGCGCAGCAGGTTCAGCTCGGCGAGATCGAAGCGCTCGAAGGTAGGGTAGACCGCCACGCGTTCGCCACCATGCAGATGGTGCTGGAAATCCACCGACACCCCGTCCACCAGGATCAGATCGACTTCGGTGTGCGGCACGCCCAGCGCCTGAATGCGGTCCTTCACGGTCGGGGTGCCGCTGAAGGCGTGCCGGAAGCTGACCTTGCGCCGGGCAGGCGGCAGGAAATCGTTCAGCTCCTCGTAGAAGCGGAACTCGCAGTGCTTGAGGGTCTTCGGGGGACGGGACATGTATGCACTATAACCCTAGAAACAGCCGCTGTTTTTCCCGCCGCCGCGCTCTTGGCGCCGTGCGGGCTGGAGCGGCCGTTGTCCGGAGTGTCGAAGCGGCCCGGCGAAGGGGGCGTTGTGACCGCCTACTAGAGTGGAGGGACTGACATGGATGCTTCATGGGTTGTCGTGGCCGACAGCCGGCGCGCGCGGATTTTCCTGCCTGACGCCAGTGGCCACCGCTTGACGGAAACGACGGAAATCCTTGCCGAAGAGGAGGGCGCCACCGAACCCGCCGCCCCGCCCGAACCGCCGCGCGGCGGCCGTCTGGCAATGGTGTCGCGCAAGGATCCGCAAGAGCACGACGCGGCGGCGTTTGCGCGCAAGCTGGCACAGACGCTGGCGCAGGGCCGCGCGGACGGCAGCTTCGCCCGGCTGGTGCTGGTGGCGCCGCCGCATTTTCTCGGTCAGCTGGGCGAGTGCCTGTCCAAGGAAGTCGAGCGCATGGTCTCGCTCAAACTGTCGCAGGAGTTGACGCACCTCGACGCGGTGGCCATCCGGGAGCATTTGCCGGCGCGCTGGTGAGAGCTCCTTTCATCAGGCGGCTGCGCCTTCGCATCTTGAGCGCCGGTGGTGCGCGGAATCCTCATGTACTGTGTGTACATTCCGGTTCCTGTGCTCCAGCGGTGCTCAACCTGCCTTGGCTCGCTCGCCTGCTGAAACAAGCTCCAAGTCTTCCCCATCAGGGGCGGCGCCTTATTCGGCGCCGCCCTTGCCTTTCTTCCCTTCCAGCATCGCGCTTAGGCTGGCCAGCTTCGACTTGCCCTCGCTCTTGCTGACCACCGGTTCGGCGCCCGGCTTGCCGAAGTGGCGCAGATCGTCGCCGTCGATCTCGGCGATGAAGCGCGACGGGTCGACGAACTGCCACTCGCCGGCGCGCTTGCGCTTGACGCAGTGGGTCAGCGTCAGGCTCTTCTGGGCGCGCGTGATGCCGACGTACATCAGCCGCCGCTCTTCCTCGATCATGCCGTTTTCCACCGACTCGCTATGCGGCAGGATGCCTTCCTCGCAGCCCACCAGGAACACGTGCGGGTATTCCAGCCCCTTGGAGGCGTGCAGCGTGGACATGTGCACCGCGTCCAGCTCGCCCTCGTCGCGCCCTTCCAGCATGGTGATCAGGGCGATCAGCTGGGTCAGCTCGATCAGGTTCTTGTTGTCGGCCTCGCCCTTCCTGGCGAGCCAGGCCACCATCTCCTGCACGTTCTTCCACTTGGTCTCGGCGGCGCGCGGGCTGTCCTCGCTGTCGTACAGCCAGGTCTCGTAGCCGATGGCCTTGAGCATCTCCTGTGCTAGCTCGCCGGCCGGCTCGCGCAGCGCGCGGTACTGCAGGTGGCTGATGAAGTCGCAGAACTGCGTCAGCGGCTCGAGCTGGGCATGCTGCACCTGTAGCCGGAAACCTTCCTCGTGCGCGGCGGCGAACAGGCTCTTCTTGCGCTCCCCGGCCCAGGCGCCAAGCTTTTCCAGCGTGCCGGCGCCGACGCCGCGCTTGGGCGTGGTCAGCGCGCGGATGAAGGCCGGGTCGTCGTCCGGGTTGGTGATCAGCCGCATGTAGGCGATCACGTCCTTGACCTCGGCCTTGTCGAAGAAGCTCTGGCCGCCCGACATCTGGTAGGGGATGCGCTGGTTGCGCAACGCCTGCTCGAAGATGCGCGCCTGGTAGTTGCCGCGGTACAGGATGGCGTAGTCCTTGAACTCGGTGCGGCACTCGAACTTGTGCGCCAACAGGCGCTGCACCACCACCTCGGCCTCGTGCTCCTCGTCCTTGCAGCGGATGACGTGGATCGGCTCGCCCAGCCCCAGTTCGCTCCACAACTGCTTCTCGAACAGCTTGGGGTTGTTGGAAATCACCGAGTTGGCGGCGCGCAGGATGCGCGCGGTGGAGCGGTAGTTCTGCTCCAGCTTGATGATCTTGAGCCTGGGAAAATCCTGCTGCAGCAGGCGCAGGTTCTCCATATTGGCACCGCGCCAGGCGTAGATGCTCTGGTCGTCGTCGCCCACCGCGGTGAACATGCCGCGCACCCCGGTCAGCAGTTTGACCAGTTGGTACTGGCAGGTGTTGGTGTCCTGGTATTCGTCGAGCAGCAAATAGCGCAGCTTGTGCTGCCATTTCTGCAGCACCTCCTCGTTGCTGCGGAACAGCTCCACCGGCAGCCGGATCAGGTCGTCGAAGTCCATCGCCTGGTAGGCGGTCAGGGTGTCCTGGTAGGCGAGGTAGGTGGTAGCGCAGATGCGTTCCCACTCGTTTTCGGCCAACTGCAGCGCCTCCTCGGCGCTCTTGAAGTCGTTCTTCCACAGCGAGATCTGGCTCTGCACCTTGCGCACCTCGTCCTTGGCGGTGGTGCGCAGCAGGTCGGAGATGATCTTGCCGGCGTCGTAGGCGTCGAGGATCGAGAACTGCGGCTTGTAGCCCAGGTGCGGCGCCTCCTGGCGTAGGATTTGCATGCCCAGCGAGTGGAAGGTCGACACCGTCAGCCCGCGCACCTCGGCCGGTGTCATCAGCTTGGTCACGCGCTCCAGCATCTCGCGCGCCGCCTTGTTGGTGAAGGTGATGGCGGCGATGTTGCGCGCGTCCATCTTCGCCTCGCGGATCAGGTGCATGATCTTGAAGGTGATCACCCGGGTCTTGCCCGAGCCGGCGCCGGCCAGCACCAAGAGCGGGCCGTCGAGATAGTGGATGGCCGCGCGTTGCGGCGGATTGAGTTGCGGTGCGGACATGGCGTTTCCGGTGGGAAGGCGCGCCGGGCGGGGCGCGCCGCAAATCGGTAATGCAGGCCGGGCATTGTAGCATGGGGTATCATCGCGCTTGTGCGGACGGTCCTTTCTTCCGGTCCGCTAATCGAGGACAGTCAACCATGGCAACCTACGCAATCGGCGACATCCAGGGCTGTTTTGGCCCGTTCCAGCAACTCCTGCACCTGATCGAGTTCAACCCCGGGCGCGACACGCTGTGGCTGACCGGCGACCTGGTCAATCGCGGCCCCGAATCGCTCGATGTGCTGCGCTGGGTGTTCCGCCACAGCGACAAGGTGCAGATCGTGCTGGGCAACCACGACCTGCACCTGTTGGCAGTGGCCGAGGGCTTCGGCAAGGTGCGCTCCGACGACACCCTGCTCGACATCCTCAACGCCGGCGACGGCAAGTTGCTGCTCGACTGGCTGCGCTGCCAGCCGCTGATGATCGAACAGCAGGGCTACGCCATGGTGCACGCCGGCCTGCTGCCGGAATGGACCGTCGACCGGGCGCTGGGCCTGGCCGAAGAGGTCGAGGACAGCCTCTCGGGGCCGCGTTACCGCGAGTTCCTGTCGCGCCTCTACGGCAACAAGCCGACGCGCTGGAGCGACGAGCTCAAAGGCATCGACCGGCTGCGGCTGGTGGTCAACGCCATGACGCGCATGCGGCTGGTGACGCGCGAGGGCGAGCTGGACCTGGCGTTCAAGGGCGAACTCGACAAGGCGCCGGCCAACCTGCTGCCGTGGTTCGACGCCCCCGGGCGGCGCAGCGCCGGCACGCCGATCATCTGCGGCCACTGGTCGGCGCTCGGGCTCTACGTCACCGAAGACATCCTGTCGATCGATACCGGCTGCCTGTGGGGCGGCAGCCTGACCGCGATCAGGCTGGAGGATCGGCAGGTGTTCTCGCTGCCGTGCCGTGCAGAACTGGCGCTATCCTGAGCCCGCGTGCGATCTCGGCGCGCGCGGCCTCGGCGAGCTGGAAGCGGCTCGGCTCGCTGTCCCCGTCGCCGTCGGCGCTGATGCGGTTACCGTAGCGTAGCTCCACCCGTATCGCCGGGGTGGCTAGGATCATGCCGAGGCTCTGCAGGAAGGTAGTATCGCCGGCGTAGGCGGCGGCGGTGCAGGGCGTGTCGTGCGGCGTGCGGTAGTTGAGTGCCACCGGCTGCACCGTGCCGCGCGACTGGCGCACCGACTCGAACAGCGAGGGCTTGAACGGCAGCAGTACGCTGCCGTCCGAGGTGGTCGCCTCGGGGAACACCGCCATGCAGCCGCCGTTCTCCAGCGCCCGCGCCAGGTGCTGGTTGACGCGGCTGGCGTCACGCCGGCTGTTGCGGTCGATGAACACCGTGCCGGCGCTGGAGACCAGCCAGCCCGCTACCGGCCAACGTCGGATCTCCTGCTTGGCGACGAAGCGCGACACCGTCGCACTGTTCAGCACGAAGATATCCAGCCACGACACATGATTGGCCACCAGCAGGGTATTGCTCGGGTAGAAGCCGGGCGAATCCCCGCTCACCTCCACCGTGATCCCCAGAATCTTCAGCAACTGGCGCGACCAGCGCTGCGTCACCACGGCGCGCTCGGCGTAGGCCAGGCGCGGAAAGCGGGTGGCGACGATGGCCAGTCCGACGGCGATGTGCCATCCCATGCGGGTCAGACGGTAACAGCGGGTCGGCAGCGAGGTGGGGCGAGTCGGGCGCATTCGGTAAGGCATGGGGTGCGGAGGAGAACGGGATGCTTCGACTCTACCATGGCTGGCAGTGCGGGCAGTAGTAGGAACTCCGTTGCCCTTGGCGAATCTGACGTATCAATGAACCGCAGGCGTGGCAGGGCTCCTCGGCGCGGCCGTACACCGCGTAGGTCTGCTGGAAGTAGCCGGGCTGGCCGCTGGCGCCGACGAAGTCGCGCAGCGTGCTGCCGCCGGCATCGATGGCGCGCGCCAGGATATTCTTGATGGCATCGGCCAGGCGATCGCAGTCGGCCCGGGTCAGCCGGCGTGCGGCGCGCCCCGGCCGGATGCCGGCCTGGAACAGCGACTCGTTGGCGTAGATATTGCCCACCCCCACCACCACATGGTTGTCCATCAGCAACTGTTTGATCGCCGTGGTGCGCCCGCGGCTGGCCCGGTACAGCGTGTCGCCGCCGAACTCGTCGCCGAGCGGCTCCGGCCCCAGCGACGCCAGCAGCGGATGGAGCTCGACCGGTCCCACGTGCCACAGCATGGCGCCGAAGCGGCGCGGATCGCGATAGCGTAGCGCCGTGCGCCCGTCCAGAATGAGATCGATGTGGTCGTGCTTTTGCGGGGGCGTGTCGGCCGCCACCAGCCGCAGGCTGCCGGACATGCCGAGGTGCACCAGCAAGGTGCCGCTGGCGAACTCCAGCAGCAGGTACTTGGCGCGACGGCGCACCGCCAGCACCGGCAGGCCGGTGAGCGTGGCGGCCAGCGCCGGCGGCACCGGCCAGCGCAGCCGGGCCTCGCGCACGACGACGCCGGTGATTGTGGCGCCGGCGAGGTGCGGCTCGACACCGCGCCGGGTGGTTTCCACTTCGGGTAATTCGGGCATGTTATTCCGCGCTCCACGGCCATCAATAATATCAATGAGCGTGGTATTCTACGCTTTCGCCGGGTCAAGACTCCATGCACATGAAACCGTTAAACCGAACCCTTCCCCTCCTCTTGGCACTGCTGCTGTCCGCTTGTGCGGCTCCCCGCCAGCCTGAGCGCACTACGGCCCCGGCCGAGCCCGCGGTGGCGGCGGACAGCGCCTCCGACGACGACGGCGACGAAGCCGGCGCGGCCAAGGCCGAGGCGTCCAATGCCCGGTTGCCGAAGGTCGAGCTCGACAGCCACATCCTGTTCGGCGTGCTAGCCGGGGAGATCGCCGCCCAGCGTGGAGCGGCCGGGGCGTCGGCGGTGACCTATCTCGACCTTGCCCGCCAGACCCGCGACCCGCGCCTGGCCCAGCGCGCCGCCGAGTTCGCCCTGTTCTCGGGCCAGCTCAAGGTCGCCTCCGAGGCGCTGGCGCTGTGGGTGGAGCTCGATCCGGATTCCGGCACCGCGCGCGAACAACTGCTGATCACCCTGCTGCGCTCGGGCAAGCTGGCCGAAAGCCGGCCGCTGGTGGAAGAACTGCTCCAGCGCGAACCGGCGCGCGCCGGCGCCATCTTCGTGCAACTGGCGCGGCTCACCGCGCTGCAAGGCGACAAGAAGGGCGCCTACGACCTGATCCAGCAACTAGCGGAACGCTACCCCGAGCTGCCCGAAGCGCGCTTCTCGGTGCTGGCGGTGGCGGCCGATCTCGGCAACCAGGAGGTGGTCGATCAGGAGTTCGACCGGCTGGCCCGCATCGCGCCCAAGTGGGATCTGCCGGTAGCCTGGCAGACCGACCGTCTGCGCCGCACCGACCTCAACGCCGCCATCGCCTTCCTGAAGAAGGAACTGGAGCGGCGGCCCGAGGCCGGGCTGGAGTTGAAGATGGCCTATCCGCGCCTCCTGGTTGGCGCCAAGCGTTTCGACGAGGCGCGCCGAGCCTTCGAGGTCCTATTGCAGGCGCAGCCGAAGAATGCCGAGCTGATGTATGGCGCCGGCCTGCTCGCGCTGCAACAGCGTGACCTGCCGGTGGCCAAGCGCCATCTGGAAGCGGCGCTGGCAGAAAAACACCCCGAAAGCGACTTCATCCGCTACACCCTGGGCCAGCTGGCCGAAGAGCAGGACGACCTGCCCGCCGCGCGGCGCTGGTACGAGTCGGTCGGCCAGGGTGCACAATACCTGCCGGCGCAAGGGCGGCTGGCCGAGCTGGACGCCGCCGCCGGCAACCCCGACGCCGGTATCGCCCGGCTGCAGAAGCTCGATATCGCCGGCAACGCCCGCGTCCAAGTGGTGCTGGCGCAGTCGCAGATCGCCCGTGACGCCAAGCGCTATGACCTGGCGCACGCGCTCTTGAGCCAGGCGCTGCAAGAGGCCCCGGGCACGCCGGAACTGCTCTACGAGCGGGCGCTGGTGGCCGACCTGCTGGGCAATTACGAGGGCACCGAGAGCGACCTGCGCGCCTATCTGCGCGAGAAGCCCGATGACCCGCAAGGGCTCAACGCGCTCGGCTACACCCTGGCCAATCGCACCACGCGCTACCAGGAAGCCCTGGGGCTGATCGAAAAGGCCTTGCGGGCCGAACCGGACAATCCGATGGTGCTCGACAGCATGGGCTGGGTGCTGTTCAAGCTGGGACGACTCGAGCCGGCGCGCGAACACCTGCAGCGCGCCTTCACCGCCTCACCGGACGCCGAAATCGCCGCCCACTACGGCGAAGTGCTGTGGCAGCTCAATCGCCGCGATGAGGCACGCGAGGTGTGGAAGAAAGCCACCGGCAGCGAAGCCAGCCTCGAGATGCTGAAGGACACCGTGCATCGCCTGGAGCGGCCATGAGCCGCTGGCTGGTACTGGGCCTGTGCGGCCTGTTGCTGACCGGCTGCGCCACCCGTGACGTCGCGTTCCATCCGCAGGCTCCGGTCAACGTGCCGCAGGATACGCCGTTCTCGATCTCCGGCCGCCTGTCGGTCAAGGCCGACGGCAAGGGGCAGGTGGCCAACTTCGACTGGAATCACGACGCCCAGCGCGACCAGCTGTCGATCAACAGCCCGATCGGCTCGACTGTGGCGCGAGTCGAGCGCGACGGCAACGGCGTGACGCTGCAGGCCGATGGCAAGACCTACCAGGCGGCCGACGTCGAAAGCCTGACCGAACAGACGCTGGGCTGGCCGCTGCCGCTGTCCAACCTTGCCTGGTGGATACGCGGCCTGCCGGCGCCGGGCTGGCCGCAGAGTGTCTCCGCCGACGGCGTGCTGCACCAGCAGGGCTGGGCCATCCGCTTCGTCAGCGACGCCGCACAGCCCGGCCCGTACCCGAAGCGAGTCGAGATGGAGCGCGAGCAGTTGTCGATCCGTCTTGTTGTGCATGCTTGGCGCTGATTTCCTGATTTCATCCATTCCGTCTTCCGAATTCTTCCGACATGACCGCCGTCTTCCATGCCTATCCGGCCCCGGCCAAACTCAATCTGATGCTTAAGGTGGTGGGACGCCGTGCCGACGGCTACCACCTGCTGGAAACCGTCTTCCGTTTCATCGACTACAGCGATACCGTCGAACTGGCGGTGCGCGACGACGGCGAGATCGAATTGCTGAACCCGATCGACGGCGTGCCGGCCGAGCGCGACCTGACCGTGCGCGCGGCGCGCCTGCTGCAAGAGCACAGCGGGACTTCGCTGGGCGCCAGCATCCGTCTCACCAAGCGTATTCCGATGGGCGGTGGGCTGGGCGGCGGCAGCTCCGACGCCGCCACCGTGCTGCTGGCGCTCAACACGCTGTGGCAGACCGGGCTCTCGCGCGAGACGCTGATGCAACTGGGCCTCAAACTGGGGGCCGACGTCCCGGTATTCGTGTTCGGACGCAACGCATTCGCTACCGGCATCGGTGAGGAACTGACCGAGCTGGAATTGCCCGAAAAGTGGTACGTGGTGTTGCATCCGGGGGTGCATGTGCCGACCGCTGAAATTTTTTCGTCAAAACTGTTGACAAGGAATTCGGACCTCTCCATAATGCGAATCCTCGAAACAACGCAGCAACGACGAAACGACTTGCAGCAGGTTGTGACGAGTAAGTATCCAGCGGTAAGCGAAGCATTGAGCGAGCTTGAAAAATACGGTTCGCCGCTGATGACAGGCTCCGGAAGTTGTGTGTTTCTGGAGTGCGATTCGGAAATCGAAGCCGATAAAGTTTATAAGGCGCTGTCGCAGAAGTACAACGGATTCGTAGCAAAAGGACTCAGTGTCCACCCGTTGTTCGACAGCCTCTAGCCCAGTTACTGGGGAGTCGCCAAGTGGTAAGGCACCGGATTTTGATTCCGGCATTCGTAGGTTCGATCCCTACCTCCCCAGCCAAGAATCTCTACAATATAGAGAACGAGAAAAAAAGCGTGTAAGTTCCCCTTACACGCTTTTTCTTTATTCAGCTAAGGCATAACGAGTTATGGCGGCATACGACAGTTTGATGGTTTTCACCGGGACCGCTAACCCGGAACTCGCCCAGAACGTGGTCAAGCATCTGGACATCTCGCTCGGCCGGGCCGACGTGGGCAAGTTCAGCGACGGTGAAGTGGCTGTGGAACTGCTGGAAAACGTGCGCGGTCGCGACGTCTTCATCCTGCAGTCCACCTGCAACCCGACCAACGACAATCTGATGGAAATCCTGACCATGGCCGACGCGCTCAAGCGCGCCTCCGCCGGTCGCATCACCGCCGCCATCCCGTACTTCGGCTATGCCCGCCAGGATCGCCGTCCGCGTTCCGCCCGTGTGCCGATCTCCGCCAAGCTGGTCGCCAACATGCTGACCTCGGCCGGCATCGATCGCGTGCTGACCGTCGACCTGCACGCCGACCAGATCCAGGGCTTCTTCGATATCCCGGTGGACAACGTCTACGCCACCCCGGTGCTGCTCAAGGACATCCGCTCGCAGCGTATCGAAGACCTGATCGTGGTGAGTCCCGACGTCGGCGGCGTGGTGCGCGCGCGCGCCATGGCCAAGGCGCTGAACACCGATCTCGCCATCATCGACAAGCGTCGTCCCAAGGCCAACGTGGCCGAAGTGATGAACATCATCGGCGACGTGCAGGGCCGTACCTGTCTGATCGTCGACGACATGATCGACACCGCCAACACCCTGTGCAAGGCCGCTTCCGCGCTGAAAGAACGCGGCGCCGAGCGCGTGCTGGCCTACGCCACCCATGCCATCTTCTCCGGGCAGGCGATCGACCGCATTACCCATTCCGACATCGACATGGTGGTGGTGACCGACACCATCCCGTTGTCGGCGCAAGCCAAGGCCTGCCCGAAAATCCGGGTGGCCTCGATTGGCGGCCTCTTGGCCGAGACGCTGCGCCGCATCAACAACGAAGAGTCGGTGTCCTACCTCTTCAACGAGGATCTGGTTTCGACGGGCGCCTGCCTGCCGTAAACATCGTGTGGCTGGTCGCGGCCACACGGTGCCATTCACTTGAACTGGAGTTTTACAATGTCTTATGAACTGATTGCCGCCAAGCGTGAACAGCTGGGTACGGGTGCGAGCCGCCGCCTGCGTAACGCTGGCAAACTGCCGGCCGTGGTTTACGGCGCCAACACCGAAGCGGTTTCCGTGGTGCTGGAACACAACCCGGTCTACTACGCGCTGAAGGAAGAAGGCTTCCACACCGGCATCCTGAGCCTGGTGATCGACGGTGAGAAGCAGCCGGTGCTGCTGCGCGACTACCAGATGCACCCGTACAAGCAACTGGTGCTGCACATGGACTTCCAGCGCGTCAACCTGAACGAAAAGATGCACGTCAAGGTACCGCTGCACTTCGTCGGTGCCGAGGTGTCCGAGGCCGTCAAGCTGCAAGGCGCCAAGATCTCGCACGTGCTGAACGAAGTGGACGTGCGCGCTCTGCCGGCCCAGCTGCCGGCCTTCATCGAAGTGGACCTGTCCGGCATCAAGGCCGGCCAGACCGTTCACCTGTCCGACCTGAAGCTGCCGGAAGGCGTGGAAATCACCGCCCTGATGCGCGGTGGCGACCAGGCTGTGGCTTCCGCCAGTGGTGCCGCTGCCGCCGAGTAAGCCCGCGCTCGTGCACGAACAAGCTCGTTGCGTCGCCTGATGGCCTCGCAACGGGCTTTTTTATTGGAATGCAATCATGTCCGGGATTCGATTGATCGTCGGGCTGGGCAATCCCGGTCCGGAATACGAGAAAACCCGTCATAATGCCGGTTTCTGGCTGGTCGACGAACTCGCCTGGCAGCACAAGGCGACGCTGAAAGGCGAGGGCAAGTTCTTCGGCGAGGTGGCGCGCGCGCCGCAGCCGGGCGGCAACGACCTGTGGCTGTTGAAGCCGATGACCTTCATGAACCTGTCCGGCCAGGCGGTGGCGGCGCTGGCGCGCTTCTACAAGATTGCCCCGGAGGAAATCCTGGTGGTGCACGACGAGCTCGACCTCGCACCGGGCACGGCACGCTTCAAGCAGGGCGGCGGGCACGGCGGCCACAACGGCCTGAAGGACATCATCGCCCGTCTCGGCACGCCCAACTTCTGGCGTCTGCGCCTGGGCATCGGCCATCCGGGCGACCGCAGCGAAGTGGTCGGCTTCGTGCTGAAGAAGCCGCGCAGCGAAGAGCAGGGCGCCATCGAGGACGCCATGGCCGCCGCGCTCCGGGTCTTGCCGCAGGCCATCGCCGGCGACATGCCGGCGGCGATGAAGACGCTGCATACCGCAGCCAAGTGATTATCCGGCCGCAAGCGCGCTTCGGCCACCCTTTGCAAAGATTATCGAGAGGAACGCAGTCATGAGTCTCAAGTGCGGCATCGTCGGCCTGCCCAACGTCGGCAAGTCGACCCTCTTCAACGCGCTGACCAAGGCCGGCATCGAAGCGGCCAACTATCCGTTCTGCACCATCGAGCCCAACGTCGGCATCGTCGAGGTGCCGGACCCGCGCCTGGCCGAGCTGGCCAAGATCATCAACCCGCAGAAGATCCAGCCGGCCATCGTCGAGTTCGTCGACATCGCCGGCCTGGTGGCGGGCGCCTCCAAGGGTGAAGGCCTCGGCAACCAGTTCCTGGCCAACATCCGCGAGACCGACGCCATCGTCAACGTGGTGCGCTGCTTCGACGACGACAACGTCGTGCACGTGGCCGGCAAGGTCGACCCGGTGGCCGACATCGAAACCATCGGCACCGAACTGGCGCTCGCCGACCTCGCCACGGTCGAGAAGGCCATCGCGCGCGACGGCAAGAAGGCCAAGTCCGGCGACAAGGAGGCGATCCGCCTGATCGCCGTGCTGGAAAAGGTGCGCGCGCACCTCGACCAAGGCAAGCCGGCGCGCTCGCTCGGCCTCGACGCCGAAGAGCAGGCGCTGTTGAAGCCGTTCTGCCTGCTCACCATCAAGCCGGCGATGTACGTCGCCAACGTGGCCGAAGACGGTTTCGAGAACAACCCACACCTCGACAAGCTCAAGGCCCTGGGCGAGGCCGAAGGCGCCCCGGTGGTGGCGCTGTGCGCCGCGATCGAATCGGAAATCGTCGAACTCGACGACGCCGACAAGGCCGAGTTCCTGGCCGAGATGGGGCTGGAAGAGCCGGGCCTGAACCGCCTGATCCGCGCCGGCTATGACCTGCTGGGTCTGCAGACCTACTTCACCGCCGGGGTGAAGGAAGTGCGCGCCTGGACCATCCACAAGGGCGACACCGCACCGCAGGCGGCCGGCGTGATCCACACCGACTTCGAACGCGGCTTCATCCGTGCCCAGACCATCGCCTACGAAGACTTCATCGCCTGCGGCGGTGAAGCCAAGGCCAAGGAAGCCGGCAAGATGCGCTCCGAAGGCAAGGAGTACGTGGTCAAGGATGGCGACGTGATGAACTTCCTGTTCAACGTCTGACCGATCTCTTACGATTCGGTGAATCCTCCCGGACCGGCGGCGGTAATGTCGCGATCCGGGGAGCTGACAAGCAAGCCCGACGTCGACCCCTGTCAGGGGATGACGGCGGGCTTTTCCTTTTCCTGGCCGGACCATTCCGGCACGGTCCGGCCCGCAAGCCGATTCTCCGCCACCGCATCGATCCTGCGATCAGGACACGTCTTGCATCTCCTCAGCGCTTCGGTCCGAACACCGATTTCGGGACGCAGCCGAAGAACTTCGTGAACGCGGCGCTGAAGTTGCTGGGATGTTCGTAGCCGACGGTATACGCGGCCTCGGCGACCTGGCAGCCGGTTTCCAGCAGTTGCCAGGCCTTTTGCATTCTCAGTTCCAGCAGCAGGCGGTGAGGGCTTTTCTTGAAGCGGTGGCGAAAGCCTTCCCGTAGCTTTCCCTCGTTGAGGCCCACGTCCGCGGCGAGCTCGGAAATCGTCAGATTCTGGCCCATCCGGGCTTCCATGAGTGCCCTGGCTGCATCGAGTTTTTCGATATCCCGCTGGCTGTAACGCGGTTCGTGCTTCTGCAACGGTAGGTCCAGATGGCGCAATTGCTCGGCCAGTAGGCAGAGGACGTGAATATGGGTCTGCAAGGTGCCCAGCGATTCCTTCCCTTCGGTTTCCCGCAGCAGGGCTCCGATGTGGGCGAGGCTCGAGCCGGTCGTCGGACGATGCGCCAACTGACGGATGCCGTCTTTCCCGTCCAGTAGCCGTTTGCTGGCCGATTCGCCCAGATAGTGGTCGAGCGCCTCCGCCCCGATCAGAAGCCGCAACTGTTTGACCCGGCAATCGTGCCGGTAGTGGCGCTCGCCCTGGCTGCAGCGGAAAGCCGACACGGTGGTGTAGCCCTGCCTGAAGTGCAGTTCGGTGCCGCAGCGTCCACGGAACAGAGATTCGCCATCCAACCCCATGGTGATGGCGAGAATGGGCTGTTCCAATTGCTTGTGGCTCTCTTCCGCCAGCTCCTTTCGCGGCTGGTATCGCGTGTGGAGGAGGCTGAGACCCGGACTGATGCTGAGGCTGTCGGTCAGGCATTCGCCAAGTTCGCCCGGCAGTTGGTGCCGCACCCACCCCTGCTGCCGTGCTTCCCGTGGTTCCAAACTGTCGTGCGATATCCGGTATGGCATGTGTTCTCCCTGTATCCCGTCCCGCGCCAGGCTTCGATCCGACGGTACGGGATGCATATGAAATTCAGCGATTCGAATACTAATGAGAATAATTATCATTAATTGTTTTCGATATGATTATGCATCAGGCATTCATCGTCAACCCATGGGTGACAGGGGTGTCTGGCAGGGGGCCTGCATGCCTGGCATGCAGCGAATCGATAACGAATAGCCATTTGGAATTGTGGATATGGGATCAAGCCGTATGCATTGCCGCACCAAGCAACGTTGGCTGCTGGCTCTGCTGGCAAGCTTGGGCGTGGCGGCACATGCCGAGACCGAATTGCCGGCGGTGACCGTGACGGCCACCAAACAGCCCCAAACGCTGGGATCGGTGGCGGCCAGTGTTTCTGCATTTGCCGGCGAGGATCTGGCAGCGGCAGGAATAGACAACCTCGAGGGCGTGGCGCGGATGACGCCTGGCTTCACCTTTCAGGCCCAGGGGCAGTCGGGCCTGCAGCCGCCGGTGATGCGCGGGCTCACTGCCAACATCATCTCGTTCTCGTCCTCGGTCGCCATGGTGGTGGACGGTGTGCCGACGCTACGGGCGCAGGGTTTCGACGACAACCTGCTGGGCGTCGAGCGGGTGGAGGTGCTGCGCGGCCCGCAGTCCACGCTCTACGGACGCAATGCCGAGGCCGGCGTGGTCAATATCGTCACCCGCAAGCCGGACAACGATCCCTATGCCGTCGTCTCCGCCGAGGTCGGCAGCCGCGACAAGCACGCGCTGCGCTTCGATGCGAGTCATCCCCTGCTCAAGGACACGCTCTACCTGGGCGTCGCCGGCGAGTTCGTCGAGCAGGACGGCTTCATCGACAACGCCTTCAAGGGGCGCAAGGACGATGACCGCGAGCGCCGCAACGGCCGGTTCACGCTGCGCTGGACGCCGGGCGAGCGGACCGACGCGGCGCTGCGTTACGCCGAGCGGGCTTACCGGGACGGCGCTTCGCTCTGGGGTTCTGCTTCTTCGCCCCAGCGTGCCGTGGTGCGCTCCGGGACCGACGGCTTCAACGATTCGACCGCCCGTACCCTCTCCCTCGACGTCGTCCATGAGCTGGCGTCGGGCATGCGCCTGCGCTCGATCACCGCCAATAATGACTACACCGACCGTCTCGTCCAGGACACCGATTTCCTGCCGGCCGACCTGCTCCACGTGGCGCGTGACCACCACTTCCGGACCCTGTCGCAGGAGTTCAGACTGGAGGGCCAGTGGGGCGAGGCCCGGTGGCTGGCCGGCTTCTACGCAGACCGGGACGACCATGACCTGCGTTTCGAGCAGAAGACGCCGCTGGCCTTGACGACGACCCAGGCCGTGCAGAAGGGCGACTCGACGGCCTTGTTCACCCACTGGACCGTCCCCCTGGCCGAGCGCTGGTCGGTCACGGCGGGGGCTCGCATCGAGCGCAGCGAGGCCCGTTTCACCCTGAACGGCGGCCGCGAAGAGTCCCTGGATTCCACACGTTTCTCGCCCAAGCTGGCCCTGCAATACCAGTGGCAGCCGGAAGCGATGATCTACGCCAGCGTGGCCGACGGTTTCCGTGCCGGCGGCTTCAATGCCTTCTCCCCCGAGACTTCCCGGCGCTACGAGCCGGAGCGGGTGCGCTCCTTCGAACTCGGGGCCAAGGGGAGTCTTCTCGAGCGGCGCCTGCGTTACGGCACGTCGCTGTATCTGATGGACGTCAGCAGCATGCAAGTGCAGCAGATGGCCTTGCCGGGGCAGGTTTTCATCACCAATGCGGCATCGGCGCGGTCGATTGGCGCGGAGGCGGAACTGCAGTACCTGCTCGGTGCGGGCTGGCGGGTTCAGGCGGCGCTGGGGTTCAACCGCACCCGTTTCCGGGAATTCACCGATGGCGCCGGCAACCACGAGGGCAAGCACAACCCCTTCGCACCCGACATCACCGGCCATCTTGGCCTGCGTTACGACGCACCGCAGGGCTGGTATGCCCAGGCGGCCGTCAGCGGCGTCGGCAAGGTCTATCTGGATGCAGCCAACCGTTACCGTCAGCCCGGCTACGGCCTGGTGGACCTGGCCGCCGGCTATCCCTTGGGACGTGCCGAGCTGTCGGCCTACGTCCACAACGCCGCCAACAAGAAGTACGACGCCGTCGGCTTTCTCAATGGCCAGGCCACGGTCTACAGCCCGCCGCGGGAAATCGGCCTGCGTCTGACTTACCGCCTGTGAGGACGAGCATGAACTTCGACACGATCCATCCCCTGCAGCCGTGCTGGGATGTCGTCTTGGCCTCGGTCAAGGCCGATGCGCTCGATACGGCGCTTCATCTCGGGGTATTCGAGGCGTTAAGGAGTCCGGCGACGGCTGATAGCTTGGCGCAGTGTCTCCGTCTGGAGCCGGGAAATACCCGCCACCTGCTGGACCTGCTATGGAGCATGGGTATCGTTACCCGTCGCCCGGTCGGGGAGAAAGACCGTCAGCGATGCGAGTACGCTCTTGCCCCGGCCCTTGCCCCATTCCTGCTGTCGGGTTCGGACAGCTACTGCGGCGACGCCCTGCGCTATCGCCTGCACGCCCTGCGGCAGTTCGGTGCTCAGTTGTCCGCTTTGCTGAGAACGGGGGCGTCTCTGGAGACTTCACCGGACGCCGCAGGCTGGGCGCAGGCCGCCGAAGTGCAGATTGCCCAGGAGCAGGGAGCCGCCACCATCGACGCAGCACTGGCCTGCGTCCGTCGCTTGGAGGGGCTGAGCGGGGGACGCCGTTTTCTCGACCTGGGTGGCGGGCCGGGCAAGGTGGCCGTCGCCCTGGCGCAGCATTTCCCGGAATGGCAGGGCGTGGTCTTCGATCTGCCGGCGACGGCGGCGGTGGCGCAGCAGTCCATCCGCCGGGCCGGCCTCGAGCACCGCCTGGAAAGCAGGGGCGGGGACATCCTGCATGATGGGATCGGGGAAGGCTACGACCTCATCTGGTGCTCGTCGGTGCTCCACTTCCTGCCCGAGGTGCCGAAGATGCTGGGCAAGATTCGGGATGCGCTGGCGCCGGGCGGCTATTTCGTCAGCGTGCACGCCGAACTGCCCTCCAAGCAAGCGGCGGCGGCCAGGGTCATGCCCTACTACCTGCCGCTGATGATGCGCGGGCGGCAGGTGTGGCCGCACGGTGCCCTGGCCGATCTCATGCGGGAACTCGGCTTCGAGTCGGTCTCCTGCGACGATCTGTCCTATTTCCCGCTGGCGCCGGCCCAAGTGGTGATTGGACGAAGGGGGCGGTCATGAAGTCGTCCTATCGTTGGCACCAGTTCGTTTTCGGCTTGCTCGGCCTGGCGCTGGCGGCCCCCTCCGTTTACCTGATGCTCGGCTTGCCGCTCCTCATGCGTGAGCAGGGTTGGTCCGGCACCGAGATCGGCCTGTTCCAACTGGCGGGGCTGCCGGCCGTCTTCAAGGTAGTCCTGGCCTTGCCGGTGGAGCGCTGGCAGCCGGCGCGGTGGCCGTATCGGCGCTGGACGCTGC
Source organism: Pseudogulbenkiania sp. MAI-1 (assembly GCF_000527175.1). Lineage (NCBI taxonomy): Bacteria > Pseudomonadati > Pseudomonadota > Betaproteobacteria > Neisseriales > Chromobacteriaceae > Pseudogulbenkiania > Pseudogulbenkiania sp. MAI-1. The sequence continues at coordinate 3,707,966 of NZ_AZUR01000001.1, read as the reverse complement.
TGCTCGGCGGCGCCTACCTGCTCGCGCTCCTGGCGCTGGCGGCGGCCGGCATGGAAACGCCCAAGGCGCTGCTGTTCGTCTTGATCCTCGCTGGCTCGGTGCTGGCGACGTGGACGGACATTCCGGTGAGCGCCCTCGCCATCAAGATGCTTCCTCCGTCCGAACGAACGCTGGCCGGCGGGGTGCGCTCGGCGGCTTTGTTCGCCGCCGCCATCATCGGGGGCGGGGCGATGTTGCTGCTCGAACAGGCACTGGGCTGGGCGGCGCCCTTCCTGGCGATGAGTGTGTTGCTCCTGTCGGCCCTGGTGCTGCTCGGCTCTCTCGAGGAAACAGAAGGCAGTCAGTCGGGCAAGCCTTTGCCGTCGCGCGGCCGGCCCGGCGGATTCTTCCGCCAGCCCGGGGCCGGGCCCTGGGTGGTGCTGTTGCTGGGGTACTTCCCCTTCGTGGCGACCGCCTGGGTCTATCTCAAACCGCTCCTCCTCGATCAGGGATTCCCTGCGCCGCAGGTGGCCTGGATTGCCGGCATCGGCGGCGGCAGCCTCGGTGTCCTGGCCAGCCTGGCCACCGCCCGCCTGGTGAGCCGCGAGGGGTTGCCATACGTCTTGCCGCTGTCCGTGCTGGGGAATGTCCTCGTGTTGGGCCTGCTCGCCAGCGCCGTCTGGCTGGAGGTGGGCGCGGCTTGGCTCCTTGCCGCCAGCGGCCTGCTGGCGCTCGCCATGGGTGCCACCTCGTCGCTGGTGTTCAGCCTGATGATGGATTTTTCCCGCCAATACCATCAGGCGGTGGATTACGGCATCCAGGCCAGCCTGTTCGCACTGGGGCGCTTGGCCGTACCTCCCCTGGCTGGGGTGCTGCTGGATATCTACCACTATCCGGGTATGTTGCTGGCGCTCACTGTGGCGGCCTTTCTGGTCGCACTGTTAAGCGGCGCACAACGCTTTGCCGTCGCCCGGTGGGCGGGGGGACAGGCTGCTAGGTAAGTCGCTGTTTATGGGGCGAGGTGGGCTGCAACTATCGTTTCTTTCCTTTGAGTGACCGATATGACAATGAAAACAGTCTCCGCAACGCCCCCCGGGCACGAATTCGGCATTCGGACCCTGCTGGTGCTGGCCATGGCGATGCCCATGCTGCTGCTCTATGCCGTCAGTTCGCTCGGCCCGCAACTGGTGCGTGATTTGGCGATTGCTCCCGAGTCGCTCGGCTATTTCACCGTGGGATCCTTCGGTGTGGCGGCCGTGCTGTCCTTGCGGGCGGGAGCACTGGTCGATCGACTGGGGACGCGTTTTGCACTGTGCCTGTTGTTCGGCTCGGTGGCGCTCACCTTCGCGCTGATGGCCAGCCTCCCCGGCTTTTACAGCCTGCTGCCGGCCACCGCCTTGCTCGGCCTGGCGCAAGCGCTGGCCAATCCCGCCACCAATCTGCTGATCGCCCGGCGCGTGGCGCCGCAGCACAAGGCATTCGTGGTCGGCCTCAAGCAGTCCGGGGTGCAACTGGCCGCTCTCTTTGCCGGCGCGGTCTTGCCGGTTTGCGCGCTGAAACTGGGCTGGCGGGGAGCGTTCGCCTTGGTGGTGCCGCTGGCCCTGGTGCTCGCCCTGTGGTCGCTGCGCCAGACCGGGCAGCCATCCTCGCCGCGTACCGCAAGAGGACCGCTGGCGCTGAATGCGCGGCTGGGATTGCTGATGGCCGTCCAGTGCTGTGTGGGAATCATCTTGTCGGCCTTTGTCACCTTCCTGCCGCTCTATGCCGTGGGCTTGGGGATGGCGCAGACCGAGGCCGGTTTGCTGGTGGCGCTGTTCGGTGCGATGGGCATGATGTCGAGGCTGGTGATGACGCCTTTGGGGGGGCGCTTGCGGGAAGAGGCCTTCCTGTTGGCGGGACTCCAGCTGATTTCGGGGCTGTCGATCGCCATTGCCCTGCAAGCCGATACGACGAGCACTACCCTGTTGTGGCTGGCCGTCTCGGGAGTTGGGCTGAGTGCGGTTGCGACCAACGCCATCGCCATGAGCATGCTGATCCGCGATCAGGCCTTTGGCGGCGTCGCGACAGCTTCCGGGATGGTATCGGCGGCCTTCTTCGCCGGATTCGCCATCGGCCCCGCATGTGTCGGCGAGCTGGCGCGCCGCAGTGGTTCGGTGGCCAGTGCCTGGGGAGCCTTGCTGGCGGTGCTGGCGCTGGCCGTCGTGCTGTCGCTGTGCCTGGCGCAACTGCGCAGCCGAGGAGGTGTCACCACGGTATGATCGCCTCGGTCGATGACGTTTGGTCTGCGGAGGAGGGCTGCCATGCCCCGCACCGACATGCCCATGGACTGGCATCGTGATGAAAGGGGGGGCGAAATGGGGTATCCTCTGGCGCTGATGCCGATTCCTTTACGGATTTATTCGTCTTTCATATTTGAATTACTGGCTTTTACCATGCAAGGGGTGGGGCTTTCACTTTGACCCTTCCTAGAGGGGGCCACACCTTTTGCCGAAGACCGCCTTCCATCCCCGGACGGCGGTTTTTTTGCTGGAAGCGGGCTAGGCAGCGTTACGGAGAATTGCTATAGTTCTCAATGTTATGTTGTTTCTTTTATTTGAAACTAAAGGTTATATTAAAATGAAGAAACTGATCGCCCTGCTGGCCCTCGTTGGCTCGACCACACATGCCTTCGCCGCCGACCTGCTCGACACCGTGCAGCAGCGCGGCACGCTGAAGATCGCCCTGGAAGGCACCTACCCGCCGTTCAACTTCAAGGACAAGGACCAGAAGCTGACCGGCTTCGAAGTCGAGCTGGGCGAAGCCATCGCCAAGAAACTGAAGGTGAAGCCGGAATTCGTCACCGGCGAATGGAGCGGTCTGCTGGCCGGTCTGCAGGGCGGCAAGTTCGACGTGGTGCTGAACCAGGTGTCGATCACCGACAAGCGCAAGGAAGTGTTCGACTTCTCGCAGCCGTACACCATCTCCAGCGCCCAGCTGATCGTGCGCAAGAACGAAACCCGCAGCTTCAAGAGCCTGGACGATCTGAAGGGCAAGAAGATGGGCGTGACCCAGGGCAGCAACTACGCCGAGATGGTCAAGGCGCAGGGTGGCATCGAGTCCAAGTTCTACCCGTCGGCGGCGGAAATCTTCCAGGATCTGGCTTCCGGCCGCATCGACGCGGCGATCAACGACAGCCTGCTGATCCCGTTCGCGATCAAGGAAGCCAAGCTGCCGCTGAAGGCCGGGGCACCGGTGGGCACCACCACCCAGATGGGTATCCCGTTCGCCAAGGGCAACCCCAAGTTCAAGGCCGCCATCGACGGCGCGCTGGCTTCCTTGCACAAGGACGGCAGCTTCAAGAAAATCTCGGTGAAGTGGTTCGGCATCGACGTGTCGAAGGCACCGGGCTCGCGTTGAGCCGTGGCGTGATGCCAGGCTGATGGTGCTCTGGCCATCTGCCGGACGGTCGAACCGGACGCCTCCGCCGCCTGCGGAGGCGTCGCTGTTTTTGAGGATGAGTGATGGAATGGCTTGAACTGGCGCGGGAGGCGCTGCCGGTACTGATCAAGGGCACGGGCTACACCGTGTTTTTCGCGCTCAGCACCATGGTGCTGGGGCTGCTGCTGGGCTTCGTCGTGGCGCTGGTGCGCATCGCCCGCGTGCCGTTGCTGGCACCGCTGTTGGCGTTCTACGTCAGCGTGATGCGCGGTACGCCGCTCTTGGTGCAGATCTTCGTCATCTACTACGGCCTGCCGTCGGTCGGCATCGAGTTCGAGCCGGTCACCGCCGGCGTGCTGTCGCTGACGCTGAACGTGGCCGCCTACCTGTCGGAAAGCCTGCGCGGGGCCATCGCCGGCGTCGAGCGCGGGCAGTGGGACGCGGCACAGTCGCTGGGCCTCTCCTGGTGGCAGGCGATGCGCCACGTCATCGCGCCGCAGGCGCTGCGGCTGGCGGTGCCGAGCCTCGCCAACAGCCTGATCTCACTGATCAAGGACACCTCGCTGGTGTCGGTGATCACCGTGTCCGAGCTGATGATGGCGACCAAGGACGTGATCGCGCAGACCTTCCAGCCCCTGCCGCTGTACCTGATGGCGGCGGGCATCTACTGGGTGCTGAGCGCGCTGTTCGAACAAGTGCAGAAGCGGCTGGAGCTGCGCCTGGGGCAGGCCTACCACCGCTGACGGCGGCGGCAGCCAGTGTAAGCTCTCTCCATTACCGATCACGACAAGCGGGCTCTCGATGAAATTCGCCACCAAGACCATCCACAGCGGCTACGACCACCACCAGCACAACCGGGCGCTGATGCCGCCGGTGTACCAAACCTCGGCCTTCGCCCACGACCACGTCGGCGAGGCGCTGGAGTTCGGCTACGCGCGTACCGGCACGCCGACGCGCGCGGCGCTGGAAGCCTGCATCGCGGCGCTGGAAAATGCCAGCCACGGCTTCGCCTTCGGCAGTGGCATGGCCGCCATCGACGCCGTGCTGCGCGCCACGCTGCAGCCAGGCGACGAAGTGCTGGCCGTGGCCGACCTGTACGGCGGCGCCTACCGCCTGCTGACCAGGGTGATGGCGCCGGCCGGCATCAAAGTGCGCTTCGCCGATCTCTCCGATCCGGCCCGTCTGGCTAACTCGCTCACCCCGGCCACCAAGCTGCTGTGGCTCGAGTCCCCGACCAACCCGTTGCTCAACCTGGTCGATATCGCCGCGCTGGCGGCGATCGCCCGGCCGCATGGCGTCAAGGTCGCGGTCGACAACACCTTCGCCACGCCTTACCTGCAAAATCCGCTCGATCTCGGGGCCGACATCGTGGTGCACTCGGCCACCAAATACCTGGGCGGCCACTCCGATGTGCTGCTCGGTCTGGTGGCGGTCAAGGACGAGACGCTCGCCAAGGCTATCCGTTTCATCCAGAACGCCACCGGCGGCGTGCCCGGCCCGCAGGACTGCTTCCTGACGCTGCGCGGCATCAAGACGCTGCATCTGCGCATGGAGCGCCACTGCGACAACGCCGAGCGCGTGGCGGCCTTCCTGGCGGCGCATCCGGCCATCGAGCAGGTGTTCTACCCCGGCCTGCCCAACCATCCGCAGCACGAGTTGGCCCGCCGCCAGATGCGCCGCTTCGGCGGCGTCGTCACGGTCTACCTCAAGGACGACAGCCGGGCCGCCGCCAGCCGTGTCGCCGAGCGTCTGCAGTATTTCCTGCTGGCCGAGTCGCTGGGCGGGGTGGAGTCGCTGGTCAACCATTCCTACACCATGTCGCACGGCGGCATGCCACCCGAGCAGAAGGCGACACTCGGCATCCGCGAGGGGCAGCTGCGCTTCTCGGTCGGCATCGAGGACATCGACGACCTGCTGGCCGACTTGGCCCAGGCACTGGCCTGAGCGCCGATGAATCGACCACTGCACCTGCTGTTCGACTGGGGCGACACCCTGATGGCCGACCTGCCGGCCCAGCAGGGCAGCATGTGGCGCTGGCCCGAGGTGCGCGCCATGCCCGGCGCGTCGGAAACACTGGCGGTGCTGGCGGCTCGCAGGCCTTGCCACCTCGCCACCAACGCCGCCGAATCGGGCGGCGACGAGGTGCGCCGCGCGCTGGCAAGGGTGGGGCTGGACGGCCTGATCGGGCACGTGTTCTGCCGCCGCGAGCTCGGCCTGGCCAAGTCCGACCCGGCGTTCTACCGCCGCATCGCGGCCGAACTGGGCGTGGCACCGGGGGCGCTGTGGATGATCGGCGATTCGCTCGCCCACGACGTCCAGTCGGCGCGCGCCGCCGGTTTGCACGCCGTCTGGCTCAACCCGGCCAGGCTACCGGTGCCGGCCGGAGTGACGGCGATCGCCGCGCTGCCGGAATTGATCGGGCTGCTGCCGGACTGAAGCCTGCTTCCCCCGACGCCCTGATCGCATGTTTGCCCGGACGGCCAGAATGGGCTTCCCCGCCCTCACTGGCAGCCTTCTCCGGAGTGGGGTAATATCCGACAAAAATACTCGGCTATTACGGAGAACCCCATGGCCACGACCGCCGTGAAATACACCACCGAGCGCATCCTCTGGAAGCGGCACTGGACCGACCGGCTGATGAGCATCCGTCTCACCCGCGACCCCGCCTTCCGCTTCACCCCGGGTCAGTTCGCCCGGCTCGGCCTGCAGATCTCCGAGACCGGCTTCCTGTGGCGCGCCTACTCCATCGTCTCGGCGAGCTGGGACGAATACCTGGAGTTCTATTCCATCGTGGTGCCCGAGGGTGAGTTTTCACCGCGCCTGGCGCGGCTCGAGGTCGGCGATGAGGTGCTGGTCGATAAGACCGCGTATGGCTTCTTCACCGCCAACCGCTTCCCCGACGGCGAAGACCTATGGCTGCTCGCTACCGGTACTGCACTGGGACCCTACCTCTCCATCCTGCACGAGGCCGCGGTGTGGCAACGCTTCCGCCATATCGTGCTGGTGCACAGCGTGCGCGAGGCGGCCGAACTGAGCTACCAGAACGAGATCGCCGCACTGCAGCGCCATCCGTTGTGGGCCGAGCACGGCCACAAGCTGCAATACCTGCCGGTGGTGACGCGCGAGGCGGTGCCCGGCGCGCTGTCGCGGCGCATCCCGGCCATGCTGCAGGATGGCACGCTGGAGCGCACCGCCGGACTGACGCTATCCCCCGAGCGTTCGCGCATCATGATCTGCGGCAGCCCGCAGATGGTGGAAGACACCCATCGCCTGCTCAAGACCATGGGCTATGCCCTGAGCCGGCTGTCGGCCCCGGCACAGCTGGCGCTGGAGAACGGTTGGTAACGGGGGTTTTCCTGCCGCTTCGATCTCCCTCGGCTGCCCTGCCGCCGGGCGTCGTTTCCGCTAGAGTCATTCAGGCGCGGTTCGCGGCTACAGGCCGCACCTTATCCGCTCCTCTGTTTCTACCGTTTCCCGCTTGCGTTGGAGTGCACTCCAACTTTTAACATCCCGAGCCATGACGATGCTGACCATAGGCGCGGTGGCCGCGCACACCGGGCTTACCGAACATACCCTGCGCTACTATGAAAAGGTCGGGCTGATCGATCCGATTCCACGCGGCCCCGGCGGGCCACGCCGCTACCGCGAGCAGGACTTGCGCTGGCTCGAATTCCTGTTGCGCCTGCGGGCGACCGGCATGCCGCTGTGCGACATGTTGGCGTACGCCGAGCAGCGCCGCGTCGGCAACACGGCCGAGAGCCTGGCGCTACGCCGTGAACTGTTGACCGCGCATGCCGGCAAGGTGGCCGGGGAGATCGCCTCGCTGCAGGCAACCCTCGAGTTGCTACAGGCCAAGATTGCCATATACCGCGAATGGGAAGCCTCGTTGCCGTCATCCCCTGAACTTGGCGAGGAGTGATTCCATGCAACCCCAAAACGATTCTTACCAACGCGGCTGGCAGCGCCTGCGCGAGGTCGACGATACCGCCGGCGAGGCGGTGGTGGCCGCCCTGTAAGACATCGCCCCCGACTTTGCCCGCCAGATCATCGAATTTGGCTTCGGCGAGGTCTACAACCGTCCCGGGCTCAGTCTGCGCCAGCGCGAACTGGCGACGATCGCCGCACTCGCAGCCATCGGCCATGCCCAGCCGCAGCTCAAGGTGCACCTGCACGCGGCCTTGAACGTCGGCCTTTCCCGCGAGGAGATTCTCGAAACCCTCCAGCAGCTATGCCTCTATGCCGGCTTCCCGGCGGCACTCAACGCGCTGTTCGCTGCGCGCGACGTGTTCCGCGAACACGTTCCCGCCGCGGTGCCCCTCGCCCCGATGGCCGTGGTGCGTTGCTTTCTGCAAGGGCTGCAGCAGGGCGTGCTGCGCGAGGAACTGCTGGGCGAGGCGGTGGAATGGCATATTCCTGGCGATCCGGCCAGGGTGCCCTGGGCAGGGCAGAGGAAAGGGCGCGCCGCGGTGCGAGAGGTGTTTGCCCTGATCGTGGCCGAGGCCGAACCGCTGTGCTTCGAGCCGCTGCGCTGGCTCGACGCCGAGAACGAAGTGTTGGTACGAGGCCGGTTTGCTTACCGTTATCGCTCCGGCAAGGAGTATCAAGGTGATTTCGTCATGCGTTTCGACGTCGCCGACGGACTGATCCGTCGTTACGAAATCTTCGAGGACAGCTGGGCGATTGCCGAGGCCATGCAAGCGGCGTAGTCATAGCCTGCCGCAAGGCGCAACATGGCAATGCCAATAAAAGAGGGCCTTCCGGAGTGGAAGGCCCTCGTGTGTTTCAGTGCAAAAGAGGTGGACTTACTGCTTCACGCAATCGACGCAGTACACCTTCTTGCCGTCCTTCTCCACCGCCACCAGGCCGTGCACGTCGGTCTCGAAGCCCGGCAGTTCGCGGTTGAACTCCTGGGCAAAGCGCAGGTAGTCGACGATGGTCTTGTTGAAGCGCTCGCCTGGGATCAACAGCGGGATGCCCGGCGGGTACGGCGTCAGCAGCACCGAGGTGACGCGGCCTTCCAGCTCCTCCACCGGCACGCGCTCGATCTCGCGGTGCGCCATCTTGGCGAAGGCGTCGGCCGGACGCATCGCCGGCTCCATCTCCGACAGATAGATCTCGGTGGTCAGGCGCGCGATGTCGTGCTTGCTGTATAGCTGGTGAATGCGCTGGCACAGATCGCGCAGGCCGACGCGCTCGTACTGCGGGTACTTGGCGACGAACTCCGGCATGATGCGCCACATCGGCTGGTTTTTGTCGAAATCGTCCTTGAACTGCTGCAGCAGCGAGATCAAGGTGTTCCAGCGGCCCTTGGTGATGCCGATGGTGAACATGATGAAGAAGCTGTAGAGGCCGGTCTTCTCCACCACCACGCCGTGCTCGGTCAGGTACTTGGTGACGATGGCGGCCGGAATGCCCATCTCCTCGAAGCTGCCATCCACGTCCAGGCCCGGGGTCAGGATGGTGGCCTTGATCGGATCGAGCAGGTTGAAGCCCTCCTCGATGCCGGCAAAGCCGTGCCAGCGCTCGCCGGGCTCCAGTTCCCAGTCGGCCGGGTCGCAGATGCCGTCGTCGGACAGCTCGTTCGGGCCCCACACCTTGAACCACCAGTCGTGGCCGTACTCCTCGTCCACCTTGCGCATGGCGCGGCGGAAATCGAGCGCTTCCACCAGCGATTCCTCCACCAGCGCCTGGCCGCCCGGCTGCTCCATCATCGCCGCCGCCACGTCGCAGCTGGCGATGATCGCGTACTGGGGGCTGGTCGAGGTATGCATCAGGTAGGCTTCGTTGAACCAGGCGGTGTCGAGCTGACGGTTCTGCGGGTCCTGCACCAGGATCTGCGACGCCTGCGAGATGCCGGCCAGCAGCTTGTGGGTGGACTGGGTCGAGAAGATCATCGAATCCTTGCAGCGCGGGCGGCCCTCGCCGATGGCGTGGAAGTCGCCGTAGAAGTCGTGGAAGCTGGCGTGCGGCAGCCAGGCCTCGTCGAAGTGCAGCGTGTCGACCTCGCCGTCCAGCATGCCCTTGATCTCCTCGACGTTGTACAGGATGCCGTCGTAGGTGGACTGGGTGATGGTCAGGATGCGTGGCTTGGCGTTCGGGTTCTTCTCCAGCGCCTCGCGTGCGAACGGGTTGGCCAGGATCTTCTTCCTGATGTTGTCGAGCTGGAACTCCGATTTCGGAATCGGCCCGATGATGCCGTAGTGGTTGCGCGTCGGCATCAGGAATACCGGGATCGCGCCGGTCATCATGATGGCGTGCAGGTTCGACTTGTGGCAGTTGCGGTCCACCAGCACGATGTCGCCGGCGGCGACGGTCGAGTGCCAGACGATCTTGTTCGAGGTCGAGGTGCCGTTGGTGACGAAGAACAGATGGTCGCAGCTGAAGATGCGCGCCGCGTTGCGCTCGGACGCCGCCACCGGGCCGGTGTGGTCGAGCAATTGGCCCAGTTCGTCCACCGCGTTGCACACGTCGGCGCGCAGCATGTTCTCGCCGAAGAACTGGTGGAACATCTGGCCCACCGGGCTCTTCAGGAACGCCACGCCGCCCGAGTGGCCCGGGCAGTGCCAGGAGTAGGAGCCGTCGTGGGCATAATCGACCAGGGCGCGGAAGAACGGCGGCGCCAGGCTGTCGAGGTAGGACTTGGCCTCGCGGATGATGTGGCGCGCGACGAACTCCGGCGTATCCTCGTGCATGTGGATGAAGCCGTGCAGCTCGCGCAGGATGTCGTTCGGGATGTGGCGCGCAGTGCGCGTCTCGCCGTACAGGTAGAGCGGGATGTCCGGGTTGCGGCGGCGGATTTCCGCGACGAAACCGCGCAAATGGGCCAGCGCGTCGAGCGTCTCTTCCGGCGTGCCGGAGCCGAACTCCTCGTCGTCGATCGACAGGATGAAGCCGGCGGCACGGCTCTGTTGCTGGGCAAACGACGTCAGATCGCCGTAGCTGGTGTAACCCACGACTTCCATGCCTTCTTTTTCCATCGCGGCGGCCAGCTCACGGATGCCGGAGCCGCTGGTGTTTTCGGAACGGAAGTCCTCGTCGATGATGACGATGGGGAAATGGAAACGCATGCCTGTGTCCTCATACACGGCGTGCTGGCGATGTCGCCGGCACGCTGGGAAAAGGGCGCTTAGCACCGCGGTACGCATGGGATTGCAGGGGCAATCGTTTCGCCAGCCGGCTTAGGTCAACCCGAAAGAAAAGCGCGTAGTGTAGCGGATAATCGTGAACAATGTTGCACTACGGAAAGCGTGTTTTCACGCCCCTTGCCGCCGCTCCAGCCGCTGCATGCCGACGTGCTGGCGACAGGGGCGGCAAACACCCCCCAATTGGCCGTGCCACGGGCCTTTCAGCCATCCGCGGGCGGTTTATCCTCAGACTTCGTTGGTGGCCCCAAGGTGCCCGGCGGCTGTCGCTTTTTTTTCCATCGCGCACGGTACAGGCCCAGCGACTTCAACACCACCGCCCCCCCGGACAGCACCAGCAGTAGCGCTAGGGGGCCCGCGATCAGGTAGGGGAAAAACGCGCTGACCAGCGCCAGCGCCAGTAGTGCCGTGCCGATGGTGAGGAAGGAACTGGCCTCGCTCGCCTCCACCGTGCGCGTGCCGCGCACCGCCGCGCCCAGCGCATCGCCGATACGCGCCGCCTGACGGGCGGCCGCCGAGGCCCCCAGCGCCGCCGCGCCCGGCTTGGGCAACAGCAGGCTCTGGTAGTCGCGCTGGCGCGGCCGGCTCAGCACCGGGCGGTGGCGGTGCGCCGACAGTCGCACCTCGGTGGCGTGCTCCAGGTCGTCGAGGAACTTGTCGGCCAGCTTGCCGGCGATCCCTTCATCCTCGATCGCCACGTCGATCTCGCGGTTGGCGAGCCAGCTCGACAGGTTCAGGTTGGACGACCCGAGGCGCGCCCAGCGCCCGTCCGCCACGGCGGTCTTGGCGTGGATCATCGGCCCGTCCCACTCGAACACCCGCACCCCGGCCTCCAAGAGCGGCCGGTACAGCGTGCGCGACACCGTGGCGATCCAGCCGATGTCGCTGGAGCGTGGTACCAGCAGCCGTACGTCCACGCCGTCCTTGGCAGCGTTCTGCAGTGCCGTCAGGTAGGTGCTGGTGCCCATGAAATAGGCGTCGGTCAGCCACAGCGAACGGCGCGCAAAACTGGCGATCAACAGGTCCAGCCGCATCAAATTCGCCGTGGCCGGCGTGGTGGCGATCAGCCGCGCCGCCACTTTGCCCCGGCTCGTGTTCAGGCGCGCCTGGCGCAGGCTCTCGTCCAACCCCTCGCCGCAACTGGCCCAGCTGTCGGCGAAGGCATCGATGGCGTCCTGCAGCACCGGACCGCAGAGCCGTGCACCAGTATCGCGCCACGGCTCCCCGCCTTTGTCCGGTTTCCCCTCCCAACGCGAACTGATGCCCAACCCGGAAATGAAGGCCACCGCGCCGTCGACGATGATCAGCTTGCGGTGGTTGCGTCCCAGCGGACTGCCGCCCGACAGACTGGGGCGGTTGTAGATCCGCACCTCGGCTCCGGCGGCCAGCAAGGGCTTGAAGAAGCCGCGCATATGCGCCTTCCAGCTGCCCAGCCAGTCGACCAGCAAGCGCACCTGAACGCCCTTGGTGGCCTGCTCTGCGAGGATTTCCCGCACGCGATGACCGAAGGCGTCGTCGGCGAAGATGTACGTTTCGATCAGGATGGAATCGCAGGCTTGCGACAGTGCCGTTTCCCAGGCTGGAAAGTTCTCGCGGCTATCGAAAAGCAGGTCAATGGTGTTGCCATTGATCAACGGCGCGCCCGCCGAACGGGCGAATGCCTGGTCGGCCAGTTGCCGGACGAAATCCAGCGCGGCAGGCGAGGGTTTAGAGTTGGGCATGGCCGGTTTGTATATTGTCCGACATGGCGTGAACCAAGGTGATGCATATGCACCAAGTCAAGCACCAAAATGGTGCTTTCCGTGTCGTTTATATGAAATTCGGTGTCACAAAGATGAAAAATAATTCTTTAAAAAATTCCGGAATTCTCGATTTTTTCGTCCAAAAATTTGTCGTAAGTATTTGATTTAAAAGCCATTGTTCGGCGCACAAAAAGCGGTTGCAGGAGGGCGCGGCTTGACCTTAGAATCAAAGACATTCGCTTCACATTATAATCAGGTAGACGGTATGGAAAGACAGCAATGGCTGCAGGGCACTTTGTATCGCCCGGATTTCGAGCAGGATAGCTGTGGTTTTGGTTTGATCGCCCAATTGGAGGACAAACCGAGCCACTGGCTGGTGCAGACCGCAATTTCCTCGCTCGCCAAGTTGACTCACCGCGGTGCGGTGGCTGCCGACGGCAAATCGGGTGATGGTTGCGGCCTGTTGTTCCGTAAGCCGGACGGTTTCCTGCGTGAAGCCGCGCACGAGGCCGGCATCGCCCTCAAGGCGAGCTACGCCGCGGGCTTGGTGTTCCATCATCCGGAGCAGGAGCAGGGCCAACGCAGCCTGCGCCGTCTGAAAGAATTCCTCGAAACGCAGGAGCTCGAAGTCGCCGGCTTCCGCACCGTGCCGGTGGACGTGTCCGCCTGTGGCGAATACGCCATCAAGACCCTGCCCGCCATCGTGCAGGTGTTCGTCAACTGCCCGTTCGGCATGGACGATACCACGTTCCAGCGCCGCCTCTACATGGCGCGCCGCCAGACCGAAAAAGCCAACAAGGCCGAAGACGGCTATTTCTACCTGCCGACCCTGTCGCCGCACACTCTGTCCTACAAGGGTCTGGTGACGCCGGAAAACCTGCCGAAGTTCTTCCTCGACCTGCAGGACGAGCGTTTCGAAGCCAGCCTCGCGGTGTTCCACCAGCGCTTCTCCACCAACACCTGGCCGCAGTGGAAGCTGGCGCAGCCGTTCCGCTTCCTCGCCCACAACGGCGAGATCAACACGGTACAGGGCAACCGCTACTGGTCGCGCGCGCGCGAGCGCATCATGTCGACGCCGCACCTCGACATGGACGCCATCCGCCCGATCGTGCAGACCGACGGCTCCGACTCGATGAGCCTCGACAACATGCTCGAAGGCCTGCTGATGGGCGGCATCCCGCTGTTCCGCGCCCTGCGCCTCCTGGTGCCGCCGGCCTGGCAGAACGTCGACTCCACCGACAAGGACCTGCGCGCCTTCTACGAATTCAACTCGATGCACATGGAGCCGTGGGACGGCCCGGCCGGCATCGTGCTGACCGACGGCCGCTACGCCGCCTGTCTGCTGGACCGCAACGGCCTGCGTCCGGCGCGCTGGGTGCTGACCCGCGACAACATCCTCACCATCGCCTCCGAAGTCGGCGTGTGGGACTACAAGCCGGAAGAAGTCGTGCGTAAGGGCCGCGTCAAGCCGGGTCAGCTGTTCGCCGCCGACCTCTCCACCGGCGAGCTCCTGATGCCGGAAGACATCGACGCCCAGCTGAAGAGCGCCAAGCCGTACCGTCAGTGGATCAAGGACAGCGGCAAGTACCTCGAGCTGTCGATCGAGGACGACTCCGCGCTGGAGGCGATGCCGAAGGACGAACTGCTCAAATACCAGAAGCTGTTCAACGTCAGCTTCGAAGAGCGCGACCAGGTGCTTCGCGTGCTGGCCGACGACGCTCAGGAAGCCATCGGTTCGATGGGCGATGACACCCCGATGGCCGTGCTGTCGCAGAAGGTCCGCTCGCCGTTCGACTACCTGCGCCAGCAGTTCGCCCAGGTGACCAACCCGCCGATCGACCCGATCCGCGAAGCGGTGGTGATGTCGCTCAACACCGTGTTCGGTCCCGAGCGCAACATGTTCGAAGAGAGCGCCGAGCACGCCAAGCGTCTCGAAGTGCGCTCGCCGGTGCTGTCGCACGAGAAATTCGTGCGCGTCACCACGCGTCCGGAACCCTACCTCAAGTCGACCTCCTTCGACCTCTGCTACGACCCGTCCGAAGGCGGCCTGAAAGACGCCATCGAGCGGCTCTGCCAGCACGTGGTGGACGCCGTGCGCGAAGGCACCGTGGTGGTGGTGCTGTCCGACCGCACCATCAGCGAAAACCGTCTGCCGATTCACGCGCTGTTCGCCACCGGTGCGGTGCACCACGCGTTGATCGACGCCGGCCTGCGCTGCAAGAGCAATATCGTGGTGGAAACCGGCACCGCGCGTGACGCCCACCAGATCGCCTGTCTGCTCGGCTACGGCGCAACCGCCGTCTACCCCTACCTGGCCTACCAGATCATCGCCGAGCTGGTGCAGTCGGGCGAGGTGGCGCTGAAAACCAACGAAGCACTGCAGCACTACCGCAAGGGCATCAACAAGGGACTGTTGAAGGTGCTGTCGAAGATGGGTATCTCGACCGTCGCCTCCTACCGCGGTGCGCAGCTGTTCGAAGCCGTCGGCATTCACGAAGAAGTCGTCGAACTGTGCCTGAAAGGCACGGTGAGCCGCGTCTCCGGCGCCAACTTCGACGATTTCGAAGACGACCAGCGGAAGCTGGTGCGCCTGGCCTTCAACCCGATGCGCCCGATCACCCAGGGCGGTCTGTTGAAGTACGTGCATGGCGAGGAATACCACGCCTACAACCCGGACGTGGTGATGCAACTGCAGAAGGCGGTGCAGAACGACGACTACAACGCCTATCTGAAGTACGCCGAGCTGGTCAACGAGCGCCCGGTGGCGATGATCCGCGACCTGATGCAGCTGAAGCTGGCCGACAACCCGATCCCGCTCGACGAAGTGGAGTCGATTGAGTCCATCGTCAAGCGCTTCGACTCCGCCGGCATGTCGCTGGGCGCGCTGTCGCCGGAAGCGCACGAGGCGCTGGCCACCGCCATGAACCGCCTCGGCGGCCGCTCCAACTCCGGTGAAGGCGGGGAAGACCACTCGCGCTACGGCACCGAGAAAATGTCCAAGATCAAGCAGGTGGCGTCCGGCCGTTTCGGCGTCACCCCGCACTACCTGGTCAACGCCGAGGTGCTGCAGATCAAGATCGCCCAGGGTGCCAAGCCGGGCGAGGGTGGCCAGCTGCCGGGCGACAAGGTGTCGCCGCTGATCGCCAAGCTGCGCCACTCCAAGCCGGGCATCAGCCTGATCTCGCCGCCGCCACACCATGACATCTACTCGATCGAAGACCTGGCGCAGCTGATCTTCGACCTGAAGCAGGTCAACCCCGAGGCGCTGGTGTCGGTGAAGCTGGTGGCCGAGCCGGGTGTCGGCACCATCGCCGCCGGCGTGGCCAAGGCCTACGCCGATTTGATCACCATCTCCGGCTACGACGGCGGCACCGGCGCCAGCCCGCTGACCTCGGTCAAGTACGCCGGCACCCCGTGGGAACTGGGCCTCTCCGAAGCCCAGCAAGTACTGCGCGCCAACGGCCTGCGCGGCCGGGTGCGGGTTCAGACCGACGGCGGCCTGAAGACCGGCCTCGACGTGGTCAAGGCCGCCATCCTGGGCGCCGAATCGTTCGGTTTCGGTACCGGCCCGATGGTGGCGCTGGGTTGCAAATACCTCCGTATCTGCCACCTGAACAACTGTGCCACCGGCGTCGCCACGCAGGAAATGAAGCTGCGCTCCAAGTACTTCATCGGCCTGCCGGAAATGGTGATGAACTACTTCCTGTTCATCGCCCGCGAAACCCGCGAATGGATGGCCAAGCTTGGCGTGCGCAGCATGGAAGAACTGATCGGCCGCATGGACCTGATGGACCTGCTGCCGGGCGAAAGCGAGCGCCAGCAGCGTCTCGACCTGTCGCCGCTGCTCAACCAGGGCACCATCCCGGACAGCGAACCGCGCTTCTGCATCGATGACCGCAACCCCTCGTTCGACAAGGGCGAACTGGCCGAAGCCATCCTCAAGGATGCCCTGCCGGCGATCCAGTCCAAGCAGATGCTGCGCCTGGAATACCCGATCGAGAACATCCATCGCTCCATCGGCGCCCGCCTGTCCGGCGAAATCGCCAAGGTACACGGTGCCGCCGGCCTGCCGGAAGGCTGCCTGACCGTCAAGTTCACCGGCTCGGCCGGCCAGAGCTTCGGTGTGTGGAACGCCTCGGGCCTGCACCTGGAAGTGGAAGGCGATGCCAACGATTACGTCGGCAAGGGCATGGCCGGTGGCCGCGTGGTGGTCTATCCGCCGAAAGGCGCGGCGTACAAGTCGCACGAGTCGATCATCATCGGCAACACCTGCCTGTATGGTGCCACCGGTGGCCAGCTGTACGCCTCCGGCATCGCCGGCGAGCGTTTCGGGGTGCGTAACTCCGGCGCGCTGGCCGTGATCGAAGGTGCGGGCGACCACTGCTGCGAATACATGACCGGCGGTTGCGTGATTTCGCTGGGCGAAACCGGCTACAACTTCGGTGCCGGCATGACCGGGGGCTTCGCCTTCGTCTACGACCCGAACGAGCGCTTCGCCTACCGCTACAACAACGAGCTGATCGACATCCACTTGATCAACGGCGAAGCCATGGGTATGTACCGTGCCTTCCTGCTCGACAAGCTGGCCAAGCACGTCGAATACACCGGCTCCGATATCGGCCGCAACATGCTGGAAAACTTCGACGACTATGTCGACTACTTCTGGCTGGTCAAGCCGAAGGCCGCCAAGCTCGATAGCCTGCTGAAGGATTGATTCCGGGTGGGGCGTGGCCCCACCCTCTTCGGCAGCAGCACTGAATCACACAGATATGATAGTTAGCGGGCGGCGTGCAGCAGCACGCCTTGCCCCGGCAAGAGGAAGCCACCATGGGTGACGTATTCCAGTTCATGACGCTCACGCGCAACCCCGGCGACAAGGTTCAAGCCGAGGTGCGCAAGATCGAATTCAAGGAAATCTACCGGCCGCTGAACAGCGCCGATGCGGCCGAACAGGCCGGGCGCTGCCTGTCCTGCGGCAACCCCTACTGCGAATGGGAATGCCCAGTACACAACTTCATCCCCAACTGGCTGAAGATGGTCAACGAAGGCCGCCTGTTCGAAGCGGCGGAACTCTCCCACAAGACCAACAGCCTGCCGGAAATCTGCGGCCGCGTCTGTCCGCAAGACCGCCTGTGCGAAGGCGCCTGCACCCTCGAACAGGGCGGTTTCGGCGGCGTGACCATCGGCTCCATCGAGAAATACATCACCGACGAAGCCTACAAGGCCGGTTGGCGCCCTGATATGTCCAAGGTCGTGTGGACCGACAAGAAAGTCGCCGTCATCGGTGCCGGTCCGGCTGGTCTCGGCTGTGCCGACGTGCTGGTGCGCAACGGCGTCAAGCCGGTGGTGTTCGACCGCTACGAGGAAATCGGCGGCCTGCTGACTTTCGGCATCCCCGAATTCAAGCTGGAAAAAACCGTGGTCAAGCGTCGCCGCGAGATCATGGAAGGCATGGGTGTCGAATTCCGCCTCAACACCGAAATCGGCCGTGACATCCAGATCGAAGAACTGCTGGAACAGTACGACGCCGTGTTCATGGGCATGGGCGCCTACAAGTACATGAAGGGCGGTTTCGATGGCGAAAGCCTGCCGGGCGTGCTGGAGGCCCTGCCGTTCCTGATCAACAACGTGCGCCAGCACCTGGGCACGCTGCCGGCCGATGAGACCCCGCTGTCGATGAAGGACAAGCGCGTGGTGGTGCTGGGCGGCGGCGATACCGCCATGGACTGCAACCGCACCTCCATCCGCCAGGGCGCCGAGCGCGTGATCTGCGCCTATCGCCGCGACGAAGCCAACATGCCGGGTTCCAAGCGCGAAGTCGCCAACGCCAAGGAAGAGGGCGTCGAGTTCCTGTGGAACCGCCAGCCGCTGGGCATCGAGCAAGCCGCCGACGGCAGCCTGCGCCTCAAGCTGGCCGAAACCCGCCTCGGCGCGCCGGACGCCAAGGGCCGTCGCAGCGCAGAAATCGTGCCGGGCAGCGAAGAAATCATCGAGTGCGACCACGTCGTCATCGCCTTCGGCTTCCAGGCCGAAGCCGCCGACTGGTTCGAGCGCCACTCCATCAAGGTGGACGAACGCGGCCGCACCCTGGCCTCCGGCCGTGCCAAGTACAAGTACCAGACCAGCAACGCCAGGATCTTCGCCGGAGGCGACCAGGTGCGTGGCGCCGACCTCGTCGTCCGCGCCGTTTACGAAGGCCGCCAGGCTGCCGAAGGCATGCTGGAGTACCTGCAGGTTTGGTAAGAAAAAGAATGTTCGACCTAGCTTATAACCCGCCGAAAGGCGGGTTTTTTTTATCAACAACTGCACTGCGTAGCCGATTTCTAAAACATCGCATGGGCTCCCTAAGATCCAGATGTCAACATATGGCCTAATCCTTGCTTCATGGCTGGTGGCTGCTTGACTGGGATTACAAACATTCTCCATCGGGAGTAGGGGTGTGTTATAGGTCGCCGGCTTCTTGATGGTTTGTGGAAGGTGATTGCCGTTCTGTAACAATAGCTTGTGACAATGCCATGTATCAGTACCAAGTTTAAACAGTTTATGTCAAGGCAATTGTCGTTCGTAGTGCACTATGAATAGATCACTGCCATATTTAATGGCTTTGTGATTTTCTGATAATATGACGATGGCTATACTGTATCGCCCTACGTTGTTCTTGAAGGTAGTTCGCCAGGCGTGGTCATGCCTATGTATCAGTATCTGCAAGAAATGGAGCTCTTAAGATGAAAAAATCCCTGATGTTGGTTCTGATGTCCAGCCTGCTCGCAGGTCAAGTTTTGGCTGCTGAAGTTGCCCCGATCGCCGCAGGCGCCCAATCTGGTGCTGCTGCTGGTAGTGGTGCCGCTGCTGGTGCCGCTGGCGCTGCTGCTGGTACCACTGCTGCGGCTGCGGGCGCCGCTGGCGTTACTGCTGCTGCTGGTCTGTCCGTTGGCACCATCGCGGCTATCGGCGCCGGTGTGGCTGCTGCCGTGGCGGCTGCTTCGAACTCCGATTCGTCGACTTCCCACTCCTCCACCAGCCACCACTAATCGTGAAGTGGTTTGAACAAGGCCAGATGTTGCTTGCACGGGCATCTGGCCTTTCTCTGTCCGTCTCCAAAAAACATTGTGTCTAAATCCTTTGCTCTCCTGAGCAGCAGCACTCCCTTCCTGGTCTGCAGCCTCGCTTTTGGCGCCCCAAACCTGTCCGGTCAGGATGGCTATATCAACATGCCCAGCGCCTATACCGGGGAAGATGGCACCTGGAGCATCGGTTACAGCTACGATAAGCCTTATAGTTCATTGTGGACGTCCGCCACCATTCTGTCGCCCTTGCAAGTGACGGCCCGCTACGTGGGTGTTGCTGGCGTTGCCGGCTTTGACGACCAACAATACGGTGGCAACTACGGCCGTTACAAAGACAAAGTGTTCGATGCCAAGCTGCAATTGCTGCCGGAGGGCGAATACACCCCGGCCATTGCCGTTGGCCGCACCGATTTGTTTGGTACCGGTCTGTTCCGTGGAGAGTATGTTGCCGCCAGCAAGAAACTGAGCGACGTGGAGGCGACAGTCGGCGTCGGCACCAACCGCATAGAGGGCCCCTTTGCCGGGGTGCGCTGGACCCCATCACAGTACCCGAACTGGGCGCTACTGGCCGAGTACGACGCCAACGATTATCAAAAAGACTTCCGCGCCAGTGAAACCTTTGCCAAAGAGCGTACTTCCGGCGTCAAGGCCGGGTTGGAATACCGCTGGGGCTGGCTTTCCATGCAGGCGGCCTATCAGCGCAGCCACAGCAGCCTCAATGCCATGGTGAATATCCCGCTCAATGAGCGGGAATTCGTGCCCAAGATCCAAGAACCGTCTTATTACGCGCCGAAAGAGATTCCTGTCCGCCCCAGTGCCGAAGAGTGGCGCAGCAACCCGGAGCACGCCCAGGCACTGCAAAGAGTGCTGCAAAAGCAGGACTACACCCTGGTCAGCATTGCCTACCGTCGCGGCACGCTCACGCTGAATCTGGGCAACAGCCGCATCTCCGATGTCGGGCGTGCCGTGGGGCGCGCCGTGCGTACGGCGCTCTATTACGCGCCGCGCGAAACGCGCACCATCAAGGTCACCTATACCGAGCTGGACCTGCCCGTTGCCACCTATGAGTTCTTCGACATGGCGGCCTTGCACGATTATCTGGCAGGCAAGATCAGCCGCGAACGTTTCAGGGTATTTGTGCTGGTCCGCTCCGCTGACCCGCATGACCGTATCGCCCATGGCGGTGACAATGGCGCCCTTGCCGCTGGCTTGTCCGACGATGCCGGGTTGTCCGTCCTGCTCTCTGAGGACGGGGACATCGTTCAACTGCGACAGAAGGATTCGCTGCTCAACCGTTTCAAGATCGCCCCCAAGCTGGCGTTCTACTTCAACGATCCCAGCGGTGCCCTGCATTACGACCTCAGCCTGGCTAGCAATATCGATCGACGGTTGGGCGAGGGGCTTTACCTGAATACCGGTATTGGCGCCACGGTCGTGGAAGATGTCAGTGACGTGAAACAATCATCCAACAGCCTGTTGCCCCATGTGCGTTCCGACGTTGCCGAGTACAAGAGAGGCAACAGGGTCAAACTGTTCAAGGCCGTGCTCAACCAGTACTACAAACCGGCAACCAACTGGTACGCCCGTCTCTCAGGAGGCTTCTATGAAGAAATGTTTGGCGGTGTTGGTGGGCAGGTATTGTATGTGCCACCGGGCAAGCGCTGGGCGGCTGATCTCAGCGTGGATGCTGTCCGGCAGAGGGATGTCGATGGCTGGTTTGGCATGCGGGATTACAAGACGGTAACGTCGCTGGCCTCGCTGCATTACCGCCTGCCTTACGGCACCACGGCCACGTTGCGTGTCGGCCGCTTCCTGGCCAAGGATAATGGTGCTCGGCTCGAGTTCAAGCGGCGTTTCCGGTCGGGAGTGGAAATCGGTGCTTGGTACACTCGTACCAATGGCAACGATATTACCAATCCAGGAACACCCGCCTCGCCCTATCACGACAAAGGCATTTTCTTCTCGATTCCACTCGATGCCATGCTGACTGTTGACTCCCGCTCCAAGGGGAATTTTTCCATTTCCCCGTGGACGCGGGACGTGGGCCAGATGGTGGCGAGCCCAGGCGATCTGTATGGCATTGTCGAGGGTGACGAACAGCAGGTGCAGGCATTCGACGGACTCGGCAACTTTGCCGAGCACCCGTCCGAGAGTGAACACCCCGCCATCAATCGACCGATCGAGCGCTTTAACCCATGGCCAAACATCAAGCTGCGGCTGGATGACTCGGCCAGTGCCTTCCCGGAACTGGCGCCTTTGGCCAAAGGCGCTTTGCTGGCAGGCGGGGCAATCGGCTTGGCCTCATTGTCCGACAAGAGGTGGGACGATCTGGTCTCGCGGCGGCAGGACAGCAGCGTGCTGAAAGCATGGAACAATTTCGGCAAAGCAGCTCCCTGGCTAGCCGTCGGTGGTGCCGGCATGGCCCTCGCTCTGGGGGATACCCGTTTGCAAAATACCGGCTTCATCAGCCTGCAATCGGCCTTGGTGGCTGGAGCAGGCAGCATATTGCTGAAGCAGGCCGTGGGGCGTAGCCGTCCTGAAGACAATAATGGGCACTGGAGCAGTGTGTCCGACGGCACATCCCGCCAGGACAGCTCGTTCCCGTCCAACCATGCCGCCGTGACGTTTGCCGCGTTGACTCCGTTTGCCAGCGAATACGATGCCCCATGGCTCTATGGCGTGGCCGCTGCGGCCTCCTTGGGCCGTACCGCCGGGCGCAAGCATTGGCTCTCGGACACGGTTGCAGGGGGTCTGCTCGGTTATGCGACGGGTCAATGGTTGTGGACTGCTCAACGTCACAATAGCCGCTACCAGGCGTTGTTCGATTTTGGTCGGGATAAGGCCGGGGTTACCATCAAGGCCCGCTATTAGACCACATGCGTATGTCTTCTTTTTATCATTTTCTAGACAAGGTTTTTAAATGCACCAACAACGGTTTGCCAGAAAGCTGCTGATTGCAGGTTCCTCTTGCCTGTTACTGGTCCAGTCCGCTGGCGCGGCCACACAAGCCAGCCCGCAAGCATTCGCTTCTCAAGAAGGGCTGCCGATGTTGTCTGTGCCGGCACAACAAGCCGTCAAGACCGCTCAGCCCCAGGCGCCTCTGCTGAGCCAAGCAGAAATCATCGCTCGTCAGAAGAGCCCGTTCGTCGATTTCACCAAGAATGTGGCAGGAGCGGAACTGCCGGTCTTTGGCCAGGAACTGTTCCGGAGTGCCTTGTCCACCTTCGCACCGTTGGATGCAACCCAGGTCAATGGTGATTATCTGATCGGCCCTGGCGACGAGATCCAGCTTCGCGGCTGGGGCATGGTGGATATCGACATCACCAGCACCGTAGACCGCAACGGCAGCATCTACCTGCCCAGTGTGGGGTCGATCAAGGTGGCGGGCATCAAATACCGCGATTTGCAGGGGTATCTTAAGAAAGCCATCAGCCGGGTCTTCACCAACTTCGATCTGACTGTCAGTGTGGCGCAGACCCGCTCGGTACAGATTTACGTCGTCGGTCACGCCGTGCGCCCCGGTACCTATACACTCAGCTCGATGAGTACGCTGCTCAATGCGCTCTTCAGCTCGGGAGGTCCTTCCGGTTCGGGCTCCATGCGCGCCATCCAGGTCAAGCGGGGCGGGGACATCGTCACCACGTTTGACCTCTATGACATGCTGGCCCGTGGCGACAAGAGCAAGGATATCGCCCTGCAGGATGGAGACGTGGTTTACATTCCGCCGGTGGGCCCGCAAGTCGCCATCGTGGGAGATGTAAAGCGCCCCGCCGTGTTCGAACTGAAAGACAAGACCTCGCTGGCCGATGCCGTGGAATGGGCGGGGGGCTTTTTGTCCTCTTCTCCGCAGCGTGAAGTCATTGTCGAGAAGAGCGTCGATAACCGTTATCAGACCGTGGCCGAGTTCAGAGGCACCGCCACGGATATCCGCGGCAAGCTGGCCACGCTGCCGCTCTCATCGGCAGATGTGGTGCGCATCGTGGCACCGGGGACCGTACCGGTAGAAGCACAAAAGCAGCGTGAATTCGTCAAGGTTGCCGGCGAAGTGCGCAGCACAGGCGTGTTCCAGATCCAAAAGGGGGAAACCCTGCGTGAACTCCTGGCCCGCTTGGGAGGAGTGACCGACAACGGCTACGTATTTGCCATGAGCGTTAACCGAGAGAGTGTTCGGGCCCAGCAACAAGCCAAGTTGGATGAAATCGCCGATCGTTTCGAAAAAGAAATTCAGGCGGCGGCCACGCAAAGAATGGCCGGCACGACCGACAAGGACCTAGCGGCAACCACAGCAGCAGAACTGGAGCGCCAGCAACGTCTGGTAAACAAGATGCGCTCGGTAAAAGCCAGTGGCCGTATCGTGCTGGAACTGGATGACGCCAACGCCGGCATCAAGAACCTGCCCGATCTGGTGCTGCAGGATGGCGACAGCATCTACGTGCCGAGGGTGCCGGGCACGGTAGACGTGCTGGGGTCGGTATACCAACAAAACACGTTTATCTACAAACCGGGCCGTAGCATCAACGACTATCTGGCTCTGGCGGGCGGTCCTACTCAAAGTGGTGACAAGTCGGAGATGTACGTGCTCCGTGCCGACGGCACGGTGCGTAGTGTCAACAGTGCGGGCTGGTTCTCTCGCCTCGGTGGGCAACAAGTCAATCCTGGTGACGCTGTCGTGCTGCCGGAGAAGATCGAGCGCAGCAGCTGGACTCAGTCTCTCAAAGAGTGGACCTCGATCCTGTACCAGTTCGGCTTGGGTGCTGCTGGCCTCAAGGTATTGAAAGACTGATCACACGTTCGGCGGCCGTGTGCACGGCAGCCATCAGCACGGATACGCAACATGTCTGAACACAACACGCAACCAGCAACACCTCAGGACGACGAAATCGATCTGATGGGCATCGTCGTCGCCCTGGCTCGGCAAAAAAACTGGCTCATCGGCTGCACGGTGGGCGTTGGTGCCTTGGCCTTGGCGGCCAGCCTGCTGATGACGCCCATCTTTACCTCTACGGCGCGTATTTTACCGCCGCAGCAACAGTCTTCCGGGATTAGCGCCGCTCTTGGCCAGCTTGGTGCGTTGGCAGGGGCCGCAGGCGGCTTGGCTGGCATCAAGAACCCCAATGATCTGTATGTCGGGATGATGCAAAGCGATACCGTAGCCGACAACTTGATCAAGCAGTTCAAGCTGCAGGAGCGCTATGAGACCGACAGCATGGTCGCCACCCGCAAGGCCTTGGAAGGTGTTAGCAAGATCAACAGCGGCAAGGATGGGCTGATCAGCATCAGTGTGGACGACAAAGACCCGGTCTTTGCCGCCAAACTCGCCAATGCCTATGTGGACGAGCTAAAGAAGCTGACGCAGACCCTGGCCGTAACCGATGCTGCACAGCGCAGGCTGTTCTATGAGAAACAGTTGAAGCAGGTCAAGGACGATCTGGCCCAGGCAGAGATCAATCTCAAGAAGACCCAGGAAAAAACGGGCATGCTGCAGCCGGAGGGGCAGATTCAGGCCATTATTTCCAATGCGGCTCAGCTCAAGGCAACCATTGCGGCCAAAGAAGTCCAACTGGCGGCAATGAAGAGTTTTGCCACCGAGCAGAACCCCAACTATCAGCGTACCCAACAGGAAATTGCTGGCCTGAAACAGCAACTGGCCAAACTGGAACAGGGCCAACCCGAAGTGGGCGACTTCATGGTACCCACCGGCAAAGTGCCGCAAACCGGGTTGGAATACATTCGGGCGCTGCGCGACGTCAAGTATTACGAAACCATGTTCGAGCTTTTGGCCAAACAGTTCGAAGTGGCCAAGCTGGAAGAGTCTCGCGATAGCTCTACCATCCAGGTACTGGACAAGGCCACACCTCCGGACTGGAAGTCCAAGCCCAAGCGTGCCCAGATCGTCGCCATGGGGCTGCTGGGTGGCTTCTTTGTGGGAGTGCTACTGGGGCTGGTGCGCGAACACATGCGCAAGAGTCAGGAGGCCGGAAGCAGCCGCTGGCATGAAGTTAAAAACGCATGGCAAGGAAATTAGTGATGCATCCTAACGTTGGTATGGCCTGCCCTGTATTAGAAAAGCCACTGTAAATAGGCCGTGGCTGAGGCAGCTTGGCAGGTTGGATGCAAAGAGTTTGGTGAAAGCTCGGTGTAGTGGGTACACCGATAACGGTACTATAAGCTTTAAGACCGATTAACGCCTTTTCTGGAGTACTGATGATTTCTACTATTCAGCGCAATCTTGAAGAACACATCGAGCTGTTCTCGCGTATCTCGTCTCTTTCATCATCGGTATTGCAAGCTGGGGAGATGATCGCCAGCACCTTGAAATCAGGCAATAAACTGATGTTATGTGGCAATGGCGGTTCCGCAGCGGATAGCCAGCATATTGCAGCAGAGCTGACTGGTCGTTTTGTCAAGGATCGAGTTCCGCTGGCCGCCATGGCGCTGACCACCGATTCATCTGCGCTGACCTGCATTTCCAACGATTATTCGTATGACGAGGTATTTGCTCGCCAAGTCCTAGGTCTTGGCCGCGAGGGTGACTGCTTGTTGGCGATATCCACATCAGGTAACTCCAAGAACGTGATGGAGGCGGTGAAGGCTGCTCGTGCAATGGGCATCCGAAGCATTGGGCTGCTGGGTAAGGATGGGGGGACTCTTCTAGGCATGTGCGATCTCGCCATAGTCATACCCAGCAACACGACAGCCCGCATACAAGAGGCCCATATTTTTATCGGTCATACTCTTTGTGGCATGGTTGAAGAGCTTCTCGGGTACGCTTGATTAAAAGGACATGCTTTGAAGCCAACAAGAAATGACCTTGCCAATTGCCGTATCTTGGTGGTCGGCGATGCCATGCTGGATCGTTATTGGTACGGTGAAGTGGAGCGCATCTCGCCGGAAGCACCTGTACCGGTGGTTCGTGTCGCTCGGAAAGAGGAGCGCTTGGGCGGCGCAGCGAACGTGGCGCTCAATGTCAAGAAGCTTGGCGCCCAAGCCACCTTGCTCACCGTTGTGGGTGACGACGAGCCCGCACATAAACTGCGGTACCTTCTTGAACACGAAGGTGTGAATGCGCTTTTGGGAAGTGATCCACAACTCCACACTATTGTCAAACTGCGCATTATCGGCCGCTCGCAGCAACTCATCCGCGTAGACTTCGAGAATATGCCGGACCATGAAGTGTTAGCCCAGATGCTGGCTGACTATGAGCGCGCCTTGATCGAGCACGACGTTGTGTTGTTTTCGGACTATGGGAAGGGGGGGCTAACACATATCCCGCGCATGATTGAGTTGGCACGTGAAGCCGGCAAGCCGGTGCTGGTAGACCCCAAGGGAAGCGACTACGCGCGTTATGCCGGCGCAAGTGTGATTACACCAAATCGAGCTGAACTGGCGCAGGTGGTCGGGGCTTGGGCAGATGAGACCACACTGCACCGGCGTGCCTTTGCACTTCGCGAGCAACTAGGGTTGGAGGGGGTGTTGCTTACTCGCTCGGAAGAAGGCATGTCGTTGTTCGACCAGTGGGGACACTTGCATGTGGCGGCTCAGGCACGCGAGGTGTTCGACGTTACAGGGGCCGGCGACACCGTGATTGCCGCTCTAGCGGCGATGTTGGCCTGTGGCTTGAAGCTGAACGAAGCCGTACCAATTGCCAACCGGGCAGGCAGTATTGTGGTAGGAAAATTCGGCACAGCCAGCGTGAGTTACGAAGAACTGTTTTTGTAAAGCCAAATAGCAGTTGGCGTAGTTGGTTTTATTAACAGAAAGAAAAGCGTACGCTACCTTTCCCCCAGGAAGTGGGTAAGAGTATATGGCATGATTCTCATGCTCAACCATTTTGAGGTTTGTGAAGTCACTGACCATATAAAGTGAATTGCAATTCCTGTCACGTCACTCTGTGCTGACTTAATATGGCATTATTTCATTGGATTGCTGCAATGTTCAGAATTGCATGGCGCCCATGGTATTCCTAGGGGTTTTATAATAATGCATCGTGAATCATTGACTTATATTGTTGTTTTGAATTGGAATAACTGGGGGGATACAATTGAGTGCTTAGAATCAGTCCTCAGGCTTGATTGTCCAAGATTTCGTGTGATTGTTTGTGACAATCAATCAGAAGATGGGTCAGTTGAAATTATTTCCGAATGGGTAAAAGGAAAAGTCTGCGCTATTGCAGAATCCTCTTCCATGAAGCAATGGATTATGCCGCCTGTCGATAAGCCGATAGATTTTCAAATCCAGGATTATCCCGCGATCCAAAAGCCTGACTGCAGGCTGACAATATTGAGAACAGGTGCCAACCGTGGGTTTGCAGGAGGCTGTAATACAGGAATCAAATTGGCCTTGCAGGATAAAGCATGTACTCATGTCTGGCTATTGAATAACGACACCATTGCCTGCCCAGACACGCTGCGAAATCTTCTTGATGAAATGTCTGCCCATCCAGATATGGGGTTATGCGGATCACTGCTTTATTACTATCACTCTCCAGACAAAATACAGGCTGCGGGTGGGCGCTATCAGCGTTGGCTCGGCACCTCGGGTCATATTTCTCTTGAAGAGTATGAAAAGGGGGGGCTGGATTATGTTGTTGGGGCCTCTATGCTGGTGTCGCGCGATTTTCTGGAGAAAGTTGGCATGATGGATGAGTCATATTTTCTGTATTATGAAGAGAATGATTGGGCTGTGCGGGGAAAGAAACATTTCCAGATTGGGACGGCTACCAAGAGCATTGTGTTTCATAAAGAAGGAGCCTCTACGAAGGCTGGGTCAAGATTTGGCAAGCGCCAATCACCATTAGCGGATTTCTATGGTATGCGTAATCGGCTTTTATTTGGCCGAAAGCATTTTCCTCATTATTACCCATTCGTCTGGCTGGCGACTACCCTTCCTATTATCAAGAGACTGCTCCGTGGAGAGTTTTCTAGGGCATGGAGAGTGTTGACGCTAATGTGGAATCCTAATCAGGACTATCAATCTCGATGAGTGCATCGCAGTTTCTACGCCTGCTATTTGTCAAGATCGGTGCGATCGGTGACTTGATCATGATGCTGCCAACAATTCGGCAGGCACGGCAGGATCACCCTGATGCTTATATTACCCTTATTGTGGGTAAGGGCCTATTGCCTCTGGCGGAACTGATCCCGGAAATAGATGAGCTAGTGCCGGTGGATGAGCAGGCGTTGTACCGTGGTTCAGTCTTGAAAAAGCTTGGTGCCGTCCTCGATACTGCTGTGCGCTTGCGCTGGCGTCGGGTAGACAGGGTGATGATTGGCCACGGCGACGCACGGTATCGAGTGTTTGCTCGGCTGGTCAGGGCGGTACGCGTCGATAGCTGGCACACCTATGGCAAGCGACTGCTGCCAGTTCCTGGTAGATTGCATGCGAACGAGTACCTGCGGCTATACCATGGCCGGGACGATGATTCGATTCCCTCCAGCCTCCCCTATATCCTTGAGCAACGCCTTGCCTTGACGCCAGATATTGCAGAGCGACTCCCTGGCCAAGCTTGGGTTGCGCTGGCTCCTGGCGGGGCACGTAATACGGTGAGCGATGATCGCCATCGTCGCTGGCCGGTTGAGCATTATGTGGAGCTGGCACAACGGCTGTTGGCTGCCAGCATCCCGGTGGTCTTGACCGGGGGGCCGCAGGACGAGTGGGTTAAACCTTATTTTGGCACGCTTCCAGTCTTGGACCTGATTGCTCAGACTCGCCTTCCTCAATTGGTTGCACTGTACCAGCGAACGGCATTGGTGGTTACGCATGATAGTGGACCCTTACATCTGGCCGGTCTTGCCGGCTGTCGGCGTATTGCCCTGTTTGGTGCCACCAATCCAAGCGAAAAAGTCCAAACGGATCTGCGTACGCAAGTTCTGTGGGGAGGCGAGAACCTGGCTTGCCGTCCCTGCTACGACGGCCATAGCTATGCCAAGAACTGCCAGAATATTCGCTGTTTGGCAGAGTTGTCAGTCGACCTCGTGATGCATGCCATCCAGCGTTATCTCCCCCTTTCCTCGCCGCAAAGCTGACCGATATGTCCTACTTTCTCAACAAGTTGCTGATGCATGGCCGGATGACCTTCACTCTGCCAAGGTACCGGCTGGCAACAGGCATTTATGGCACCATTCCTGCGCAATGGAACAGCATTGGGCTGGATCTGGCCGACCCCGCCTATATACATCTGGGAGACCAATTGTTTTACGAGCCGATGGTCCGGGCCCTGCTGGCCTCCGGCAAGGACGTTTGTTTTGCCCCGATACCGGCCATGCGCGGCTATTTTGGTGGTTTGGGCTATCCGCTGTCCGAGCCAGAGGAGGCGCGGGCTTGCGATGTGGTGATTACGCCGGTGTGGGCACTGCCACAGCATCCCGCGGAAACACGTTACCGGAACCGGCTGTACGTGCACGCCGCGGACTCCAGGATCGACGCCCCGATTGCTCAATATCTGGCCCAGACCCTCACCAGCCTGCTGGGGCTTCCGATCCCAACCGATGACTTCGAGCCACATTACTGGCCGAATCCAAGCAGCCCTATCATGCTGGATGATGATTGCTCCTATGTGTTGTTCAACAACTACGTGGATTCGAGCCGTTTACGTATTGGCCAAGCCGAGCAGCAGGCATTGCTGGATGAGCTGGCAAAACTGAAAGCTCAACATAATGTCTGTGTGCTGCATGTGGGCTCTAACCGGGACAAGGCTGGTGATCTCAGAGACTACGGTAGCCTGGTGGACCGGGATCTGCGCGGGCAGACCACGATCGAAACACTATTCCACCTTGCTCTCCACCCCTCAGTCAGAGCGGTCGTGTCGTTTGACAATTTCATTATGCATTTGGGTCTGTTGGCACGAAAAGCCTGCCACATCCGACTTCGACGCCATCAGCCTGTTATGCGGCGCTATCTGGAGTGTTTTGTAAATCCACCTTTCCCTTCTGAGGAAGCGAGGGCATTACTTCACTATCTATAAATTTGGTGCTTCACAGAAAGTGGCTTTGCTTCTCTGCAAAGTTCAGTCGCTGTCTGGAGAGTTGTAAGCCCATCGCTTCACGACTTTGATCTGCTTGTTGATCCCTCAGGGCTGGCTGGCATGCGCCGGCCAGTTCATTTGCTCAAGATGTCTTGCCGTAACAAGATAGGCATCTGTCAAATTGGCCAGTGAATTGGCCCCGTTTTCTTTGCGTGGGCGCCCCTCCATCATGCGGCGCTATTTCTCCCTTACAACGCTTTCGATTCCGCTTTCATCGGTGGACCATCATCAGCATACGATTTGCCATAGTTAGGGGAAGTAGTTCGGTCAGTTAGTGTTTTAACTCTCCTTATCCATTTTGCTGACCATTCGTATATCTAGCCGTCCATCGAAGTTATAACATTGAATATAGATTGCTACTTGGCAGTGGCGAGGTATTAAAGTGTTCTGGAAAATGTATTTAGCATCATGGAGGGGCGATAATCAGTTTATCTGAGGAGGTTGAGGTAGCTGAGGAGGTTTTCGGATTGTGGAAACGTGTGTTGATATCAATGGCCGCTAATTGGCTAAATCTGGTTAATTGAAATACTTGTCAGGCATTATTGTTTACGCAATTGGCGTTTTGCTTGATTCTCCAGGAAAGAGAGGATATGGCTAGACCAAAAAAGACCCAAACATAGGCGCGAAGATAATTGGAATCTAAATTCATCATGATAAATATTATTATTCCGGCTGCGGAAACAATTTTTGAGTCATCGCTGTGGTGCGATCTTAGCCGGTTTTTTTTTATGATATAAAAAAATGGCACAGTCAGGAGGATGACGGCGAGAATTCCTGCATTGACCCCGGCTTCAATAAATGCATTTGTCGGCGGCTGACCTTCTGGATCGATCCAGGGTATATCCTTTGTGATATGTGAGAAATTACGACCATCTATGTGGCTAATGTAATTTGTGGGGCCAATTCCAGTAAATGGATTTTCCCAAAATATTTCAAGCGCAACCTGCATTCGCGGCACTCTATTTCCACCCCGTTCAGCAATCGCAATTGCCGAGTCAATGCTGGCACCTGAAGTTAGAATCGCTTTGGCTGTTGCATGATTAATATTTGACTCGTCGTGTAGGAGGTAGTACGTGAAAAGTAAGCCACCGAGAAATATCAAAAATAACAACTTCAATTTTCTCATGTTCAATCCGCCCATGAGAAAACGAAGAAGGCCAGCTAAAAGCAGTACGACGAGGAAATTCCCAGATTGGCTGCTGATGATATAAGAGATTAATGCAGCTACATCAATTCCTTTGATATTGCGGAGGTGAAATATAGTGGCAACATATGGGATCAATGCTATTGCCATATATGACGGCTCGTAATAAATAAAATTCGCTCTTTCTTGTATGCCAGTCAAGTAAAGTAAGAATGCGAAAAAGATTTGTAGGCGCCCATTAACAAGAATGACATTCCAAGTTTGTGCTTGCAATATATTACATGCGCTACATGCAAAGTGAAGGAAAAATAGATAGGTGAAAACAATCCAAAATGAATAAAGCAATCCTTGTAATGGGTTGTCACTAAGGAGTGAGCTGAATACATGGACCAAGTAAAAAAGAATAATGAAGGCTAAAGCAGTTTTTTTGTGCTTGGCAATTGGGATAAGAAGTGGGATTGCTAGTAACAAAATCCAAGCCAGCCGAACGCTGAACCCAGAGATATTGATGGCGCTAAGGTCCCATCCTGCTGTAAAAAGTAATATGTGCAAAGAAAGTACGGCTTTGCTTTTTATGTTTGCTGATGGTGTTTTATCGCCATCCAAAACGCAAGTGAATGTTGACATTTTTACAATTTTGATCAGTGATCTGCTCGGTTGGTGTTAAATGCATCGCATTTGGTTGGGGAAGTAATCTGGGTGTGGTGGCGAAAATTAACTTGCGTTTGGTAAAATATGTGTTTTTTTGTTCTTCAAGGATTTGGCGCTCTTGTATGTTAAATACAAGATGTTAAGTATTGGTCTTGGGATAAGGGAGATGCCCAATAGAATTGCTGTTTTCCTAATGCCTATTGTGTCAGGCAATATTGAGATGTATTTTTGTATTGCGCCGAAGCGTGCCCCGCCAAGAGCGCTGAATAATAGTATGCTTTTTATATTAAAAAGATTTGAATAGTCTGAGTGTTTTCTTATGCAGATTTTTTTTGCATCAATGTCATATTGTGGTGATAGGGACATCACGCCGTAATACCAGTTTTTTATGAAAATTTCACAGGTATTTTTTAGCCATGTCGAGCTGGTCTGTGTGGCATAGGAATGGATGACGTCTTGAGCGTGCCAGTAAATGCGAAATGGGGCTTTGCTTATATATTCCAGTATTGAGAATGTTTGTGAAAAACGGGTTCCTTCGAATCGATCAAAGTCCATTTTTTTGAGCGATTCTTTATGGTAAATGAGGGTGGAGAGCATCGTCATATGCCAGCCAAGATCGATAATTACAGATTCTTTGTTGGTGTAAGTTTGTGATGGGATGTCTTGTACCCGATTCTCCGCATTTACCACGATAAAGTCGTAGGACTCCTCGGATGTGATTTTTTCGTATACAGATCGAAATGTAGCCCTGTCTTTTATTTTGTAATGATCACCGAGTAGCCATCTGTATTTTGTATCCGGTAAGCCGAGTACCCTAACCGTATTGTTTTCTGGGCCTATGTTTTCTTCATTGGAGAAGTAGTACAGCGCGCTGTATTCGCGCATGAGTTGCTGAATGACTTCTGCCGTATTGTCTGTCGATTTATTGTCACAAATATAGATGGGGATTTGCCACTCTTTTACAATGTCTATAAGGGCTGGGATGGACTCTTTCAGTACATCGGCCCGATTATAGGTCGGAATGCAGAATGCGATTTCTTTATTGTCTTCCATGCTTTAGGTGGCTTTAATGAGATTCAATATTTTTCTGAGAAATTCTGTTCTTTTGATTTTGGCTGCAGCCCTCTACCGAAAAGAATGAATTTCGTCTTTTAAGGTAAATGTAATTTCCACCGATAAATGTCACACCAATTATGGCAATTATTTGTGCGTAAACGGCGCCAGGCAGGCCCATCGTCGGGATTAGCGCAAATGAGCTTGACAATATGGTAGCTCCATGGATGATGGAGAGTATGAAGAAAGGCTCTTCTTTATGGGCGCGCAGATAGACTGCCTCGGCAGAAGTGATATGTGAGAGCGCCCCGGTGATTGCCATTAATAAAAGCAATTTATATGGTAATAGCCTGTTGGTGACATTCGGGAAATACTTGCCCAATATGAGAAGTGATATCAGGAAACCCAAAAAACATACTAGCAAAAAGACGGAAGACTGGAGCAGGTCGCGTTTGAAGGCCTGGTCTAGCTCGATTTCCTTTTTTCTTGCAACTAGTTGCCCATAGGATGGGGCTTTGGTAGAAATCCACGCAAGGGCTGTTGCATTTATTGCGCCAATAACTTGCAGGCTCATTCCCATTTGACCTGCCGCAACAGGCCCACTGAAATGGAATATCAATGGGTTGAAGAGCTGCGTAATGAAGTAACCACTCATCCAGCTGACGGCGATGCGCCAATGAAATGGCCAAATTTCCTTGCGCCAATTCATGGGAGGGAGGTCAGTAGGGTGACACAGCAGATCTTTCAGGAAAGCTCGGTAGCGTTTCCATAGCCAGGCAGAGACAACTAAAGTGCTGGCAGCGCTACTGGCGGATAACGCGAACAGACCACCTTGCATGCTCAATATCAGCCAGATCGATATGCCAGTAATCACTGCTTGTCGCAGTCTTAAGCCAGCGACCTGTGCGACATGGCCACAACCTTCCAGCAGAGCAACTGTTGATGTCAGCAGCAAGTTGAGGGCAGCGAAAATAACTAGTAATGTCCAGGCAACTGTGACGTTATTCGGAACTTCTTGGCTAGCATTATTTTGGTGAAAAAATACCAGGCCTATAGGTAAAAGCACTGCAATCATCAGTGCCGCGGCGACTCCAAACCAAACAAGCGAGAATTGCAGCAATGATTGCAAGCGCCTTTTCGCCAAAGGGCTTCCATTGATCGTGTAATTTGTTTGCCATGTCAAATGTGCCATTTCATGGCTGGCAAACTGGATGATGGCATAATTTAGGCCAAGCTCAACGAAAATTTGCAGTGCGATAAGACTGTTGAACGTATAGTAATATCCTTGCTCTGCAGGAGTGAGGAAGCGGCCGACAAAATAAATACTCACCAAGCCTGACAGTACTACCCACCCTCTGGAAAAGAGAGTGAGAAATACTGCCCGGTCGATGCCCATGCGGTGGAAAAGACGCTTGATCACCCCAGTCCGCCAATCCTGTTTAATGTTGCCTGGCTTGCTACTTTGCCAAAGATACTGTCAGACAGTGCCCTTATTTCGATCTGGGTTTGGACGCGCCCCATCGTGGCTGTTTCTGCCAGCCAACTGCCAAAGCCACCATCAACAATGTGGTCCTCTACCGTGATGACCTCATCCCATGCCGCCAGTTGCTCAACCTGTCGGGTTTTACTTTGCATCCCCCAAAGAGGCATGGAGTGGAGGGAATGGCCATCGTAGAGCCCTTGTCGCAACCAGGATTGTGCTATGGCTAAAGGGGCCCCAGTCGTCAATAATGTCTTTCCTTTGCGCCCTTTAACTATCTCAAGCCATTTACCCGGCTCAACTTCAGGTACAGTGGCATGCAAGCATGCTTCACCTGCCTTGGCCAAGCGCAGATAAGAAGGGCCAGGGTTATCCACCAGATAGCGCATGCATGCCCGCACTTCCATAGGATCGCCAGGGGCAGCAATGGTCATATTCGGCATCAAGCGCATGAGTCCATAGTCTTGGACAGCATGATGCGAATAGCCTAGATTGCCATAAGCGAGGCCACCACCTACGGCCACAATTGTTACCGGCAAGTTGTGGTAGTCGACGTCGTTCCTGATCTGCTCAGCGCAGCGAAAGGTCGGGAAGTTGGCAATGCTGTAGATGAAAACATGATAACCTTCCGAGGCCATTCCTGCCGCCAGCCCCATCATGTTTTGCTCTGCAATCCCGGCATTAATAAAACGATCTGGGAATCGGTCTGCAAATGGTTCTATTACCGAATAACCTAGGTCGCCAACAATTAATGCAATATTTTCCCGCTGCTCAGCTAAAGTGACTAATTCGTCAATGAAAGCATTACGCATGAACCATCTCCAATTCGCGTAAGGCTTGTTCTAGTTGCTCTTTGTTAGGGCTTCTATAATGCCAGTCGACACTGTTTTCCATGAAGCTGACGCCTTTCCCCTTGATTGTGCGAGCAATAATGGCAGTGGGTTTCCCCATTTCTGCCGGCAGTTTTGCAAAAGCCTCATGAAGCGCTCGATGGTCATGGCCATCGATCTCAATGACTGAGCAGCCAAATGCGCTTAATTTATCTGCCAGTGGTTCTAGAGCAAGTGTGTTTTCGATAGTGGTCAGGCTTTGCAAGTTGTTGAAGTCAATGATTGCAACAAGATTGTCCAGCTTATGGTGTGCAGCAAACATCAAGGCTTCCCAGTTGCTACCCTCATCCATTTCGCCATCGCCAAGCAGCACAAAGGTGCGCCATGTCTTCTTCAATTTTTTTGCAGCTAAGGCTTTTCCTACCCCAAATGGGAGCCCATGACCAAGCGAGCCTGTTGAAAATTCGACACCTGGAACTTTGTGACTGATATGGTTCATCAAGTCAGAAAAATCTTGGCCATAGCTATCAACAGCAGCCTTGGATATAAATCCTTTTTCTGCTAATGCAGCGTATACGGCAACACAGGCATGGCCTTTGCTCAGAATAAGGCGATCTCTATTTTGAGCATTTGGGGCATCAGGGTCGCAGTTGAGATGGCTGTGGTAAAGGACGGCCAATATGTCCGCTATCGATAATGCGCTTCCAATATGAGACGCTTTGGCATTGTGTACCATTTGCAGGGCAGTGCAGCGCACTGCCCTTGCAAAAGCAAGGGCATCAGCCATCTTGTTTATCCCTTAAGAATCTCTTTTATTTGCTGGCAAGCGTACATGACTTCGTCTTTGCTTAAGCAAACACCGCTCGGCAAGTTCATCGCTTGCGAACCAACATGCAATGCATTTGGTTGCGCTTCCTGAGCGCGTGGCCAGATTGGATACTGACTGATTGCCGGGAACACTGGTCGGCTATCGACATTTCTTGCCTTCAATTGCTGCATTAATTGATCTCGACTAATCGGCATAGCCTTGTCCAGCAATAAGCTACTCATCCAGTAAATGCTTTTTGCACCCTCAACTTCCTTGTTGAGAGTAATGCCAGGTACCGACTCTAGCCCTTCCTGGTACCAAGAGAAAATCCTGCGCTTCATTTCGATCAGTTCATCGACGCGCTCAAGTTGCCCCAATCCAAGAGCAGCTTGAATATTGGACATCTTGAACTTGACACCATCAGCATCGATCCAGAATGTCCGCGAAGGATTCCTGCCTTGATCCCAGATCTTCAATGCTTTCTGATAGAGGGCATCGTCATTGGTGACAAGCATGCCGCCTTCACCGGTAACCATCAATTTCGCGCCTTGGAAGCTGAAAGCAGCAAAGTCGCCGAAACTACCACAGCGCTGTCCTTGCCATTCCGCTCCAATGGCAGGTGCTGCATCTTCGACAACTTTAAGGTTGTATTTCTTGGCAATGGCCAAGATATTGCTCATCCGTGCTGGGTGCCCATACATATGGACAGCCATAATAGCTTTTGTCTTTGGTGTAATCAGGCTTTCAACGGAATTTGCATCTATATTCCAAGTATCCAGTTCGATATCTGCAAATACGGGGATGGCCCCTGTGTAACGAACGGCATTGGCGGTAGCTACCCAAGTCTGATCCGGCACGATGACTTCGTCGCCTGGGCCGACATCCAGAGCCATCAGTGCGATCTGAAGTGCGCCAGTGCAGCTAGAGGTAGCCAAGGCATATTTGACGCCAACGTACTCTGCAAATTTTTTCTCAAAAGTTGTGAGGTACTTTGACCAGTTGTTGTTCCAGCCATTCAGTGCCGCATCAAAAGAGTACACCGCCTCCTTGGCTGAAATGGATGGACCGGCTGTCAGGATAAGCTTTTCCCCGATGTGCTGGGTGGACGGCTTGAATGCCATGCGAACAAACTCTTGTTGACTGCCCTCACCAGGCATTGCTTCCCGATATGAAACAAAATCTCCGTTTTGCTCTTTTACCAGAGGGATATGTTGCTCTACTTCAAAGCCATTTTTTTTGTAGAAATTGATGGCATGTGGGTTGTCGGCCATTACCCTGAGATAGAAGCCTTCAACATTGATGGTTTTCCGTGCCCATTCCATCAGCGCTTTAATTGCTACGGAGAAAATGCCTTTCTCTTTCCCCTCGACGCCACGTACGACGTTATCAATCTCGAACAGCATGCCTTCGTTGTGGCAGCCATTAAAGCCTATATGCCCAAGGATTTTCCCTTGCATGTCAGCGACCAAAAACAGCATACGGTCTTCGACGGCAAGAAGGCGCTTGTCCAGCCATGAGCTGGTGCTTTCCTCTGTCGCTATGAATTGCGTCGGATAAACTTGTACGTTCTCGTTGCGCCAAGCAGTGAACTTCCGGATTAATTCCAAGTCGTTCTTATGTGCCTTGCACACAGGAAGCAAAAACCCAATATCTGCAAGAGGAATGGCGCGCAGATAGGCTTCTTGAATGTTTTTGGCATCCTTTAAGAAATTAAAATTCTCTGTGACAGCCTTTTTATAAATAGACAATGCATTCTTATTCATGAAGCTCTCCTTAGAAATTTGCGCCCACAATTGTTTCAATTTTTTCGACGGCAAAGTCGAGCATGTCGCGAGTCATGCCTGGGTGTACACCAATCCAGAAGGTGTTATTCATAATTAGATCGGTATTGGTCAATTCACCGCTGACACGATATACCTGGCCATCCATATAAGGTTGGCGGGTGAGATTACCGGCAAACAGCAGTCGGGTGCCCACGCGATGTTCATCCAGGTACTTGAGCACATCCACACGGCTGATGCCGCTGTCGG
Source organism: Pseudogulbenkiania sp. MAI-1 (assembly GCF_000527175.1). Taxonomy (NCBI): domain Bacteria; kingdom Pseudomonadati; phylum Pseudomonadota; class Betaproteobacteria; order Neisseriales; family Chromobacteriaceae; genus Pseudogulbenkiania; species Pseudogulbenkiania sp. MAI-1. The sequence continues at coordinate 3,669,600 of NZ_AZUR01000001.1, read as the reverse complement.
GACGGATGGTAATCGGGAAACCGAACCACGACGGGCTGCTGTTCTCGGTCGCTTCCGGCAGGATCAGGAACTCGGTACAACTTTGCAGGCGCTCGGTCAGATAGGCAAAGTTGTCTTTGCGGGCTTGGATAAAGCCTTCCAGTTTGTCGAGCTGGGCCAGTGCGCAGGCGGCCTGCATGTCGGTGATCTTGAGGTTGTAGCCCAAGTGACTGTAGGTGTACTTGTGATCGTAGCCAGCGGGCAGGCTGCCCAACTGCCATCCAAAGCGCTTGCCGCAGGTATTGTCGCAACCCGGCGCGCAGTAACAGTCGCGGCCCCAGTCGCGGAAGGACTCGATGATTTTTTTCAGTTCGGAGTCGTTGGTGAATACGGCACCGCCTTCACCCATGGTGATGTGGTGGGCAGGATAGAAGCTCAGGGTGCCGATGTCGCCAAAGGTGCCGGCGAGCTTGCCATCGTAGGTACTGCCCAGCGCATCGCAACAATCTTCAATCAGCCAGAGATTGTATTTTTCGCACAACGCCTTGATGGCCTTCAGGTTGTACGGGTTACCCAAGGTGTGGGCCAGCATGATGGCCTTGGTTTTCGGGGTAATGGCAGCCTCAATCAGCTCTGCCTTGATATTGTAGGTGGGGATGTCCACATCGACAAACACCGGCACGGCACCGAACTGGATGATGGGGTTGACGGTGGTGGGGAAGCCTGCCGCCACACCGATGACTTCATCCCCTTTCTTGATGGCGCGGGCACCCAGCTTGGGCGAGGTCAGTGCCGAGAAAGCGAGCAGGTTGGCCGACGAGCCAGAGTTGGTGGTTAGCAGATGTTTTACACCCAGGAAATCGGCCAGGCGTTTCTCGAACATGTCGTTGAAGCGGCCGGTAGTCAGCCAGCCATCCAGCGAGGCCTCAACCATGTTCTTCAGTTCGGCGCCATCGATCACTTTACCCGACGGCGGAATGACGGTCCTGCCAGGCTCGAAGTTACGTGGAGCCATGGCAATGGCGGCGTATTCGTCGACGAGCTGGGCAATTTGCTGACGGAGTTGTTGAGCTTTGTCTTGTTGGTTCATCGCAATCATTCACTAGTTTGGTTGGTGCCTTGGTAGGCGTCGATCTGCTGCAGCGTAACTTGCTGCATGTCTTGTCCAGAACGGTGGGCTTGGTGCCAACTGCAGATATGCTTCAACGTCGTGGCGAGCGACCAGCGCGGTTGCCAGCCAAGATGGGTGTGAGCTTTGGCACAGTCGAGCTTAAGATAATGTGCTTCATGGAGATTGGCCGCTGCGGTGTCGATGACATAGCGGGCCCCGTCGCCCCACTCTTGGGTAAGGGTTTTGACAATCCACTCCACTGGCTTGGCATCGCTCTCTTGAGGGCCGAAATTCCATCCTTCGGCATAGGCTGGACCTTCGGTATAAAGCTTTTCAGCCAGAGTGAGATAACCCGATATGGGCTCCAGCACGTGTTGCCAAGGACGGATGGCGTGAGGGCTGCGGATGGTGACTGCTTCGCCGGCCTCGATGGCGCGCATGATGTCGGGAATCAGCCGGTCACCAGCCCAGTCACCCCCGCCAATCACGTTGCCGGCACGGGCACTGGCCAGCGCTACTCCATGGCGAGCATAGTCTGCCGGGTTGAAAAAGGAGTTGCGATAGGCACTGGTAACGAGTTCAGCGCAGCCTTTGCTGTTGCTGTACGGGTCGTAGCCGCCCATCGCTTCGTTCTCGCGGTAACCCCACACCCATTCGCGATTTTCGTAGCACTTGTCACTGGTGACGTTGACGACGGCGCGAACTGAGGAGGTGGCACGAACGGCCTCCAGCAGATGAACCACGCCCATCACGTTGGTGGAATAGGTTTCCACCGGGTTGGCGTAGGAGTAGCGAACCAATGGCTGGGCAGCCATGTGGATGACGATATCCGGCCGGCTGTTTTGCATGGCTTGAGTGAGTGCAGCAAGATCGCGCACGTCGCCCAGGATGGAATGCATGCTGTCGGCCACGCTGGCTTCTTCAAACAAGCTGGGTGTGGTGTTGGGGGCCAATGCATAGCCGGTTACCTCTGCCCCCATGTGTTGGAGCCATAGCGAGAGCCAGCTGCCTTTGAAGCCGGTATGCCCGGTGAGGAAAACCCGCTTTCCTTGCCAGAATGCCGAATTCATTCCCATACCTTCCACGGTGCCTTGCCGCTTTGCCAAAGCTCTTCAAGATAAATCTTGTCTCGCAGCGTATCCATTGGCTGCCAGAAGCCTTCATGGGGGAAGGCGGCTAGCTGATTGTGTTGAGCCAATCTCTCCAATGGTTCGCGTTCCCAGATGCTGGCATCGTCATCGATCAGATCGATCACTTTGGGTGACAGAATAAAGAAGCCCCCGTTGATCATGCCGCCGTCGCCCTTGGGTTTTTCTTTGAATGTGATGACTTTGCCATCCTGCATGTCCAACGCACCGAATCGGCCAGGAGGGTAAGTGGCTGTCAGAGTGGCGTTTACACCTTGACTTTTATGGAATTCGATCAGCTTTGTGATATCGACATCGCTGACTCCATCGCCATAGGTGAAACAGAACGCTTCGTCGTTTTCGACATAATTACGTATCCGCTTGAGGCGGCCACCAGTCATGGTGTTTTCGCCGGTATCCACCAGGGTGACACGCCAAGGCTCAGCATAGCGCTGATGGACTTCCATCTTGTTATTCGACATGTCGAAGGTGACGTCGGACATGTGCAGGAAGTAGTTGGCGAAATACTCCTTGATCACATAGCCCTTATAGCCACAACAGATCACAAACTCGTTAATCCCATAATGGGAGTAGATCTTCATGATGTGCCAAAGAATCGGTTTGCCTCCGATTTCTACCATTGGCTTGGGGCGATGAGTAGTTTCTTCGCTGATGCGGGTACCGAGGCCACCGGCCAGAATGACTGCTTTCATTTTGCTCTCGTTATTCAATCAAAAAAGGGTGCTGTCGGAAAAAGATAGGCCTGCAAGTCCTTGGCAGAGAGCGAAGGTTGCCCCGCAATAGGCCATCCAATGTTCAACTCTGGGGCATTCCAGATAATGCTGCACTCACTGTGGGGTGCATAATAATCGGTCGTCTTGTATAAGAATTCGGCATGCTCGCTCAGCGTCAAAAAACCATGTGCGAAGCCCTCAGGGATCCACAACTGGCGTTTGTTCTCGGCTGACAGGTTCACCCCAACCCACTGGCCAAACGTCGGTGACGATTGGCGGATGTCGACTGCAACATCAAACACTTCTCCTAGCACACAGCGTACCAGTTTGCCTTGGGCATGCGGGGGCAACTGGTAGTGCAGCCCGCGCAGTACACCTTTGACCGAACGGGAGTGGTTGTCCTGTACAAAGTGGACTTGGCGGCCGATGGCTTCCTCAAATCTTTTCAGGTTGAAGCTCTCGAAGAAGAAACCGCGCTCATCACCGAACACGGCCGGCTCGATGATCTTGACGTCGGGGATGGCGGTATCGATGACCTTCATCAGAACACCCTTTCTTTGAGCACGCTGAGCAAGTACTGCCCATAGCCGTTCTTTTTCAGCGGGTCGGCGAGCCTTTCCAGTTGTGTGGCATCGATATGGCCAAGGCGGTAGGCGATTTCTTCCGGGCAGGCTACTTTCAGCCCCTGGCGCGCTTCGATGGTGGCGATGAATTGACTGGCCTCAAGCATCGATTCATGAGTGCCGGTGTCGAGCCAGGCGTAGCCACGTCCCATCGTTTGCACATCCAGCAGACCCTCTTTCAAATACACCGCGTTGACGTCGGTGATTTCAAGTTCGCCGCGCGCCGAGGGCTTGATCGATTTGGCGATGTCGACCACTTGCTGGTCGTAGAAGTACAGCCCCGTGACCGCATAGTTCGATTTGGGTTGGGCCGGCTTCTCTTCGATGCTGATTGCCTTGCCGGCGCCATCGAATTCGACTACCCCGTAGCGTTCCGGGTCGTGGACATGGTAGGCGAACACGCAGGCCCCGGCTTTCTTGGCCGCGTTCTGGAGCAATTTGGCAAAGTCGTGGCCATAGAAGATGTTGTCGCCAAGCACCAAGGCCGATGAATCGCCGGCGATGAACGATTCGCCGAGGATGAAGGCCTGAGCCAGGCCATCTGGGCTGGGTTGTACGGTGTACTGCAGGTTGATGCCCCACTGACTGCCGTCGCCGAGCAGTTGCTCAAAGCGGGGTGTGTCCTGTGGGGTGGAGATGATCAGAATGTCGCGTATGCCGGCCAGCATTAGAGTACTGAGCGGGTAGTAGATCATCGGCTTGTCGTAGATCGGCAGCAACTGCTTACTGACCGCCAGGGTGGCCGGGTAGAGGCGTGTGCCGGAGCCTCCGGCGAGAATAATGCCTTTGCGTTTCATGCTTCGCTTCTTCTGATCTTATTTGTAAAGCTGTGTGACCACGTGGGCGACGCCCTGTTGCCAGTGCGGCAGGGCCAGCCCGAAGTGACGGGACAGCTTGCTGCAGTCCAGTCGCGAATTGGCCGGACGCGGTGCGGGCAGCGGATAGCCAGATGTCGGAATCGGTCGGATGGCGCTGGCGGCGAGCCGGAGCGGGTAACGCTGCTGTTCGGCCAGTTGCACCACGAAGCGTGCATACTCAAACCAGCTGGTTTCTCCGCTAGCCGTCAGGTGATAGGTGCCATAGTCGAACTTGTGGGTTGGCAGCCGGTAGCGGCTGATGAGCTGCGCCGTGACGTCGGCAATCAGCGCGGCTGGGGTCGGGGCGCCGATCTGGTCCGCCACCACGTTGAGGCTATCGCGTTCGTGCGCCAGCCTCAGAATGGTCTTCAGGAAATTGCCACCATGAGCTCCGACCACCCAACTGGTGCGCAGAATCAGGTGGTGGGCGGTGCGGGCGCGAATGGCCTCTTCGCCCTCCCACTTGCTGCACCCATAGACAGACTGCGGGTTGACTGCGTCGTCTTCGCAATAGGCTCCTTCTTTGCGGCCATCGAAGACGTAGTCGGTCGAGTAATGAATCAGCAACGCGTCGTGCCGTTCCGCCCACTCGGCTATCACGCCCGGTGCCTGGGCGTTGACGGCCATGGCGAGCTCAACCTCGGTCTCGGCCTTGTCGACGGCGGTGTAAGCTGCCGGGTTGACAATGATGGCGGGCTGATGGCGATCCAGTGCGGCCAGCACGCTGGCTGGGTCGGCCAGATCCATCTCTTGTCGGGTCAGGGCAATGACTTCTCCCAGAGGCGCCAGCGCACGTTTCAGCTCGAAACCCACCTGACCGTTGGCGCCCGTAATCAGGATACGACTCATACCGCCACTCCGTATTGCTGGGCGACCCAGTCGCGATAAGCACCACTGGTAACGTTGTGGACCCAAGCCTGGTTGTCCAGATACCACTGCACCGTCTTGCGGATGCCTGTTTCGAAGGTCTCGGCCGGTTTCCAGCCCAATTCGCGCTCCAGCTTGCGGGCATCGATGGCATAACGGCGGTCGTGGCCGGGACGATCCTGCACGAAAGTAATCTGGCCTGCATACGACTCACCATCTGCGCGCGGTTGCAGTTCATCAAGAATCGAGCAAATGGTGTGGACTACGTCCAGATTGGGCTTCTCGTTCCAGCCGCCGACGTTGTACGTTTCGCCAGGGGTGCCAGCTTCCAGCGCGCGGCGGATGGCGCTGCAATGATCTTTGACGTACAACCAGTCGCGTATCTGTTGCCCGTCGCCGTAAATCGGCAGCGGCTTGCCGGCCAGCGCGTTGAGGATTACCAACGGGATCAGCTTCTCGGGGAAGTGGTATGGCCCATAGTTGTTGCTGCAATTGGTGGTTAGCACCGGTAAGTCATAGGTGTGATGCCAGGCACGGACCAGGTGATCGCTGGCAGCCTTGCTTGCTGAATACGGGCTGTTTGGTTCGTAGGCATTGGTTTCGGCAAACGGTGGATCGCTAGGCGACAAGGTGCCGTATACCTCGTCAGTTGAGACGTGCAGGAAGCGGAACGCTTGCTTGTCTGCTGCGGGCAGGTCATTCCAATACCCCCGGACAGCCTCGAGCAGATTGAAGGTGCCGACCACGTTGGTCTGGATAAACTCACCCGGTCCGCTGATCGAACGGTCGACGTGTGATTCGGCGGCAAAGTTGATTACGGCACGTGGACGATGTTCGGCCAGCAGATCTGCAACCAACTTACGGTCGCCAATATCACCGCGTACGAACAGATGGCGTGGATCGTCTTTGAGCAAGGCTAGCGTGTCGAGATTGCCGGCATAGGTCAGTTTGTCGAGATTAATGACTTGCTCGTCGCTGTGTGCCAGCCAATCGAGGACGAAGTTCCCGCCAATGAAGCCGGCGCCGCCTGTAACAAGAATCATGTCTTTGCCAGTGCTTTTTCTTAAAGAGGTTTAAGGATAACCGACTGGATTCTGGCTTTGCCAGCGCCATGCATCTTCGCACATTGCTTGGAGATCTCTCTGTGCTCGCCAGCCCAGGATTTCATGAGCCGAAGTCGGGTTGGCCCAGCATGCGGCAATGTCGCCGGGGCGACGGGCAACAATTTCATACGGCACAGGCTTGCCGCAGGCTGCTTCGAATGCTTTTACCATGTCGAGTACCGAATAACCTTGGCCTGTCCCCAGGTTGACGGTAATCAGTCCTCCTAGGGTCAGCAGCGCCTGCAGTGCTTTGAGATGACCGTCTGCCAAGTCGACCACGTGGATGTAGTCTCTTACACCGGTGCCGTCAGGAGTGGGGTAGTCGTTGCCGAACACATTGAGTTTGGGGCGTTGGCCAATGGCAACTTGGCTGATGAATGGCATCAGATTGTTGGGGATGCCATTGGGGGCTTCTCCGATCTGTCCGCTTTCGTGGGCGCCGACTGGGTTGAAGTAGCGCAGAATGGCGATGTTCCACTGGGGCTCAGCGGATGCTAAATCCCGCAGGATGTCTTCCGCCATCAGCTTGCTGCGGCCGTAGGGGTTGGTGGCCGAGAGAGGAAAGTTTTCGTGGATAGGGACGCTGGCCGGGTCACCGTACACTGTCGCTGAAGAACTGAATACCAAGGTGCGCACGCCATGGCGACGCATCGCCGCCAAGAGCGACAGTGTGCCGGTGACGTTGTTGTCGTAGTACTCCAGTGGCTTGGCGACCGATTCACCTACCGCCTTTAAGCCAGCAAAGTGGATGACGGCCTCTATCGGATGGCGAAAGATGGCATCCAGAACGGTTGCATCGCGGATATCTCCCTGGACAAACTGCAGGTTCTTACCCGCCAGCTTTTGCACGCGTTGCAAGGCTTCCAGTTTGCTGTTGCTCAGGTTGTCCAGTACGACCAGTTCATACCCAGCCTCCAAGAGATGCAGGCCGGTGTGCGAACCGATGTAGCCGGCGCCGCCGGTGACCAAAATCATGATTATGCCTTATGACTCAAAGTCTAATAAATGCGTGTTTTGAATAAATATGTAATTCTAACTGTGGATGGTCGCCGTTCGTGTTGCTGGATTGAAAATTCCATGTTGATTGGTCAAGGCGCCATTATGATGCATGCCATTGACGTTATTTTTAACCGATATTGTTATAAATATTTAACTATTCTTAATTATGGCTATGTTAGTATTTTGGCATATCTTGTCTGGATTGTGGAGTGCCGCTGAGCTAAAATTCATTTTGGCCAGGCGCGGGCAGCCTCTACATCTTGCCTGTCTTATGACTTGCCGGGGCGCCAACCCAGGCTGCAGCTGTGCGACGGTTGACTCAGTGGTGTTCTCGGGCTGCGATTCTAAGGCTTGATTATGACAATTGTTAGCGTTTCTTCTTGAGGAGTTGGATGTGTTCATCGGCCTATTTTTTGGGGCGCTCCTAGCCGCTATGTTGGTGGCTATTGCAATTATCCGCAGTGCCCATCTGCACGCTCACTTGTCAATGGATGGAGACTTGTCCGGCCCGCAAAAATTCCACACAGCACCTACCCCCCGGGTGGGCGGCGTGCCCGTCATGGCCGGCTTGCTGCTGGGGGCTGGAGGTGCTTGGTATGAGGGCTTGCCAGAGTTTGCCTATCTGTTGTTGGCCGGTCTTCCCGTGTTTTTGGCTGGCTTTGCCGAGGATTTGACCAAACGGGTGCGTCCGCTGTACCGGCTGCTCTTCGCTTTCGGTTCTGCCGCCATGGCTGCGTGGTTGCTGGGGGCTGTGTTGCCATCGCTCGGCATTGCCGGTTTGGATGAGGCCTTGATGGCTCTGCCTTGGCTGGCGCTGCTGGTGACAGTATTTGCCGTGGGGGGGGTGTGCCACGCGGTTAACATCATTGACGGCTACAATGGCCTGATGGGTGGAGTGGCGATGGCGATTTCCGCCGCTCTGGCTTATGTTTCGTTTACGGTGGGTGATGCTGCGCTGTTGGCTGTTTCCCTCTGCTTGTTAGGCGCTGTTTTGGGCTTCTTCGTGTGGAATTTTCCGCGAGGGATGATCTTTGCCGGTGATGCCGGAGCCTATCTGGTCGGTTTCTTGCTGGCGGAAGTGTCTGTCTTGCTGGTGGTGCGTCACCCAGGAGATGTGTCTCCGTGGTTCCCCATGCTGTTGATGATCTACCCGGTTTTTGAGACTGTCTTCTCTATCTATCGCAAGAAGTTTGTTCGCCAGATGTCGCCCGGCATGCCTGACGGCTTGCACTTTCATATGTTGATCTACAAGCGCTTGGTACGATGGATGGTGGGTAAGCGCGAGGCCAAACATCTGCTGCGTCGTAACAGTCTTACCGCTCCTTATCTGTGGGGCGTGGCCCTGTTCTCGGTCATGCCGGCGACCTTGTTCTGGCAATACGAATGGGTTCTGCAGCTATGTTGTGTCTTGTTCGTCTTGCTGTACGTTTGGCTTTATCGCCGGATTGTGCAGTTCCGCGCGCCGCGTTGGCTTGTGTTGCGTCGTGCCGAGGGTGATGTGCGTCCCAAGCTTGTCACTAGTTCCCGCTAATTCTTCTGTCTGCCTGAGCCCTGTCGGTTTTCCCGTCGGCGGGGCTCTTTCTTTGCCGGTGTGTGTGATAAATTCTATCGGCATGGTCATCCTGATTGATAAAAATTCGTCCGCCATTGCCCTTGAAAACCCCTTGCCCCGTCCCTATCATTAGCACTCGCAAGCGCCGAGTGCTAACGCGCTTGGCCAATCTGCTGATTTGATTGATTTTTCATTCTCACCAGCCACTGCTAACAGGAGAGAACAATGGCAATTCGTCCTTTGCACGACCGTGTAGTAATCAAGCGCCTTGAGGCGGAAGAGAAGACGGCTTCCGGCATCGTTCTGCCGGGTGCGGCAGCTGAGAAGCCGGACATGGGCGAAGTGATCGCCGTGGGCAACGGCAAGATTCTGGAAAACGGCGAGCGCCGCCCGCTGGAGCTGAAGGTCGGCGACAAGGTGATCTTCGGCAAGTATTCCGGTCAGACCGTCAAGGTTGACGGCGAGGAAGTCCTCGTGATGCGCGAGGAAGACGTTATGGGCATTGTTGAGTAATCCATCCCCACAACTGAGAGTGTGTGAATAAATCTGCTGCGCACCCCCATTCCGGCCCTGCGATGCTCACCGTACCCCTTGTACGGCTGCGCTTCTCGAACCGGCCTTGGGGCGCTCGCAACGATTTCTTAACACACACTCTGACCGAAACAGATTCTGGAGAAGTTAAGAATGGCTGCTAAAGACGTAAAATTCGGTGATTCCGCCCGCGCCAAGATGGTTGCCGGTGTCAATATTCTGGCCGACGCCGTTAAAGTGACCCTGGGCCCGAAAGGCCGCAACGTGGTGCTGGACCGCTCCTTCGGCGCGCCGACCATCACCAAGGACGGCGTGTCCGTTGCCAAGGAAATCGAACTGAAGGACAAGTTCGAGAACATGGGCGCCCAGATGGTCAAGGAAGTCGCTTCCAAGACCTCCGACGTGGCCGGTGACGGTACCACCACCGCAACCGTGCTGGCCCAGGCCATTGTGCAGGAAGGCATGAAGTTCGTTGCCGCCGGCATGAACCCGATGGACCTGAAGCGCGGTATCGACAAGGCCGTAATCGCCCTGGTGGGCGAGCTGGCCAAGATCGCCAAGCCGTGCACCACCTCCAAGGAAATCGCTCAGGTGGGCTCGATTTCCGCCAACTCCGACCTGGATATCGGCCAGATCATCGCCGACGCCATGGAAAAAGTGGGCAAGGAAGGCGTGATCACCGTTGAAGACGGCAAGTCGCTGAGCAACGAGCTGGACGTGGTGGAAGGCATGCAGTTCGACCGCGGCTACCTGTCCCCGTACTTCATCAATAATCAGGAAAAACAGATCGCCGCACTGGACAACCCGTTCGTGCTGCTGTTCGACAAGAAGATCTCCAACATCCGCGACCTGCTGCCGGTGCTGGAACAGGTAGCCAAGGCTAGCCGCCCGCTGCTGATCATCGCCGAAGACGTGGAAGGCGAAGCCCTGGCCACGCTGGTGGTGAACACCATCCGCGGCATCCTGAAAGTGGTGGCCGTCAAGGCTCCGGGCTTTGGCGATCGCCGCAAGGCCATGCTGCAGGACATCGCCATCCTGACCGGCGGTACCGTAATCGCCGAAGAAGTGGGCCTGACCCTGGAAAAAGTCACCCTCGACATGCTGGGCCAAGCCAAGCGCATCGAAGTGGGCAAGGAAAACACCATCATCATCGACGGTGTGGGTGAGCACGCTACCATCCAGGCTCGCGTTGGCGAAATCCGCCGCCAGATCGAAGAAGCCACTTCCGACTACGACAAAGAGAAGCTGCAAGAGCGCGTGGCCAAGCTGGCCGGCGGCGTTGCCGTGATCAAGGTCGGTGCCGCGACCGAAGTGGAAATGAAAGAGAAGAAGGCCCGCGTCGAAGACGCGCTGCACGCCACCCGCGCTGCCGTGGAAGAGGGCGTGGTGCCTGGCGGTGGCGTGGCCATCCTGCGCGCCCGCGCTACCCTGGAATCGCTGACCACCGACAACGCCGATCAGGACGCCGGTGTGAAGATCGTGCTGAAGGCGATCGAGGCTCCGCTGCGCCAGATCGTTCAGAACGCCGGCGATGAACCGTCGGTTGTCGTGAACAAGGTGCTGGAAGGCAAGGGTAACTTCGGTTACAACGCCGCCACCGGCGAATACGGCGACATGATCGAAATGGGCGTGCTGGATCCGGCCAAGGTGACCCGTACCGCGCTGCAACACGCGGCTTCGGTATCCGGCCTGATGCTGACCACCGACTGCATGATCGCCGAGCTGCCGGAAGACAAGCCGGCTGCCCCGATGGGCGGCATGGGCGGCATGGGCATGGACGGCATGATGTAATCAGTTAGAGTAGGGCGCAATCGAAGCGCATTGCGCCGACCTGCTGAACCGAAAAACCCCGCGAGTTTCGCGGGGTTTTCTTTTTTTCGGCCAACCTTGTCGGCTTGGCCGAAGGCCATACGAGCCGCACTTTCTGGCACAATTCGCCCATTGATAATCGGGAAAGACCCATGCAACTGAGCGAATTGCAGCGCGTACTGGATGCGCAACTGGAGCCCTGGCGTTTCAAGGATTATGCCCCCAATGGCTTGCAGGTCGAGGGCAGGGCCGAGGTACGTACCATCGTTACCGGGGTGACCGCGTCGCAGGCACTGATCGATGCCGCCATCGCGCAGCAGGCTGACGCCATCTTGGTGCATCACGGCTATTTCTGGAAGAACGAAGACCCGCGCCTGGTCGGGATCAAGAAGCGCCGCCTGCAAAGTCTGCTGGCGCACGACATCAGCCTGCTGGCTTACCATCTACCGCTCGACGCCCATCCGGAACTGGGCAATAACGCGCAGTTGGCGCGAGAGCTAGGTTGGCAGGTCGAGGGCCAGTCGGGTGATCAGGGGCTGTTGTGGTACGGCAGCGTGCCGGTTCCGCAACGTGCCGACGAGTTTGTCCGCGCCACCGGGGAGAAACTCGGGCGCGAGGCCCTGCTGCTGGGGCGACCGGACAAGCCGGTGCGGCGCGTGGCCTGGTGTACCGGTGGGGCGCAGGGCTATTTTGCTGAGGCCGTGGCGCTGGGCGTCGATGCGTTCGTGACCGGCGAGGTGTCGGAGCAGCAACATCATATGGCTTTGGAGTATGACGTGGCTTTTGTTGCTGCGGGGCATCATGCGACCGAACGCTATGGGATCCGAGCTTTGGGAGCGTGGCTCTCAAATAATCATGATGTTAGTGTGGTTTTTATCGATGTGGCCAATCCGGTCTGACGTGGGGAGGTGGAACTTGCGCAATTAATTTGCATCGCCGCTTCAAGTCCTTGCCGGTAATCGGGTAAAATCGGCAGGATTTGAGCTCGGTTTCCACGTTTGAGGATGACTGTAATGAGTGAGCAACACGTCGATGCGGGGCGCCGTCGTTTCCTGACGGTAGCAACCAGCGCGGTTGGTGGTGTGGCGGTGGCCGGGGTGGCCACGCCATTTCTGATGAGTTTCTTCCCGTCCGAGAGGGCCAAGGCGGCGGGGGCGCCGGTCGAGGTCGACATCAGCAAGCTGGAACCGGGCCAGAAGATCAACGTCGAATGGCGCGGCAAGCCGGTATGGGTTCTTTCCCGTACGCCGGAGCAGCTGAAAAACCTGCCCAAGAACGATCCTAAACTACTCGATCCCAAGTCGGAAGTCGAGCAGCAGCCGCCCTATTGCAAGAACGAATACCGTTCGATCAAGCCGGAGATCCTCGTCGCCGTGGGTATCTGTACCCACTTGGGCTGTTCGCCGACCTACCGTCCGGATCTGGCTCCGGCCGACCTCGGCCCGGACTGGCTGGGTGGCTTCTACTGCCCCTGTCACGGCTCCAAGTTCGACCTGGCGGCCCGAGTCTTCCAGGGTGTCCCGGCACCGAAGAACCTGGAGATCCCGCCGCACAAGTATCTGTCCGATACCCGCCTCCTGATTGGCGAAGACAAATAAGCTGAGGGCGAAAAATGAGCAAAGGACAAAGCATTCTGAACTGGGTGGACGAACGCTTCCCGCTGTCGTCCACCATGAAGGCGCACATCACCGAATACTATGCGCCCAAAAACTTCAACTTCTGGTACTTCTTCGGCAGTCTGGCCATGCTGGTGCTGGTGATCCAGATCGTCACCGGCATCTTCCTGACGATGAACTACAAGCCGGACGCCAACCTGGCCTTCCTGTCCGTCGAGTACATCATGCGCGACGTGGCCGGCGGCTGGATCATCCGCTACATGCACTCCACCGGCGCCTCGATGTTCTTCGTGGTGGTCTACCTGCACATGTTCCGCGGCCTGATCTACGGTTCGTACAAGCAGCCGCGCGAACTGATCTGGGTGTTCGGCTCGCTGATCTTCCTGTGCCTGATGGCCGAAGCCTTCATGGGCTACCTGCTGCCGTGGGGCCAGATGTCGTTCTGGGGCGCCCAGGTGATCGTGAACCTGTTCGGTTCCATTCCGGTGATCGGTCCTGACCTGTCGGTGTGGATCCGTGGCGACTACGTCGTGTCCGATGTCACGCTGAACCGCTTCTTCGCGCTGCACGTGATTGCCGTGCCGCTGGTGCTGCTGGCGCTGGTGGTGGCTCACCTGGTGGCCCTGCACGAGGTCGGCTCCAACAACCCGGACGGCGTCGAGATCAAGAAGAACAAGGACCCGAAGACCGGCATCCCGCTCGACGGCATTCCGTTCCACCCGTACTACACCGTCAAGGACGTGCTGGGCGTGGTGGTGTTCCTGATCGTGTTCTCCGCTATCGTGTTCTTCATGCCGGAGATGGGCGGTTACTTCCTCGAACACCCGAACTTCGACCCGGCCGACCCGCTGAAAACCCCGCCGCACATTGCGCCGGTCTGGTACTTCACGCCGTTCTACGCCATCCTGCGCGCCATCCCGTCCTTCCTTGGCACCCAGGTGTGGGGCGTGCTGGGCATGGGGGCCGCCGTGGTGCTGATCGCCTTCCTGCCGTGGCTGGACAAGTCGCCGGTGAAGTCGATCCGTTACCGTGGTCCGAAGTTCAAGTTCATGCTGACCCTGTTCATCATCGCCTTCATCGGCCTGGGTATCCTGGGGGCGATGCCGTCCACCAACACCCGTACCGTGATCGCCCAGGTGCTGTCCGCCGTCTACTTTGCCTTCTTCCTGGGCATGCCGATCTACACCAAGAACGACGTAGGCAGCGAGCCGGTGCCGACCCGCGTCACCGAGACCAACGCCAAGCGTCAGATTCGTTTCCTGGTGCTGGTGGCGGTGACCATCGCCGGCGCAACGCTGTTTGCCATGAACGTGTAACGAGGGGGATGACTCATATGAAAACCAAAATCCGTCATCTGATCGCCGCGGCCGCGTTCATGCTGCCGTTGGGGGCCGCCGTGGCCTCCGAAGGGGGAGTGAAGCTCGACAAGGCGCCGATCGATATCCAGGATACCGAGTCGCTGCAACGCGGCGCCCAGATCTTCACCAACTACTGTCTGTCGTGCCACTCGGCCAACGCCATGCGCTTCAACAGGCTGATGGACATCGGCTTGAGCGAGCAGCAGATCAAGGACAACTTGCTGCCGCCGGATACCAAGATCGGCGACACCATGAGCATCGCGATGAAGGTGAAGGATGCCAAGGTGTGGCTCGGTGCCGCGCCGCCGGATCTGTCGGTGATCGCACGCTCGCGTGGGGCCGACTACCTGTACTCCTACATGCGTGGCTTCTATCGTGACGAGACTCGTCCTACCGGCTGGAACAACCTGGTGTTCCCCGGTGCCGGCATGCCGCACATCTTCTGGGAGTGGCAGGGCGACCAGATGCTGAAGACCGTCAAGGGCGAGGGCGGTCATGAAGAGCATCAGCTCGAGCTGGTCAAGGCCGGCACCATGACCAAGCTGGAAAACGGCAAGGCCAACACGGTGGAATACGACCGCCGCATGGCCGACCTGACCAACTACCTGGTGTACATGGCCGAGCCGGTGCAGGTGAAGCGTCACCAGATCGGTTACGTGGTGCTGATGTTCCTCGGCTTGCTGCTGCTGCCGCTGGCGTACTTCCTGAAGAAGGAATACTGGAAAGACGTGCACTGAGTCTGACGCTTGACCGAAACCGAGGGCGGGGTTGATCCCGCCCTTTTTCTTTTTCAAACAGGAGCTTAACGGCTAAAACTGGAAAAGCGTAGTGGCAAAATGGTAAACTTGACAATTGTTGCCAATCAAAAGGATGCGCTTTTAGCCATGATGACCTTGTACTCCGGTATCACCTGCCCGTTCAGCCAGCGTTGCCGCATCGTATTGTATGAAAAGGGAATGGATTTCGAGATCATTGATGTGGATGTCCACAACAAGCCCGAAGATCTCGCGGTGATGAACCCGTACAACGAGGTGCCGGTGCTGGTCGAGCGCGATTTGATCCTGCACGAATCGAACATCATCAACGAATACATCGACGAGCGCTTCCCGCACCCGCAGCTGATGCCGGCCGATCCGGTGATGCGCGCTCGGGCACGTCTGTTCCTGTTCCGCTTCGAGCAGGAGTTGTTCTGCCACGTCAAGACGCTGGAAGCCGGTGCCACCGGCAAGGAAGCCGCCAAGGCGCGTGATGCCATTCGTGATGGCCTGATCATGATCGCCCCTATCTTTGCCAAGCAGAAGTTCATGCTGGGCGAGGAGTTCTCCATGATCGACGTGGCCATCGCCCCGCTGATGTGGCGTCTGGAGCACTACAACATCGATCTGGGCAAGAGCGCCGCGCCGATTCTCAAATATGCCGAACGGATCTTCCAGCGTCAGTCCTTCATCGACTCGCTGACTCCGTCCGAAAAGGCCATGCGCAAGTAAGGGCAGCTATGAGCTCTTCAACCAAGCCTTACCTGATCCGTGCCTTGCACGAGTGGTGTACCGATAACGGGCATACCCCGTATATCGTGGTGTGGGTTACCGAGCAGACTTCGGTGCCGCGCGAGTTCGTCAAGAACAACGAAATCGTGCTCAACATCGCGCACACGGCCTGCAAGGGGCTCAAGATCGATAACGACTGGATTTCGTTTTCGGCCCGCTTTGGCGGGGTGGCGCGCGACATCTGGATTCCGGTCGGCAACGTCATGTCCATCTTCGCCCGGGAGACGGGAGAGGGGATGGGCTTCGAAGTGGAGGCTCCCCCTGAATCAGCGGGGAATGCTGAATCCTCTCCGACGTTGAAACCGGTAGAAGGCCAGGGTGGGGAAGCCGGGCAGGGGGCGGACTCCTCCTCCCGCTCCACCGGGCGTCCCAGCTTGCGCATCGTCAAGTAATAGTGCTGTTTCGCATTACCCCATGAACAAAAGCCAGCCTCGTGCTGGCTTTTGTTCATGGGGAGGGCGTATGCAAAAAAATGGGGCGCCGCAGCGCCCCCAAGTCCCTTACCACAACAAGACAACTTGCTGATCTTTTGTCTTACTCCACGCGTTCGCCGTGGAGAGCCACATCCAGACCTTCGCGTTCCTCTTCGCTGGAGACGCGCAGGCCGATGACCAGATCGATGATCTTCAGCAGGACAAAGCTGGCGATGCCGCAGTACACCGCAGTCGCTACGACACCGAGCGCCTGGGTGGCGAGGCTGCCTTCGACGCCGCCGATGTCTTTCACCGCGAACACGCCGGTGAGCAGGGCGCCGACGATACCGCCGACACCATGTACGCCGAAGGCGTCGAGCGAGTCGTCATACTTCAGGGCGTGTTTCAGGCCGGTGGCGCCCCAGTAGCACACGACGCCGGCGATCAGGCCGATGGCCAGGGCGCCCTTGGCGTCCACGAAACCAGCTGCCGGAGTGATGGCTACCAGGCCGGCCACGGCACCGGAGGCGATGCCCAGTACCGACGGTTTGCCCTTGGCGATCCATTCGGCGCTCATCCAGGCCAGCGCTGCCATGCCGGTGGCGATCTGAGTCACCATCATGGCCATGCCGGCGCGGCCGTCCGCGGCTACGGCGGAACCGGCGTTGAAGCCGAACCAGCCCACCCACAGCATGGATGCACCAATCAGGGTCAGCACCAGGTTGTGCGGCGCCATCGCTTCCTTGCCGAAGCCGACGCGCTTGCCCAGCACCAAGGCGGCTACCAGGCCGGCTACACCGGCATTGATGTGCACCACGGTGCCGCCGGCAAAGTCGAGGACGCCCTTGTCAAACATCCAGCCGCCCGGAGCCCATACCCAGTGAGCAACCGGCACATAGACCAGCAGAGCCCACAGAGCCATGAACACCATCATGGCGGAAAACTTCATGCGCTCAGCGAAGGCGCCGGTAATCAGAGCGGGGGTGATGATGAAGAAGGTCATCTGGAACATCATGAACACCGGCTCCGGAATGGTCGGGGCCAGCGGATTGACGGTCAGCTTGCCCTGATCCTTCAGGAAGGTCAGTCCTTCCATCAGCACGCGGTCGAAACCACCGATCAGCGAGTTGCCCGGCGTAAACGTCAGGCTGTAGCCGATGACGGTCCACAGCACGGTCATCAGGGCGCAGATGGCAAAGCTCTGCATCAGCGTCGCCAGCACGTTTTTCTTGCGGACCATGCCGCCGTAGAACAGGGCGAGTCCGGGGATGGTCATGAACAACACCAACGCCGTCGAGGTCATCATCCAGGCGGTGTCTCCGCCGCTGATGGTGGAGGCTGCAACCAGAGTCGGTCCATCTGCGGCGAGTGCCGGCAGGGAGGAGAGCAGGGCGAGTGAGCCCAGTGTGACCAGATTCCTTTTCATTGGCATTCCCCTTCTGTTCCGTTATGGATTAGACGGCATCGGCACCGGTTTCGCCGGTACGGATGCGTACGACTTGCTGCAGGTCGAACACGAAGATCTTGCCATCGCCGATCTTGCCGGTGCGGGCGGACTTCTCGATTGCTTCCACCACTTGATCCAGCAAGGCGTCGTCGATGGCGATTTCCAGTTTCACTTTAGGCAAGAAGTCGACTACGTACTCCGCCCCACGATACAGCTCGGTATGACCTTTCTGGCGTCCGAAGCCTTTCACCTCGGTCACGGTAATGCCTTGAACACCGATGGAGGAGAGGCCTTCACGCACTTCGTCAAGCTTGAACGGCTTGATAATGGCTGTGACCAGTTTCATGTGCATTCCTTTCTGACGTATCCGAATCGTTTTTTGCTACTGTGCCTCAAGGTAAGCAGGTTTCGTGCCAACCCGGCCAGGGAGGTCATGGCATGGATTGGCGGCTGTGTAGTGGCGCGAGAATGGGGCAGTTGCCCGGCTTGGCACCGTCTTGGCGCGGTTGAAGGTCCGGTGGTGCACCAATTCTGTGCGGTTGCCCAACGCTGCAGCAGTAAATCCTTTTTGCTACACTCAAGCCTATGCAACATGACGCAGTCAAGGAGGACTCAGATGTTGAGCCAGAAATTGTTTGAAGAAATCACCGCCAAGATCAGCGAGACCATTGCGGCCAGCCCGGTCAAGGATGTCGAAAAGAACGTCAAGGCCATGATGGCGTCGACGTTCTCCCGCATGGATCTGGTCACCCGCGAAGAATTCGACGTCCAGCAGGAGGTCCTGCTGCGAACCCGCGAGAAACTGGAGCAGATGGAGGCTCGCCTGGCGGCGCTGGAAGCGGCGGTGTTCCCGGATAAGGCGGCCGAACAGGTCGACACGCAAGCCTCCCTCGGTCACTCCTGAAGTTCCGCCGATGACGTTGGCTGTCGTACATAGCCGGGCCTTGTCCGGCATGGAGGCTTCCGAAGTCTCCGTCGAAGTGCATATGGCCAACGGACTGCCGGCGTTTGCCATCGTCGGTCTGCCGGATACCGAGGTAAAGGAAAGCCGCGACAGGGTCCGTGCCGCCATCCTGACCTCGGGGTTCACGTTTCCCGCGCGGAAGATCACCGTGAATCTGGCCCCGGCCGATCTGCCGAAGGATTCCGGTCGGTTCGACCTGCCGATTGCCATCGGTATCCTCGTCGCTTCCGGCCAGGTGCGGGGCGACTCGCTGGCCGGTTACGAATTCGCCGGTGAGCTGGCGCTGAGCGGTCAGCTGCGTGCGATTCGGGGTGCCTTGGCGATGATGTGCCATGCCCGGCGTGCCGGACGGGCTTTCGTGCTTCCCGCATCCTGCGCGGCCGAAGCTGCTCTGGTTTCCGGTGCCACGGTGTATTCGGCCGAGACACTGCTTGACGTGTGCGCCCATCTGAACGGTTTGCAGCGCTTGCCCATTGCGCAGCCCGAAACCACCGCTGCCTCGTTGTGTTATCCCGACCTTGGCGACGTCAAAGGGCAGGGGGCGGCCCGCGAGGCGCTGGAGATTGCGGCAGCAGGAGGCCACAGCCTGCTGCTGATCGGCCCGCCAGGGACAGGAAAATCGATGCTGGCTTGCCGTTTGCCCGGGATATTGCCCCCGATGCAGGATGACGAGGCGCTGGAAACGGCGGCCGTCCAGTCATTGGGGTCGCAAGGCTTCTCGGCACAGGCCTGGCGCGCCCGGCCATTTCGCTCGCCCCATCACACGGCCTCTGCCGTGGCCTTGGTCGGGGGTGGATCCGAGCCCCGTCCCGGGGAGATCAGTCTGGCTCATCGAGGGGTGTTGTTTCTGGACGAACTGCCGGAATTCGACCGTCGTGTGCTGGAGGTGCTGCGGGAACCTCTGGAAAACGGCATGATCCATATCTCCCGTGCCGCCCGGCAAGCGACTTTCCCTGCCCGTTTTCAACTCGTGGCGGCAATGAATCCCTGCCCTTGCGGCTATCTCGGGCATCATTCCGGCCGCTGTCAGTGCACGCCGGAGCAGATTGCCCGATATCGCGGTAAAATCTCCGGCCCCTTGCTCGACAGGATCGACATGCATATCGAAGTGCCGACGCTGTCGTCGGACGAACTGACAAGCCAGGAGCAGGGCGAGGCGAGTGCAGCGGTGCGCGAGCGGGTGATCGCTGCCCGCCGCAGGCAGTTGGCACGGCAGGGGAAGGCGAATGCCGACCTGTCCGGTGCCGAGCTCGATCAGCATGCCTTGGCCGAGGCCTCGGCTCTGGAAACCTTGCTCCAGGTGTTAGAGCGGCTCCATCTTTCCGCACGCAGTTACCATCGCATCCTGCGTGTGGCCAGAACGATTGCAGATTTGAAGGGGGCGGAACGCATTTCGCGCAAGGAAGTGTTGCAGGCGGTACAACTGCGTCGCGCCGGCTTGCCAAATGGCTGAGCTTTTCGACGTAGTGGTCTTAATTATTGGATAATGTGGCGATTGCATGATGCATCTCCGTGCCCATGGGTAACCTTGATTTGAAACATTCTTCCCGTTCTTCTTCTTCTTCTTCATCTTCTTCGCGCCGCAAGCCGTCCGGTGCCGCGCGTAGTGGCGGTGGCGGCTTGATGGCTGGCATTGTCATCGGGTTGATCGTCGGGGTGGCTGTCGCTGTCGGTCTGGCCATGTATCTCAATCGCTCCGCCTCGCCATTTGCGACGCCTGGCAAACCGGGCCAGAAGCCGGCTGCTCAGGCGTCCGAACCTGCCTTGTTGTCACCGGGGAGTAAGATCGCCGAGTTGTCGGCGGCATCATCCGCTCCCGCTGCTCAGCCGGCCGTGCCGCCCTCTGCGGCAGCTCCGGCTGCCAAGCCGGTTGCCCCCGCCAAGAGTCAGGACGAGCAGCGTTTCGATTTTTACAAGATTCTTCCGGGGCAGTTAGATGCCGTCCCCAGCGAGAATGAGAAGTCGGCCAAGAATGGGGAACCTTCCGCCCCGGCCGTGGTTCAAAAGTCCTACTTGCAATTGGGCGCCTTCCAGAATGAAGACGAGGCCGACAATCTGAAAGCCCGCTTGGCCATGCTGGGTGTCGAAGCCTCGATACAGTCCGTCACCATTCCAGAAAAAGGGCTGGTGCATCGAGTCCGGGTCGGGCCGTTCACGCGTCAGGAGGATCTGGAGCGAGTTCGTGCCCAGCTCAAGCAGGACGGCTTGAATGGCGCTGTCGTCAAGTCGGGTAATTGATTTTACAAGGGGATAACATGAAGAAGTGGTTGCTTGTCGGGCTGTTGCTGGTCAGTTCCCTGGCCAATGCCGCGATCGAGCTTGGCAAGGATTACACGGTGCTGGCCAATCCGCAGCCGGTGGCGACTCCCGGCAAGGTGGAGGTGATCGAGTTTTTCTCCTACCATTGCATCCATTGCTTTCATCTCGATCCGGCGCTGACGGCGTGGAGCAAGAAACTGCCGGCCAATGTCAGCTTCCGCCGCGAGCAGATCGTCTGGGACAAGCAGATGGAAGGTTTGGCGCGTCTGTTTGCCACTTTCAATGCCACCCGGACCTTGGACAAGCTTCATGCGTCCGCGCTGAGTGCGATGGTGGAGAAAAAGGTTAACCTGGCCAACGAGGCCGAAATGAGCAAATGGCTGGCTACCCAGCCCGGCATCGATACCAAAGCCTTCATGGCGACCTATAAGTCGTTCGGCATCAATGCCCAGGTGGCCCGGGCCACCAAGATCACGCGCGACTATCGCATCGAGGGCACGCCGACCATCGTGGTCGCCGGCAAGTACGCTACCATGGCTGCCGAGCCGGCACGACTGTTGCAGGTGGTGGATGAGCTGATTGCCAAGGCGAGCCGGGAAATGAAAAAGTAAGGGGATTACGTTTCTGCTAACAGGCAAAGGCAGCATGGCTGCCTTTGTTTTTGGCTTTGCTGAGTTGCGTGTGGAAGCCCTGCGTGGCTTCTCATAACCGGCGTCTTGGCGATTGCTTCAAAGACTGGAGTGATGCCGTTATGCCCGGATTTCCGCTGATGGGTTGCGTGATACATACGAAACAGTGTCTTGCTTTACCCTGATATCAAAAGTCGAAAGGTTTTATCGTGGATGTGCTGTTGTTAGTCAAGGCGCTGCTGATGGGAGTTGTCGAAGGATTGACCGAGTTTCTCCCGATCTCCAGTACCGGGCATTTGATCGTGGCTGGGGACTTGATCAATTTCCATACCGAGACCAGCACGGTGTTCGAGGTGGTGATCCAACTGGGTGCCATTCTGGCGGTGGTCTGGGAATACCGGACACGTTTTCTCGGTGTTGCGGCAAATTTCGGAAAGGAGGCTTCGGCACAGAGGTTTGTCGTCAATCTGCTGCTGGCCTTTTTGCCCGCCGCCCTCATCGGCTTTCTGTTCATCAAGGTGATCAAGCTCTACCTGTTCAACGCGGTCAGCGTGGCGCTGGCGTTCATTGTTGGTGGCTTGGTGATCCTGCTGGTCGAGCGCAGGGAGTATAAGGCCCAGGTGCATAGCGTGGACGCGATGACCTGGCGGGATGCTCTCAAGGTGGGGATGGCGCAGGTGTTTGCCCTGATTCCGGGGACCTCGCGCTCTGGTGCCACTATCATCGGCGGCATGTTGTTCGGCCTCGATCGCAAGGTGGCCACCGAGTTTTCCTTTTTCCTGGCGGTGCCGACCATGTTCGCGGCGACCATCTACGATGTGTACAAGCATCGCGAGCTGTTCGTCCTTAGCGATGCGCCGGTATTTGCCGTGGGTTTCGTCGCGGCCTTTTTCAGTGCCTTCCTGGCGGTGCGCGGCTTGATCCGCTATGTCTCCGGCCATAATTTCAATGCGTTCGCCTGGTACCGTATCGCTTTCGGCGTGCTGATCCTGCTGACGTGGCAAATGGGCTGGGTAGGCTGGGTGGCTTGAGCGCGTCTTGCTGCCGATAATTGCGCCCAGCTCTTGACGCGGACAAATATAGTCAGTATTATGCATTTCTTCAGACGCGGGGTGGAGCAGTCTGGTAGCTCGTCGGGCTCATAACCCGAAGGTCGTAGGTTCAAATCCTGCCCCCGCAACCAGAATTCAGAAAACCAGAGCAATCGCTCTGGTTTTTCCATTTCCAGCGCCCCAGTTCGGTGCGTTTTGCTTGTCGTATTATTTCTTCCAAGTCACTTCAGGCCCACGTTTCCCAACGGGGCCTTTCTTTTTGGCTCGAATCACTGTTCCAGTGCCAATTCGGTCTGGACCAGGCGCTCATAAAAAACGCGCCACCGGCTTGGTGGCGCGTCTTGCTGGATGGGGCTGGACGGCGTCAGATGCGCTTGGCCAGTTCCACCGCCTTGCCGATGTAGCTGGCAGGGGTCAGTTCCAGCAGGCGGGTTTTCTCCTGCTCCGGAATGTCCAGGCCCTTGATGAAGGCGGACAGGGTGTCGCGGGTGATGCCGTCCTTGCCGCGAGTCAGCTCCTTGAGCTGCTCGTACGGGTTGGCGATGCCGTAGCGGCGCATCACGGTCTGGATCGGCTCGGCCAGCAATTCCCAGCTGGAGTCCAGGTCGGCAGCCAGGGCGGCCGGGTTGATTTCCAGCTTGTTCAGGCCGCGCAGGCAGGCGTTGAAGCCGAGCAGGGTGTAGCCGAAGCCGACGCCCATGTTGCGCAGCACGGTGGAGTCGGTCAGGTCACGCTGCCAGCGCGAGATCGGCAGCTTCTCGGCCATGAAGCCGAGTACGGCGTTGGCCATGCCGAGGTTACCCTCGGAGTTTTCGAAGTCGATCGGGTTGACCTTGTGCGGCATGGTCGAGCTGCCCACTTCGTCCTTCTTCACCTTCTGCTTGAAGAAGCCAAGCGAGATATAGCCCCAGACGTCGCGGTTGAGGTCGATCAGGATGGTGTTGACGCGGCCCATGGTCTGATAGAGCTCGGCCATGTAGTCGTGCGGCTCGATCTGGATGGTGTAGGGATTGAAGGTGAGGCCGAGGCCGGTCACGAAGCGGCCGCACAGGCTTTCCCAGTCGACGTTCGGGTAGGCGATCTGGTGGGCGTTGTAGTTGCCGACGGCGCCGTTGATCTTGCCGAGGATTTCCTGCTTGACCAGTTGTTCGCGCTGGCGGCTCAGGCGGTACACCACGTTGGCCAGTTCCTTGCCCATGGTGGACGGCGTGGCCGGCTGGCCGTGGGTGCGGCTCATCATCGGCACGGCGGCCAGTTCGTGCGCCAGGTTCTGCAGGCGCTGGATCACGCTGTCGAGAGCCGGCAGCACCACGGTGTTGCGCGCCGTCTTCAGCATCAGGGCGTGCGACAGGTTGTTGATGTCTTCCGAGGTGCAGGCGAAGTGGATGAACTCGCTGGCAGCCATCACTTCCGGATTGCCGGACAGGCGCTCTTTCAGCCAGTACTCGATGGCCTTCACGTCGTGGTTGGTGCGGGCTTCGATGGCCTTGATCTCTTCACCGTGCTCGACGTTGAAGTTGGCGATGACGTCATCGATTTCGCGCAGGGTCGCTTCGGAGAACGGCTTGACCTCTTCGATGCCCGGCTCGGCAGCCAGCATTTTCAGCCACTCCAGCTCTACCTTGATGCGGAACTTCATCAGGCCGTACTCGGAGAACAGGGAGCGCAGCGGTTCGGCCTGGTTGGCATAGCGGCCATCGAGAGGGCTCAGGGCGGTCAGCGTGGTCAGATTCATGACGAGGTATTTCCAAGCGTGTGTGCCGGTTGCCCGGCGGTTTCAGTACAAAAAGATAAAAGAGCGGCCACGGCTCAACCGCGCAGGCGGCGAGCCACGCCTTCGGCCAGCCGGTCGGCGGCTTCCGGGTGAAAACGGAAGAACAGCTCCGGCTCGATCATTTCCAGTTCCATGATGGCCAGTTGGCCGTCGTTGTCGCGGATCGTGTCGACGCGGGCGTACAGCACGTCGAACGGCACCGCGGCGACGGCCGCTTCAGCGAAGGTAATCTCCTCCTGGCTCGGCGTGTAGTCGTGCACCTGGCCGCCGTGGTCGTCCTGCACCCGGAAGTCGCCGGACTTGGGGGTCTTGCGGATGGCGTGGGTGTAGCGGCCATCGATGATCATCAGCGAGGTTTCCCCCTGCTCGAGCACATTGCGCTGGAACGGCTGCAGCATCATCGCTTCCTGTTCGATCAGCTCGCCGTAGCTGCATTCCAGCTCGGCGCTGTCGGTGTGGTGAAAGCGGTAAGTATGCCGCGCCGCTCCTGAGACAACCGGCTTCAGGATCAGTTCGTCCCAGCCGGTGCTCTCGACCACGTTGAGCAGCGAACGCTTGTCGCCCTTTTCAATGTAGAGCGTCGGCACGATGTTGATATCCTTTTCTGCCAGGGCGCCGAGATAATGCTTGTCGATGTTCCAGCGGATCAGTGCGGCCTCGTTGAACAGCCGGGTCTGGGCGCTGGTGCGCTGCAGCCACGGGGTGAACTCGGCGTAGCGGTCGAAGTAGTCCCAGGTGGTGCGAAACAGCGCCGCGCGCGTCCGGCTCCAGTCCATGTCGGGGTCGGCCCAGTCGAGGCGGGCGACGGTGAATCCCTGTCGCTCCAGGGCGCGCATCACCAGACCGTCCTCGGTGTGTACCTGGCGGGTATACCAGTCGGCCTCGTTGGGGGCGAGATAGCGGCTTTCGGTCAGGACGACCACATCGTAGTGCATGGGGATTCCGTGTTCTGCTCGTGTTACATGCCGCCGGGCAGCATGCCCTTCATGCCGCGCATCATCTTCATCAGCCCGCCCTTGGACGAGAACTGCTTCATCATCTTCTGGGTCTGTTCGAACTGGTTCAGCAGGCGGTTGACTTCCTGCACCGTCACGCCCGAACCGGCGGCAATGCGGCGCTTGCGGCTGGCCTTGAGCAGCTCCGGTTTGCGGCGTTCTTCCGGGGTCATCGAGTTGATGATGCCCTCGATGCGGCGCATCGATTTTTCGGCTTCGGCGCCCTGCACCCCCTTGGCCATCTGGCCGAGCTGCCCCGGCATTTTCTCCAGCAAATTGGCCATGCCGCCCATCTTCTTCATCTGCTGCATCTGCGCCTTGAAGTCTTCCAGGTCGAAGCCCTTGCCCGACTTGAGCTTCTTGGCCATCTTGGCGGCTTCATCCTGGTCGATGCCCTTCTGGACCTCTTCGATCAGGCTGAGCACGTCGCCCATGCCGAGAATACGGCTGGCCATGCGCTCGGGATGGAAGGGCTCGAGGCCGGTCAGTTTCTCGCCGACGCCGATGAACTTGATCGGCTTGCCGGTGACGTGCCGCACCGACAGCGCGGCCCCCCCGCGGGCGTCGCCGTCCATCTTGGTCAGGATCACGCCGGTGAGCGGCAGTGCCTCGTTGAAGGCCTGGGCGGTGTTGACGGCGTCCTGGCCTTGCATGGCGTCGACCACGAACAGCGTTTCGATCGGATTGAGTGCGGCGTGCAGGGCCTTGATTTCCTGCATCATGGCATCGTCGATCGCCAGGCGGCCGGCGGTGTCCACCATCAGCACGTCGAAGAAATGGCGCTTGGCGTGGTCGACGGCGGCGCGGGCGATCGCCTCCGGCTTTTGCGTGCCGTCGGAGGGGAACCACTCCACGCCGATCTGGCCGGCCAGAGTCTTGAGCTGCTCGATGGCGGCCGGGCGATAGACGTCGGCCGATACCACCAGCACTTTCTTCTTCTGCGTTTCTTTCAGCAGCTTGGCGAGCTTGCCAACCGTGGTGGTCTTACCGGCACCTTGCAGGCCGGCCATCAGCACGATGGCGGGCGGAACGGCGGCCAGGTTCAGCGCATCGTTCTTCTCGCCCATCAATCGGGTCAGTTCTTCGTTGACCACGCCGACCAGGGCCTGGCCCGGGGTCAGGCTGCCCATCACTTCCTGGCCGAGGGCGCGCTCCTTGACGTGGCTGATGAAGGTCTTGACCACCGGCAGGGCGACGTCCGCTTCCAGCAGCGCCATGCGGACTTCGCGCATCGCGTCCTGGATGTTGGAGTCGGTCAGGCGAGCCTGGCCGCGCAGGTTCTTGATGACGCCGGACAGGCGGTTGGTAAGGTTATCAAGCATGGGGCGTCCTTCTGCCTGCCAACGATGGGCAGCTTGGTGTAGACTTTCAAACTGCTCATTTTACACGACCCATCGGGCTTGCGCCCGGTTCACGAGTGCAATTACTTCATGACCAGTTTTCTGCTCGTCATCACCTTGCTTCTGATTCTGGCCTACGGTGCGTTTTCCTGGCATTTCATCGGGCATTGGCGTGGCGTCGGCATCCTGCCGCGCCACCCCCGTCGCGAGCACATGCTGCTGGGTTTTTTGCTGTTGCTGCACGCCATGGCGGTGATGGGGCCGTTGCGGGAAGGGGCGCTGTTGTCGCTCGGGGTTGGCCGGGCACTGTCGGTGCTGGTGTGGCTGATGCTGTTGATCTATTGGACCTGCGGCTTTTTCTACCGGGTGGAGGGCTTGCAGCTGTTCATGATGCCGCTGGCGGTGGTGACGCTGGTCTTCAGCCTGGTGTTTCCCGGTCAGCATCTGCTCGGCGACCTGTCCAACCCCGCCTTGCTGATGCACATCCTGGTCTCGATGCTCGCCTATAGCCTGCTCGCCATCGGTGCGCTGGTGGCGGTGCTGATGCTGGCCCTGGACAAGGCGCTGCACGACAAACGCTGGATGAGCCTGGTGCGCCAGCTGCCGCCGCTGCTGTCGCTGGAAACCATGATGTTCCAAGTGCTGGGTGTGGGTTTTTTGCTACTGACCGCGAGTCTGCTCAGCGGCGTGGTGTTCTCCGAGGAGGTATTCGGCAAGCCGGTGGCATGGTCGCACAAGATCGTGTTTTCCATCATCGCGTGGGGCTTGTTCGGTGCGCTGCTACTGGGGCGCAAGTTCTATGGCTGGCGTGGCAAGCTGGCCGTGCGCTGGACGCTGATTGGATTTGTGGCGCTGATGTTTGCCTATATCGGCAGTAAGGTGGTGCTCGAACTGGTTTTGCATCGCTGACAATTGTTTGTCATATTGGCGGCGGTTCTCCCTTATTCGTGCACCTAAGGCGTCGATATGAAGAAGTTGCTGCTCATTCTCACCAGCCTGCTGGTATTTTGCTCCTCGGCCATGGCGGCCATTAACCTTAATACCGCTTCGCAGCAGGAACTCGAGTCGCTCAACGGCATCGGTCCGGCCAAGGCCAAGGCGATTCTGGACTACCGGACCAAGCAGGGGCCGTTCAGGAGTGTCGACGAGTTGAAGAACGTGTCGGGTATCGGCGACAAGACCCTGGAAAAACTGCGCCAGGACATTGCAGTTACCGGCAATGGCATGGCGACGCAAGCCAAACCGGGGGCGACTCTGGCTGCTCCGGCCAGACCGGCGGTCAAGCCAGTCATGCCGCCCAGGCAATAGCCCGCCTCGTTCTTGCTGGAATGCCCCGCCCGGGGCGTTCATGCTTTGTGGCGCTGCCCGAACAGCACCAGTGCTTTCTCCCGTTGCACGGAGTGGTCGACGATTGGTGCAGGATAATCATGCCCCAGCCTGAATCCCGGAGGCAGCATCTTGGCCTGCCATGGGGCATGGATGGCTTTGTTGTCGAGCCCGGCCAGCTCGGGCAGATAACGGCGGATGAACTTGCCCTCCGGGTCGAATTTCTGTGATTGGGCCACCGGGTTGAAGATGCGGAACCACGGCTGGGCATCGCAGCCGGTCGAGGCGGCCCACTGCCAGCCGCCGTTGTTGGCGGCCAGATCGTAGTCGATCAGCTTTTCGGCGAAATGGCGCTCTCCCCAACGCCAGTCGATCAGCAGGTCCTTCACCAGAAAGCTGGCCGTCACCATGCGCAGCCGGTTGTGCATGTAACCGCTGTATTCCAGTTGGCGCATTGCTGCATCGATCAGAGGGTAACCGGTGCGCCCTCTGCACCAGGCGGCGAACAGATCTTCATCGTTGGGAAAGGCGAGCTGGCGGTATTCCGGCTTGAAGCTTTCCTCTGCTACCCGTGGGTAATGCCACAGCAGTTGCTGGTAGAACTCGCGCCAGATCAGTTCGTCAAGCCACTTCAGAGCGCCGGCATTGCCTTGCTGCCAGGCAAACTGTGCCAGTTGCCGGATCGAGATGGTGCCGAAACGCAGGTGGGCCGACAGATACGACACCCCCTTGGCGGCAGGGAAGTCGCGCCATTGCTGGTAACGGTCGATGCGTTGGGCGAAGTCGGAGAACAAGGTTGCGGCGCCCGACATGCCGGGGTGGATGCCTAATCGCTTCAGTCCACTGTCGGCAAATCCCAATTCGGCCAGGGTGGGCAGAGGTGTTTCGTCCAGTTTCGCCAGCCTATCCAGGTAATGTGTGCTGGGATAGGCCTGTAGATAAAACGGGGTGAGTTTTTTCAGCCAGGCGTTGCGATACGGAGTGAAGACGGTATAAGGCTTGCCGCTGCCGTTCAACACTTCGTCCTGTTCGAAAATAACCCGGTCCTTGACCGTTTTCAGCCGAATGCTGTGCCGTGCCAGTTCGGCGGCAACCTCCTCATCGCGCTGACGGGCGGCCGGCTCGCAGTCGCGGCTGGCCCAGACCGTGCCGGCGCCGTATTCCCGTGCCAGTGCCGGAATGTCCTCGACAGCCCGGCCATGGCTCACCACCAGATCGCTGCCGCACTGGCGCAAGGCCTGCTTCAGTTCGACGAGCGCATGCCAGATGAAGTCCACCCGGCGGTCCTGTCGTGGCAGACCCTCCAGGATGTCGCGGTCGAACACGAACACGCAGATCACCCGCTCGCTGTGGCGCAAGGCAGCGTGTATGGCCGCGTGGTCGTCAAGGCGCAGGTCGCGGCGGAACCAGCACAAGGAAGTGGTCGTCATGGCAGGGAAGGGTTAGGAGGGGATGGTGCTATTTTGTCGTCTCTTTGATCCGGATGCCATGTGCTCATCGCCACGGCCGGGAATGCATGGAGTGACTTTTTTGCAACAGTTTTTGTCATAACTGGTGGCATTGTGGCAAATTGACAACAAAGTCACGTTCCTTATTTTTTAAATAAAAACAATGACTTGCTGTTTTTTGTTGCATGCCCGTCAAACCGGACTTGATGGGTTTGCAACGCGATTTTGTATTTTCGCAACGCCAGATTTATAGTCTCGACAGAAATCGCCGGAAGTAATCGGTGGTGCAGAAATGTTCGGACCGGCCTGCTCTCAAGGCGGCCTGGAACCGGACAAACCCAACTGACTTAAACAAGGAAGAACGCGATGAACAAAAAGCTGATCGCTGTTGCTCTGGCCGCCCTGCCGGTTGCCGCCATGGCCGACGTGACCCTGTACGGCAAGATCAAGATGGGTGTGGAAAACGTGAAGGAAGGCGACTCTTCCTCCGTTAACCGCATCGACGATATCGGCACTCGTATCGGTTTCAAGGGCTCCGAAGATCTGGGCAACGGCCTGAAGGCCATCTGGCAGGTCGAGCAGAAGGTGTCGATCGACGACAAGGGCGCCGCTGGCGGTACTTGGGCGTCGCGTGACAGCTTCTTGGGCTTCCAAGGCGACTTCGGTAAGGTGAAGTTCGGCCGTCTGAGCACCTTCCAGAACTCCGACATGGAAGACGTTGACCCGTACGAGTACGGCAACAATGCCATGGGTCTGGGGACCTTCACCCGCAACGACGGCCGCGTAAACAACGCCGTGCGTTACGACAGCCCGGAATTCGCTGGCTTCAACGCCACCGTGTTGTACGGCGCTGACGAAACCGCTGGTGTGAACAAGGATACCTGGAACCTGGGCCTGGGCTACAAGTTCGACGCCTTCTTCGCCAAGTACAGCTACCTCCGTCAGAACAGCCAAAATCCGGCCGCTGACAAGGACAACCAGAGCCACCGCGTAGAAGCCGGCTACAGCGCCAACAACCTGCTGGTGGCCGTGGGCTACCAGCAGACCAAGAGCTACGTGACTGCTGCTGGCGACTCTCTTGCCTTCAACATTGGTTCCGCAGTTGCTGGCGACGAAGTCAAGGACCGCGAAGCCGTGCTGACCGTGGCCTACACCATGGGCGCGCTGACCCCGAAACTGTCGCTGGCCAAGGGCTGGGACGTAAAGGTTGACGGCGACAAAGAGTCCGACACCGGTTACAAGCAGTACGTGGTTGGCGTTGACTACGCCCTGTCCAAGCGCACCGTGCTGGGCGCCCAGTATGGCAAGCTGAACTTCGACGGCGGCTCCTCGGATGACATCCGCGCCTTCGGTGTGAACGCCGTTCACTCCTTCTAATCTGTAAGCCCTTACAGATTGCCGAAAAGGCCGCGCAAGCGGCCTTTTTTCATGCCTATTGCTTGCGTAGAATGCCATCGACCACGGCTCGCCGGATCTTGCTTGATTGCCTGAGTGAGCGGCGTACTGGTCGTGCCTTTCTCCTGGCCGTTTCATGCAGGCCGGGTGGATTTGCGCTACAGTCCGGAGTGTGCCGCTGTCATCGTGCTGCGGGTAGGTGGTGACGATGAGCGGGCAGATGATCGCGTCGTTCGAACAAGGAACGTTATGGAAGTTTCTGCAGGCGTTTCCGGCCTCGGCCGTGCCCTGGTGCAACACAACAGCCTGCTGCTGCAGGACGCCGAGGCGATCCAGCGCCAAGCGCAAAGCTCATCGATCAGTTTCGTCGAGCAGCTCATCCTCAGCAAGAAAATGACGGCGCTGGAGGTGGCGACCTTTGCCTCGCAGGTCTTCGGCTTTCCATTGCTGGATCTGGCCGCCGTCGAGCCCGAGCAGCTACCGCAGGGCCTTGTCGACGAGGAGTTGATCGGCAGCCGCCGCTTGTTGCCGCTCTACAAGCGAGGCAGCCGGCTGTTCATTGGCACGTCCGATCCGACCCAGACCTCGGCCTTCCACGCCATCACCTTCAAGACCAGTTTGTCAGTCGAGGTGGTGGTGGTGGAGGACGACAAGCTGGGCAAGCTGATCGGCAGTTACAAGACTGACGGGACCGCTGCGATCAAGGCGTTGGTGGACGAGGATTTCGGTGACCTGGAGTTCGCCGACCCGGATGCCGAGCCGGAAAAAACCGTCGCCCAGACCGAGGTGGACGATGCGCCGGTAGTCAAGTTCATCCACAAGGTGTTGCTGGATGCGATCAACGGCGGCGCGTCGGACGTTCATTTCGAGCCGTACGAGAAATACTACCGCATCCGCTACCGGGTCGACGGCGTGCTCAAGGAAGTGGCACAGCCGCCCTTGCTGTTGAAGGAGAAGATCGCTTCGCGCATCAAGGTGATCTCGCGGCTGGATATTTCCGAGAAGCGCGTGCCGCAGGATGGGCGCTTGAAGCTGGTGCTGTCCAAGACGCGTGCCATCGATTTCCGGGTCAGCACGCTGCCGACGCTGTTCGGCGAGAAGATCGTGATGCGTATCCTCGACCAGTCGGCGGCCACGCTGAATATCGAGCAGTTGGGGTTCGAGCCGGAGCAGAAGGCCATGCTGCTGGAGGCCATCGCCCGACCCTACGGCATGGTGCTGGTCACCGGCCCGACCGGCAGCGGCAAGACGGTGTCGTTGTATACCTGCCTGAACATCCTCAACAAACCGGACACCAATATCTCCACGGCGGAGGACCCGGTCGAAATCAACCTGCCGGGGATCAACCAGGTCAACGTCAACGAGCGTGCCGGCTTGACCTTCTCGTCCGCGCTGAAGGCCTTTCTGCGCCAGGACCCGGACGTGATCATGGTGGGCGAGATACGCGACTTCGAGACCGCCGATATCGCCATCAAGGCGGCGCAGACCGGTCACATGGTGTTTTCCACGCTGCACACCAACAACGCTCCCGCCACGCTGACGCGGTTGCTGAACATGGGGGTGGCGCCGTTCAACGTGGCCAGTTCGGTGCTGCTGATCATGGCACAGCGTCTGGCCAGACGTCTGTGCAATCACTGCAAGAAGCCGATGGACATCCCGCGGGAGGCCTTGCTGCGTGCCGGCTACCGAGAGGAGGAACTGGACGGCAGCTGGCAGGCGTATGGCCCGGTGGGGTGCCGCGAGTGCCGCGATTCGGGCTACCGCGGGCGGGTGGGCATTTATGAGGTGATGCCCATCACCGATGCCATGACTCGGCTTATCATGAAAAACGGCACGGCGGTAGATATCGCCGATCTGGCGCGCCAGGAGGGCATGGTCGATCTGCGCCATGCCGGTCTGCTCAAGGTGAAGCAGGGAATCACCTCGCTGGCGGAAATCGAAGCCGTCACCAACGAATAATACTGCAGGGAAGTGAGACGCCATGGCGACGCTGACAAAGAAACTGCCCACGGCGGCGGTCCACATCTGGGAGTGGGAAGGCAAGGACCGTACCGGTAAGGTGGTGCGGGGGGAGATGCGCGCCGAGTCCGAAATGGTGGCCAAGGCCCAGTTGCGGCGTCAGGGCATCACGGTGCTGAAGCTGAAGAAGCGCAAGGCGGGGTTCGGGCGGCGCATCACCGAGCGCGACATCACGCTGTTTACCCGTCAGCTGGCCACGATGATGAAGGCCGGGGTGCCGCTGTTGCAGGCCTTCGATATCTCGGCCAAGGGCCATAGCAACCCGGCCGTGACCAAGATGCTGCTGGAGGTGCGCGCCGATGTGGAAACCGGCATGTCGCTGGCCGAGGCCTTTCGCAAGCGCCCGTTGTACTTCGACAAGCTGTTCTGCAACCTGATTGCCGCCGGGGAGACCGGCGGGGTGCTGGATTCGCTGCTGGACAAGCTGGCGACCTACCGCGAAAAAATCATGGCGATCAAGGGCAAGATCAAATCGGCGATGATCTATCCCTCGGCCATTATCGCCACCGCCTTCATCATCACCACCATCATCATGTTGTACGTGATTCCGGCGTTCAAGGATCTGTTTTCCAGTTTCGGTGCCGATCTGCCGGCGCCGACGCTGTTCGTCATCTGGCTGTCCGATGCCTTCGTCAGCTATTGGTGGTTGATCTTTGCCGTCGTCTTCGGGGGCATCTTCGGCGCCATGTTCTTCTTCAAGCGTTCGCCCAAGTTCCAGGAACAGGTCGACCGCTTGCTGCTCAAGCTGCCGGTGCTGGGCGAGGTGGTGCAGAAGGCGACCATCGCTCGCTGGGCGCGCACGTTGGCCACCATGTTCACGGCCGGGGTGCCGCTGGTGGAGGCGCTGGATTCGGTGGGGGGGGCTTCCGGCAACCAGGTTTACGTTGAGGCGACCAAGCGCATCCAGTCGGAGGTCAGTATCGGTTCCAGCCTCAGTTTCGCCATGCAGCGCACCAATTTGTTCCCCAATATGGTGATGCAGATGACGGCGATCGGCGAGGAGTCGGGCTCGCTTGACCACATGCTCGAGAAGGTGGCGGATTTCTACGAGGAAGAAGTCGATAATGCGGTGGCGGCGATGTCCAGTCTGCTGGAGCCGGTCATCATGATCGTTCTGGGGGTGCTGATCGGCGGCCTGGTGATCGCCATGTACATGCCGATCTTCAAGATGGGGCAGGTGGTCGGTTGATGATGACGGAGATGGATGAGGTACTGTCGGCCAACCCGGTGTTGATGACCGGGGTGGTGGCCTTGCTGGGTTTGCTGGTGGGCAGTTTCCTGAACGTGGTGATCCACCGCCTGCCCAAGATGCTGGAGCGGGAGTGGCAGCAGGAGTGTGCGTTGTTGAGCGGTCAGCCGGCGGAGGAGGGACCGCGCTTCAACCTGCTGACGCCGGCCTCGCATTGCCCTTCGTGCCAGGCACCGGTGCGGGCCTGGCAGAATATCCCGGTGTTGAGCTTCCTGCTGTTGCGCGGGCGGTGCGGGAACTGCGGGGCGACGATCGCGCGGCGTTATCCGCTGGTGGAGTTGATGTGCGGTCTGATGTTCGCGGCACTGGCCTACCGTTTCGGCTGGACGCTCGATCTGCTGGGCTACGCCGCCCTGACCGCGACGCTGATCGCCTTGGCGTTCATCGATGCCGATACCCAGTTGTTGCCGGACTCGCTGACCCTGCCCTTGTTGTGGGGGGGCTTGCTGTTCAGTCTGTTGGGCGGACGCGTGCCGCTCGACGAGGCGGTGATCGGTGCCATGGCGGGCTATGCGTCGCTGTGGCTGATCTTCTGGCTGTTCAAGCTGGTGACGGGCAAGGAGGGCATGGGTTACGGCGACTTCAAGCTGCTGGCGGCGCTGGGTGCCTGGCTCGGCTGGAAGATGCTGCCGCTGGTGATCCTGCTGTCTTCGCTGGTGGGGGCCGTGTTCGGCATCGCCATGATCCTGCTGGCCCGCTTGGGCCGTGGGCAGCATTTGCCGTTCGGGCCCTACCTGGCGTTGGCGGGGTGGATCGCCTTGCTGTGGGGAGAACAGATTGTCGGGTGGTACCTTGGCGGCCGCTAAGGTGGTCGGGCTGACCGGCGGCATCGGGTCGGGCAAGAGCGCCGCTGCCCGCTGTTTTGCTGATCTCGGTGTGGCGGTGGTCGATACCGACGAGCTGTCGCATGCCCTGACGGCCCCCGGGGGGCGGGCGATGCCGCTGATCGTGGAGCGCTTCGGGGCGGGTTTTCAGCGGGCAGACGGGGCGCTCGATCGTCAGCGCATGCGCGAGCTGGTGTTCGAGCAGCCCGAGGCGAGGAAAGAGCTCGAGGCCATCCTGCACCCGCTGATTCTCGAAGACAGTTTGGCCCAACTGGCCCAGGTGGAGGGGACGTACGCCTTGCTGGTGGTGCCCTTGCTGTTTGAAAGCCAGGCTTATCGCGAGGTGGTGGATCGCAGCTTGCTGATCGATTGCGACGAAGAGGTTCAGGTGGCCAGGGTGATGCAGCGCAACGGCTTGAGCGAGCCGCAGGTGCGTTCCATCATGGCGGCGCAGATGCCGCGCGCGGTCAAGCGGCAGCTCGCCGACGATATTATTGACAATAGCGGCACGCTGAGTGAACTTGCGCTTCAAGTCGAGGCCAAACATCGTTATTATCTGTCGAGCCTCGCCAGGGCTCGGGGCCAGTGATGAGGCCGACTGCGCTCCGCTTCATGACCGGCGCAAACAATTACTCCAATAAAAGCCATCTAGAAGGGCCGTGGTGCCGTGATCAGTTTTGAATTTCCCGTTACCGAGAAAACTCGGATGCTGCTGCGCTTGGAGCAGTTGTACGCGCGCCTGGCCTTTTTCATTTCCCAAGATCATCCCTTCGAGCACCATTCCGCCATCCTGACGCTGTTCGAGTTGATGGAGACGGCGTCACGCGCCGATCTCAAGGCCGAGCTGCTGCAGGAGCTGGAACGGCAGAAGCAGATTCTCGAGGCCCTGCGCGACAATCCGAATGTGTCCGAAGACATGCTGGAAGGGGTCATCGACGAGATCGAGAGCACGGCGGGGAATCTGTTGGATCTGACCGGCAAGTTCGGCCAGCATCTGCGGGAAAACGAGTGGCTGATGGCGATCAAGCAGCGGGCCGGCATCCCCGGCGGAACCTGCCAGTTCGACCTGCCGTCGTATTATCTCTGGCAGCTCAAGCAGCCGGATGAGCGCCGTGTCGATCTGCAGCGCTGGGCCGCGCCGCTGATGCCGACGGCCGAGGCATCGCGCATCCTGCTCAAGCTGCTGCGCAACGGCGGCAAGTCGCACCAGTACGTGGCGCGGCGCGGGGTGTTCCAGCAGATGTCCGGCGGCAAGGTGGTGCAGCTGATCCGCATCGGTTTCGACGAGTCGCTCGGCGCCCTGCCGGAGCTGTCGGCCAACAAGTATGCGCTGAACATCCGCTTCATCAACGCGGCCACCGGCGAGAGCCGGCCCAAGCCGACCGAGGCCGATGTCGAATTCACCCTGACCCATTGCAAGTTCTGAGTATCGTCATGAGCGAGAAGGTACGAATCGTCGCCTGCCCGACCTGTGGTGCCGCCGTGCGCTGGGAGCCGCAGAGCCGCTACCGGCCGTTTTGCAGCGAGCGCTGCAAGCTGATCGATCTGGGGCAGTGGGCGGACGAGAGCTATCGTCTGCCGGCGGAGGAAGAGCATCCGGATAGTGAGCCGCCGAGCGATCTGCGCTGAAAAATGCTTCTTAAGGACAAAGCACATGGCCCGCATCAGCGGGCCATGTGCTTTGCGGTCTTGTCGAAACGCCTCAGACGCGCGCCAGCGCCGCGCCTTGGGCAAAGTAGCTGCGTACGCCGCCGAAGATGCTTTCGGCCACCTTCTGCTGGAAGGTGCTGTCCATCAGCCGGCGTTCTTCTTCCGGATTGCTGATGAAGGCGGTCTCGACCAGGATGGACGGGATGTCCGGCGCCTTCAGCACGGCGAAGCCGGCCTGTTCCACTTCGTCCTTGTGTAGCCGGTTGAGCTCGCCGATCTTGCTGAGCACGCTCTTGCCGAGCTTGAGGCTGTCGTTGATGGTGGCGGTCTGGGTCAGGTCGAACAGGGTGTGCGCCAGGTAGCGGTCCTTGCTGGTGATCTTCACCCCGCCGATCAGGTCGGCGTCGTTCTGCGTCTTGGCCAGGTAGCGCGCCGCGGTACTGGTGGCGCCTTGCTCCGACAGCGCGAACACCGACGAACCGCGCGCGCTGGGGTTGAGGAAGGCGTCGGCGTGGATCGAGATGAACAGGTCGGCGCCCAGCTTGCGCGCCTTGGCCACGCGCACGCCAAGCGGGATGAACACGTCCTCGTCGCGCGTCATGTAGGCCTTCATATTGCGTTCGGCGTCGATCATGCGCTTGAGCTGCTTGGCGATCTTCAGCACCACGTCCTTCTCGCGGGTG
This sequence comes from Pseudogulbenkiania sp. MAI-1, assembly GCF_000527175.1. Classification (NCBI taxonomy): domain Bacteria; kingdom Pseudomonadati; phylum Pseudomonadota; class Betaproteobacteria; order Neisseriales; family Chromobacteriaceae; genus Pseudogulbenkiania; species Pseudogulbenkiania sp. MAI-1. The sequence goes on along the minus strand of NZ_AZUR01000001.1, from coordinate 3,632,320 downwards.
CCGGAGGGGCCGACTGCGCCGGGGTCTTCGCCGCCGTGGCCTGGGTCGAGCATGATCAGGATCGGGCGGCTCTTGTCGGGTTTGTTCTTCGACTTGAGCGGCGGCTGTTCCAGCTTGCCCTTGTTGTAGTCTTCCAGCAGCGCCAGCAGCGGGTCGTCCTGCTGGGCCGTGGGGTAGAGATCGATGACCAGCCGGTGGTGGTATTCCGCTACCGGCGCCAGGGTGAACACCTGTGGTTTGATGTCGGACTTCAGGTCCAGCACGATGCGCACGGTATCGGGGGTGAACTGGCCGGCACGGGCCGTCTGGATGAACGGGTCGGCGGTGCTGATCTGGCTGCCGATGTCCTTGAGCACCGCGTTGAGTTGCACGCCTTCGATGTCGATCACCAGCCGGTCGGGGTTGGGGATGCTGAAGTACTTGTATTTGAGCGCCTCGTTGGCTTCCAGCGTGACGCGGGTGTAGGTGGACGACGGCCAGACCCGCAGGGCGACGAGCTGGCTCGGGGCAGCCAGGCCGACGCGGCTGACCGTCAGCAGGAAGGTCGCGGCGGCGGCGCCGATCAGGCGGCGGCGGGCGGGATCGAAAGGCGGGTGAGGCATGACTGTCCAATGTCCGTTTGGGCGGTGATTTTATACTTCCGACCGCTGCCGGCGACGGCCAGTTCCACGATCAGGTCGGCGCGCGGCAGCAGGCCTTCTGCCTTGTCCGGCCACTCCACCAGGCAGAGCGTGTCGGGGCCGAAATAGTCGCGAAAGCCGGCATCCTCCCACTCTTCCGGGTCGGCGAAGCGGTAGAGGTCGAAATGGTGTACCGTGAGAGTGGCGAGCAGGTAGCTTTCCACCAGGGTATAGGTCGGGCTCTTGACCCGGCCGTGGTGGCCGAGTCCGGCGAGCAGGCCGCGGCTGAGCGTGGTCTTGCCGGCGCCCAGGTCGCCCCACAGGTAGATGACGGTGCCGGGGACGACGGCGCGCGCCAGTGCCCCGCCCAACGCTAGCGTGGCGGGCTCATCGGGCAGGCTGCCCTGTCGAACACTGGTATCATCCATCTCCATGACCGAGAAGTCCTTGCAAAAACCGGATTATCCCGAATTGGCGCGGCAAATCAAAGCGTGGGCGGGCGAATTGGGCTTTGCCGATGCCCGCATCACCCGACCGCAGCTGCCGCCCGAGGCCGAAGCGACGCTGCTGGCGTGGCTGGCCGAAGGCTGTCATGGCGAGATGGACTACATGGCGCGCCACGGCGTGCTCAGGCTGCGTCCGGCGGAGCTGGTACCGGGGACGCTGTCGATCGTCTCGCTACGCATGCATTACTGGCCGGGCGCGGCGCGTGACGCCGACGCGGTGCTGGCCGACGGCGAGCGCGCCTATCTGTCGCGCTACGCGCTGGGCCGCGATTATCACAAGGTGTTGCGCAATCGTCTGCAGAAGCTGGCGGAAAGGGTGCAGGCGGTGGTGGGCGAGTTCGGCCATCGGGTGTTCACCGACAGCGCGCCGGTGGCCGAGGTGGCGCTGGCGGCGCAGGCCGGACTCGGCTGGCGTGGCAAGCACACGCTGCTGCTCAACCGCCGGCACGGCTCGCTGTTCTTTCTCGGCGAACTGTTCACCGACCTGCCCTTGCCGCCCGACGAGGCGGAAGAGGAGCATTGCGGCCGCTGCACGCGCTGCCTCGATGTGTGCCCGACGCTGGCCATCGTCGAGCCCTACAAGGTCGATGCGCGCCGCTGCATTTCCTACCTGACCATCGAACTGGCTGGGGCGATTCCGCCGGAGCTGCGGCCCTTGATCGGCAACCGCGTGTACGGCTGCGACGACTGCCAGCTGGCCTGTCCGTGGAACCGCTTTGCCGTGCCGACCGAGGAGGCGGACTTCGCGGTGCGCCACGGGCTCGACGACGTCTCGCTGGCCGAGCTGTTCGGCTGGAGCGCGGACGACTTCGCCGCGCGCATGGCCGGCAGCCCGATCTACCGCATCGGCTACGAGCGCTGGTCGCGCAACCTGGCGGTCGGCCTCGGCAACGCCCCGAGCGCGCCGGCGGTGTTGGCGGCGCTGAAGGCCAGGGAGAACGATCCGTCGGAGCTGGTGCGTGAGCATGTGCAATGGGCGCTGGCACAGCATGCTGCCAGAGCCGCAGGGGGTGACGATGAGGCGTGCTAAGATGCGCGCCTTGTTTGCTTGAGGAAACGTCATGACAGCAGCCAAAGCGCGTCGTCCGATTGGGGTGTTCGATTCCGGTGTGGGCGGGCTGACCGTGGTGCGGGCCCTGATGGACCGCCTGCCGTTCGAGGACATCATCTATTTCGGCGACACCGCGCGCGTTCCCTACGGCGTCAAGTCGGTGGCAACCATCCGCGCCTTTTCCGGTCAGATCGTCGAGTTCCTGCTGCAGCATGAGGTCAAGGCGCTGGTGGTGGCGTGCAACACCATTTCGGCGGTGGCGCTCGAGCAGGTGCGCGAGCAGGCCGGCGACATCCCGGTGATCGGCGTGATCGAGGCCGGCGCGCAGGCGGCGGTCAAGGTGAGCCAGAGCCACGAGATCGGCGTGATCGCCACGTCCACCACCGTCAACAGTAACGCCTACGCCCGCGAGATCCACCGCCTCCAGCCCGAGGCGCGGGTGTACTCCCAGGCCTGTCCCCTGTTCGTGCCGCTGGTCGAGGAGGGCTGGGTCGATCACCCGGTGACCCGCCTCACCGCCGAGGAGTACCTGAAAACGGTGCTGGTGGAAAACGTCGACACGCTGGTGCTGGGCTGCACCCATTACCCGCTGATCAAGCCGCTGCTGGCCGAGGTGACCGAGGGCCGGATCGAACTGGTCGACTCGGCGCTGACCACGGCCGAAGCCACCGCCGAGGTGCTGGGCGGGCTCGACTTGCTCAATCCGCAACGCGGCACGCCGGAATACCGCTACTACGTCACCGACATCCCGCTCAGGTTTCAGACCATCGGCGAGCGCTTCCTGGGGCGCAGCATCCGTGACCTCGAGATGGTCAAGCTGGGCTGATCGGACAAGGCCGGTCGGTGCAAAGTCAAAGAGCCGTACTCCGGTACGGCTCTTGTGAGGGGAGGCGTCGCCGTTCAGCTTGCTGCGCGCGACGGCGCGATCACCAGCGATTCGCCTTCCAGCACTACCTTGCCGCCGACCAGGCACTGGGTGGAGAACTGGACGCGTTTCTTGACCGGGTCCAGTTCGATGACGGTGGCGCGGGCGGTGACGGTATCGCCGATCTTGACCGGCGCCTTGAAGCGGGTCGATTGCGACAGGTAGATGGTGCCTTCGCCCGGCAGCCGGGTGCCGACCACGGTGGAAATCAGTCCCGCCGTGAGCATGCCGTGGGCGATGCGCGTGCCGAACGGGGTCTGCTCGGCGTATTCCTGGTTCAGGTGTACCGGATTGTTGTCTCCCGAAACGGCGGCGAACATCAGGATGTCCGCCTCGGTGATGGTCTTGGCGTATTCGGCGCTCTGGCCGATCTCGATATCCTCGAAATAAATCGTGGTCATGCGGTGCCCCTGCATTTGTCATGGAGATGTTGCACTGCATCTTGTCATACTTTCCACAGCATGCAAATCGAGCGGAAACAAGGTAGTATTTGAAATTCAGTTGCGTTTTTGAGACGGTCCACCCATCCTTTCTCTACCAAACGCTCGTTTTATTTTTGCGAACGTGCATAATCGACGCAACTGCATGTCACGCATGCTTGGGCATGCCGTCCAATACCAGACAGACGACACTTGCTGGAGGAATATGAAAGTTCTAGTCGCTGTGAAACGCGTTGTCGATTACAACGTGAAAGTCCGGGTCAAGGCCGATGGCTCCGGGGTGGATATCGCCAACGTCAAGATGTCGATGAACCCGTTCGACGAAATCGCCGTGGAAGAGGCGGTGCGTCTCAAGGAAGCCGGCAAGGTCAGCGAGGTAGTGGCCGTCTCGCTGGGCGTGAAGCAATGCGAAGAGACGCTGCGCACCGCGCTGGCGATGGGCGCCGACCGTGCCGTGCACGTCGAGACCGAGGCCGAGCTGCAGCCCTTGGCCGTGGCCAAGCTGCTCAAGGCCGTGGCCGAGAAGGAACAGCCGCAGCTGATGATCCTCGGCAAGCAGGCGATCGACGACGACGCCAACCAGACCGGCCAGATGGTCGCCGCGCTCTTGGGCTGGGGCCAAGGCACCTTCGCCTCCAAGGTGGACCTGGCGGCCGAAACCGTCGACGTCACCCGCGAGGTGGACGGCGGCCTGGAAACCGTCAAGCTGCGCCTGCCGGCGGTGGTGACCACCGACCTGCGCCTGAACGAGCCGCGCTACGTCAAGCTGCCCAACATCATGGCCGCCAAGAAGAAGCCGCTCGACAAGCTGACGGTGGAAGAACTGGGCGTCGACGTGACGCCGCGCCTGAAGACCCTCAAGGTGGCCGAGCCGGCCAAGCGCTCCGCCGGCATCAAGGTGGCCAACGCCGCCGAACTGGTCGCCAAACTCAAGAATGAAGCAAAGGTGCTGTGATCATGGCCATTCTCGTTATCGCTGAACACGACAACCAGAGCCTGAAGGCAGGCACCCTCAACACCGTCACCGCCGCCACCAAGATCGGTGGCGAGGTGCACCTGCTGGTCGCCGGCCATAACTGCGGCGCGGTAGCCGACGCGGCCAAGGCCGTCGCCGGTGTCGCCAAGGTACTGGTGGCCGACGCCGCCCCGTACGCCCACGGCCTGGCCGAAAACCTGGCCGCGCTGGTAGTGGAGCTGGCCCGTGGCTACAGCCACGTGCTGGCCCCGGCCGGCACCTCGGGCAAGAACTTCCTGCCGCGCGTTGCCGCGCTGCTGGACGTGGCGCAGATCTCCGACATCGTCGCCGTCGAATCGACCGACACCTTCGTGCGCCCGGTCTACGCCGGCAACGTGCTGGCCACGGTGCAGTCGTCCGACAGCATCAAGGTGATCACCGTGCGCACCACGGCGTTCGATGCGGCGGCGCTGGGCGGTGCGGCCAGCGTGGAGAGCGTGACGGCAGCGGCCGAGGCGCAGCTGTCGAGCTTCATCAGCCAGGAACTGACCAAATCCGACCGTCCGGAACTGGGTGCGGCCAAGGTGATTGTCTCCGGCGGTCGCGCGCTGGGTTCGGAAGAGCAGTTCAAGGCCATCATCGAGCCGCTGGCCGACAAGCTGGGCGCCGCTGTCGGCGCCTCGCGTGCCGCCGTGGACGCCGGCTACGCCCCGAACGACTACCAGGTCGGCCAGACCGGCAAGGTGGTGGCGCCGCAGCTGTACATCGCCGTGGGCATTTCCGGCGCCATCCAGCACTTGGCCGGCATGAAGGACTCCAAGGTGATCGTCGCCATCAACAAGGACGAAGAGGCGCCGATCTTCCAGGTGGCCGATTACGGCATCGTCGGTGACCTGTTCACCGTGGTGCCGGAGCTGATCGCCGAGCTGTCCAAGTAAGCGGCAGGCAGTAGCGATATCAGAAACACAACAAGGCCGGCGTCAGACCGGCCTTTTTTTACATCACGAGAAAACACGAGAAGCGAGGTGCTGACATGACTTACCATGCTCCCCTGAAAGATATCCGTTTCGCCCTCAACGAGTTGGCCGAACTGACCGCAGTCTGCTCCCTGCCGGGCTATGAGGACGCCAGTGTGGAACTGGTCGACGCCATTCTGGAGGAGGGCGCCAAGTTCGCCGAGAGCGTGCTGGCGCCGATCAATGCCTCCGGCGACAAGGGGGCGAAGCTCGACAACGGCGTGGTCAGCGCCGCGCCCGGTTTCAAGGAGGCTTGGCAGCAGTACGTCGACGCCGGCTGGGTGGGGCTGCGTGCTCCGCTCGAATTCGGCGGCCAGGGCCTGCCGGCCTTGGTGGCCATCGCCGCCGAGGAAATGTGGTGTTCGGCCAATTTGGCGTTCTCGCTGGCGCCGCTCTTGACGCTGGGCGCGGTGGAGGCGATCAACCACCACGCTTCGGACGAGATCAAGGCCGTCTATCTGCCGAAGATGGCCACCGGCGAGTGGACCGGCACCATGAACCTGACCGAGCCGCAGGCCGGCTCCGATCTGGCACAGGTGCGCACCCGTGCCGTGCCGCACGGTGACGGCAGCTACCGCATCAGCGGGCAGAAGATTTTCATCACCTGGGGCGAGCACGACCTGGCCGAGAACATCGTGCATCTGGTGCTGGCGCGGCTGCCGGACGCTCCGGCCGGCGTCAAGGGCATCTCGCTGTTCGTCGTGCCCAAGTACCTGCTCAATGCCGACGGCAGCCTGGGGGCGCGCAACGATCTGCGCTGCGTGTCGCTGGAGCACAAGCTGGGCATTCACGGCAGCCCGACGGCAGTGATGAGCTTCGGCGACCAGGGCGGTGCGGTCGGCTACCTGGTGGGCGAGCCGAACAAGGGGCTCTCCTACATGTTCACCATGATGAACCACGCCCGGCTCGGCGTCGGCATCGAGGGCATGGCGGTGTCGGAGCGGGCCTACCAGAAGGCCGTCGAGTACGCCCGCGAACGCGTGCAGAGCCGGGCCATCGGTTCGCCCGATGCTTCCGGCGTGGCCATCATCCGGCACCCGGACGTGCGGCGCATGCTGATGACGATGAAGGCGCAGATCGAGGCGCAGCGCGCCCTGGCGTTCGTCGCCGCCGCGGCGCTGGATCGTGCCGCGCGCCACCCCAATCCGCAGGAGAAGGCGCGCAACCAGGCGCTGGTCAACTTCCTGATCCCCATCGTCAAGGGCTGGAACACCGAGCAGGCCAACGAGATCACCTCGCTGGCGCTGCAGGTGCACGGCGGCATGGGCTATATCGAGGAAACCGGCGTGGCGCAGTACTACCGCGACGCGCGCATCACCGCCATCTACGAAGGCACCACCGGCATCCAGGCGCTGGACCTGATCGGGCGCAAGACCGCGGCGGAGAACGGCGCCACCGCGCGTGCGCTGCTGGCCGAGGTGCAGTCCACGGCGGACAAGCTCGCGGCAACCGGTTTTGATAACCTGTCGGCGAACCTGAAGAGCGCGGCGGCGGAAGCCGAGCGCTGCGTGGCGTTCATCCTGGAATCGTTCGCCAGCGAACCGGAACGGGCCGCCGCCGGCTCGGTGCCGTTCCTCAAGCTGATGGGTATCCTGCTTGGCGGCTGGCAGATGGGGCGTGCTGCGCTGATCGCCCGCGAGCGTTTGGCCGACGAAGGCGCCGATGCCGATTTCCTCACGGCCAAGCAAGTGACGGCACGCTTCTTCGGCGAGCACCTGCTGCCGCAGGTGAGCGGCCTGGCGGCAGCCATCCTGCACGGGGCCGACAGTGTGCTGGAACTGGACGAAGCGCAGTTCTGACCGGCGCTTGCCGCCGGCATGGGGGTGGCTCCCCCTGTGCCGGTGGCAAACGCTTCTTTGCTGTCGCCTGTTCGATAGGTGGAGTCGCCTTGCCAGAAATAGCTAAAAAAATTATACTGTTAAGGTTTAACAAAACGGGACAGGCGTTACGACGCGGTGTCCCGTTCTTCACATAAAAGCTTCGAAAACAGAGCAAACGGAACAGGAGCCAGTCAGTGTCATCCGTACCCGCGATTCTTGTCTTGGCTGACGGAACCCTCTTCAAGGGCAGTGCCATCGGTGCCACCGGCTATACGGTCGGCGAAGTGGTATTCAATACCGCCATCACCGGCTACCAGGAAATCTTGACGGACCCTTCTTACACCAAGCAGATTGTCACCCTGACCTATCCGCATATCGGCAACGTCGGCGCGAATGCGGAAGACACCGAGTCGCGCGCCGTCTACGCGGCCGGCTTGATCGTGCGCGATTTGCCGCTGCTGCACAGCAACTTCCGCGCCGAGGCGTCGTTGTCGGACTACCTCAAGGCCCACAACGTGGTGGCCATCGCCGACATCGACACCCGCAAGCTGACCCGCATCCTGCGTGAAAAAGGCGCCCAGCCGGGCTGCATCATGGCCGGCGAGATCGACGAGGCGCGCGCGCTGGAACTGGCGCGCGGCTTCGGCACGATGGCCGGTCAGGATCTGGCCAAGGTGGTCAGCTGCGACTCGATCTACCAGTGGGATACCCGCGAATGGCGCCTGGGCGAGGGCTACACCGCGCAGACCGAACCAAAGCACCACGTGGTGGCCTACGATTTCGGCGTCAAGCACAACATCCTGCGCATGCTGGCCGAGCGCGGCTGCAAGCTGACCGTGGTGCCGGCGCAGACCCCGGCCAAGGACGTGCTGGCGCTCAAGCCGGACGGCGTGTTCCTGTCCAACGGTCCGGGAGACCCGGAGCCGTGCGATTACGCCATCGGCGCGATCAAGGAAATCCTCGACACCAAGCTGCCGGTGTTCGGCATCTGCCTGGGCCACCAGCTGCTGGGTCTCGCCACCGGCGGCAAGACGTCCAAGATGAAGTTCGGCCACCACGGCGCCAACCATCCGGTGCAGGATCTGGATACCGGGCGCGTGATGATCACCAGCCAGAACCACGGCTTCCAGGTGGACGAGAACAGCCTGCCTGCCAACGTGCGCGTCACCCACCGCTCGCTGTTCGACGGTACCGTGCAGGGCATCGCGCTGACCGACCGCCCGGCCTTCAGCTTCCAGGGGCACCCGGAAGCGAGCCCCGGCCCGAACGACGTGGCGTATCTGTTCGACAAGTTCATCAAGGCGATGGACGAACGCGGCTGAGAGGCCGCATGAGGCCGGCGCGCAAGCGTGCCGGCCCACGACGGGAGTCAGAACATGCTGGGAATTACCGATCCGTTGACCTACCTGATAGGCACCATCATCATCGTCCTGCTGCCCGGGCCGAACTCGCTGTACGTGCTGTCGGTGGCGGCACAGCGCGGGGTGCGTTCCGGCTTCAAGGCTGCCGGCGGGGTGTTGCTCGGCGATACGCTGCTGATGGTGGCAACGGCTGCCGGGGCGGCGTCGCTGCTCAAGAGCTATCCGGCGTTGTTCTGGGTGGTCAAGTACATCGGTGCGGCCTATCTGGCGTGGATGGGGATCAACATGCTGCGCGGCGCGCTGCAGCGCTGGTTCCGGCCGGTGGCGGTCGCTGCCGCCCAGCCAATCAATCTTGGCAGCCGCGATCCGTTCCGGCGGGCGCTGACCTTGAGCCTGATGAACCCCAAGGCCATCCTGTTCTTCCTGTCGTTCTTCGTGCAATTCGTCGATCCGGCCTACCCCTACCCGGCGCTGACCTTCGTCGCGCTGGGGAGCATGCTGCAGGTCTGCAGCATCAGCTACCTGACGGCGCTGATCCTGGCCGGCAGCCGCCTGGCCGACGCCTTCCGCGCGCGGCGCCGGCTGGCCAGTGCGGCCACCGGTGGCACCGGCGCGCTGTTTCTGGGCTTTGGCGCCAAGCTGGCCGCGGCGAGCCTGAACTGAATAAATGATCCAAATTGAGCCCTAACGATGCCAAAACGTACTGACTTAAAGAGCATTCTCATCATCGGCGCCGGTCCCATCGTGATCGGCCAGGCCTGCGAATTCGACTATTCCGGCGCCCAGGCGTGCAAGGCGCTGCGTGAAGAGGGTTACAAGGTCATCCTGGTCAACTCCAACCCGGCCACCATCATGACCGACCCGGACATGGCCGACGTGACCTACATCGAGCCGATCAACTGGCAGGTGGTGGAAAAGATCATCGCCAAGGAGCGTCCGGACGCGATCCTGCCGACCATGGGCGGCCAGACCGCGCTGAACTGCGCGCTGGACCTCGCGCGCAACGGCGTGCTGGAGAAGTACAAGGTCGAGCTGATCGGTGCCACCGAAGACGCCATCGACAAGGCGGAAGACCGCGGCCGCTTCAAGGAAGCCATGGCCAAGATCGGCCTGTCCTGCCCGCTGTCCTTCGTCTGCCATACCATGGAAGAGTCGCTGGCGGCGCAGGCCAAGGTCGGTTTCCCGACCCTGATCCGTCCGTCCTTCACCATGGGCGGCTCCGGCGGCGGCATCGCCTACAACAAGGAAGAATTCCTGGCGATCTGCGAGCGCGGCTTCGAGGCCTCGCCGACGCACGAACTCCTGATCGAGCAATCGGTACTCGGCTGGAAAGAGTACGAGATGGAAGTGGTGCGCGACCGCAACGACAACTGCATCATCATCTGCTCGATCGAGAACTTCGACCCGATGGGCGTGCACACCGGTGACTCGATCACCGTGGCCCCGGCGCAGACGCTGACCGACAAGGAATACCAGATCATGCGTAACGCCTCGCTGGCGGTACTGCGTGAGATCGGCGTGGATACCGGCGGTTCGAACGTGCAGTTCGCCACCAATCCGGCCACCGGCGAAATGATCGTGATCGAGATGAACCCGCGCGTGTCGCGTTCGTCCGCACTGGCCTCCAAGGCCACCGGCTTCCCGATCGCCAAGGTCGCCGCCAAGCTGGCCGTGGGCTACACCCTGGACGAACTGAAGAACGACATCACCGGCGGCGCCACCCCGGCCTCGTTCGAACCGTCGATTGACTACGTCGTCACCAAGATCCCGCGCTTCGCCTTCGAGAAGTTCCCGCAGGCCGACGACCGCCTGACCACCCAGATGAAGTCGGTGGGCGAGGTGATGGCCATGGGCCGTACCCTGCAGGAATCGATGCAGAAGGCGCTGCGTGGCCTGGAGACCGGTCTCGCCGGTTTCGACCCGGTCACTACCGACCTGGAGCAGATCCGCCACGAGATCGGCACACCGGGACCGGAGCGCATCCTCTACGTCGCCGACGCTTTCCGTGCCGGCATGAGCCGTGGCGACATCCACGCCATCAGCAAGATCGACGAGTGGTTCCTCGCCCAGATCGAGGACATCGTCGGCGAAGAGAAGGCGCTGGCCGGTCGCAAGCTCGAGGAGCTCGACTACGCCGAACTGCGTCGCCTGAAGCGCAAGGGCTTCTCCGACCGCCGCCTGGGCGCGCTGCTGGGCGTCGACCAGTCCGCCGTGCGTGCGCGCCGCTGGGCGCTGAACCTGCGCCCGGTGTACAAGCGCGTCGACACCTGCGCTGCCGAATTCGCCACCAACACCGCCTACATGTACTCGAGCTACGAGGAAGAGTGCGAGTCCAACCCGACCGACCGCAAGAAGGTCATGGTGCTGGGTGGCGGCCCGAACCGCATCGGCCAGGGCATCGAGTTCGACTACTGCTGCGTGCACGCGGCGCTGGCGCTGCGCGAGTCCGGTTTCGAGACCATCATGGTCAACTGCAACCCGGAAACCGTGTCGACCGACTATGACACCTCCGACCGCCTGTACTTCGAGCCGCTGACGCTGGAAGACGTGCTGGAAATCTGCCACGTCGAGAAGCCATTCGGCGTGATCGTGCAGTATGGCGGCCAGACCCCGCTGAAGCTGGCGCGCGCGCTGGAAGCCAATGGCGTGCCCATTATCGGCACCACGCCGGACATGATCGACTGCGCCGAAGACCGCGAGCGTTTCCAGAAGATGCTGCAGGAACTCGGTCTGAAGCAGCCGCCGAACCGTACCGCCCGTACCCCGGCCGACGCCATGCGCCTGGCCGAGGAAATCGGCTACCCGCTGGTGGTGCGCCCGTCCTACGTACTGGGCGGCCGTGCCATGGAGATCGTGCACGAGCCGGCCGACCTCGAGCGCTACATGCGCGAAGCGGTCAAGGTGTCGAACGACAGCCCGGTGCTGCTCGACCGCTTCCTGAACGACGCCATCGAGGTCGACGTCGACGCGGTATCGGATGGTGAGCTGGTGGTGATCGGCGGCATCATGCAGCACGTCGAACAGGCCGGCGTGCACTCCGGCGACTCGGCCTGCTCGCTGCCGCCGTACAGCCTGTTCCCGGCGGTGCAGGACGAGATCCGCCGCCAGACCGTGGCCATGGCCAAGGCGCTGAACGTGGTCGGCCTGATGAACGTGCAGTTCGCCATCCAGGGCGAAACCATCTACGTGCTGGAAGTGAACCCGCGCGCCTCGCGTACCGTGCCGTTCGTCTCCAAGGTGACCGGTGCGCCGCTGGCCAAGATCGCCGCGCGCTGCATGGCCGGCATCACTCTGGCCGAGCAGGGCTTCACCGCCGAAGTGGTTCCGCCGTACTACGCGGTCAAGGAAGCGGTGTTCCCGTTCATCAAGTTCCCTGGCGTGGACACCATCCTCGGCCCGGAAATGAAGTCCACCGGCGAGGTGATGGGCGTTGGCCGCAGCTTCGCCGAGGCCTTCGTCAAGGGCCAGCTGGCCGCCGGCGACCGCCTGCCGAAGTCGGGCAAGGTGTTCCTGTCGGTGCGCAACAGCGACAAGCCCGGCGCGGTGGAAGTGGCGCGCGAGATGGTACGCCTCGGCTTCGAGGTGGTGGCGACCCGGGGTACCGCGCGCGGCATCCAGGAAGCCGGCATCCCGGTGCAGGTGATCAACAAGGTCAACGAAGGCCGCCCGCACATCGTCGACATGATCAAGAACGGCGAGATCAGCCTGGTGTTCAACACCGTGGACGAGAAGCGTCAGGCCATCCAGGACAGCCATTCGATTCGCCGCTCGGCGCTGCAGATGCGCGTGCCGCAGTACACCACGCTGGCCGGTGCCAAGGCGGTGTGCGTCGGCATGGCGCACGCCGAGGAGTTCGACGTGTACAGCGTGCAGGATCTGCACGCCATGGTCCGCAACGGCTGACCAAGGCTGACGGCGCGGGTTGCTGCCAACCTTTGAACCCCGCGCCGTTTGCCGTTACAATTCAGGCATCAAGCTAGCAGCCAAGCCGCCGTCCCGTACGGCGGCTTGTGCTTTTTCATGATGGCGGGGCTCCCGCCTGCGGAGAGAAGTCGAATGAACAAAGTCCCGTTGACCCTGCGTGGCGCAGAACTGCTGAAAGAAGAACTGCAGCGGCTCAAGAGCGTGGAACGCCCGGCGGTGATCGAGGCCATTGCCGAGGCCCGCTCCCATGGCGATCTGTCGGAAAACGCCGAATACGATGCCGCCAAGGAGCGTCAGGCGTTCGTCGAAGGTCGTATCGCCGAGCTGGAGGGCAAGCTCTCCAACGCCCAGATCATCAACCCGAGCGAACTGGACGCCGAAGGCCGCATCGTATTCGGCACCACGGTCGACCTGATGGACCTGGAAACCGAAGAAGAAGTGACCTACCAGATCGTCGGCGACGATGAAGCCGACATCAAGTTCGCCAAGGTGTCGGTCAACTCGCCGATCGCCCGCGCGCTGATTGGCAAGGAAGCCGGTGACGTCGCCGAGGTGATGGCGCCGGGGGGCATCCGCGAATACGAGATCCTGGACGTCAAATACATCTGAGCGGTCACGGCGGTAATACGCCGCCACGCCGTGCATGTCGGTTAAAGGGGCTGCGCATGGATGGATTGAGGGCGATTACCCGCACCTTCTGGATTGGGGGGATGTGGGTCATCGGCATCGTCGTGACGCCGGTGCTGTTTTCGGTGCTGAACCGAGCCACGGCCGGCATGGTGGCCGGCAAGCTGTTTTCCGCCATCGCCTGGATCGGGCTGGTGTGTGGGGCGTTCTTGCTGGTGGATTACATCTGGCGCGAGGGGGTGCGTGGCGTCAAGTCTGCCACGTTCTGGCTGATCGTCGGCATGCTGCTGTGCACCCTGATCAACCATTTCGCGGTGTCGCCGATCATCGCCAACCTCAAGCTGCAGATGAACCAGGCGGCGGAAGGGCTGTTCGGCGGCGGCTTCGCCACTTGGCACGCCATCTCCAGCCTGATCTACCTGTTGCAAAGCCTGATGGGACTGGCCTATATCCTGCGCCGGGACAGCTGAGTCTGTCGTTGGTGCGGAATGAAAAAAAGCGGTGGGTTGCGCCACCGCTTTTTTTTTCGTTGCCGGAACCGTCGGCTGGATCAAGGCTGCGCCTTGAGCGCCTTCTTGCTCTTGGGCAGCACCACGCGCTGTTTGTCGGACGGGCGCCACAGCACCAGCAGCTTGCCGATGTGCTGGACCTGGGCGGCGCCCAGTTCGTCGCAGATCTGATCGAACAGCGCCACGCGGGCATCGCGGTCGTCCCCTTGTACCCGGATCTTGATCAGCTCGTGCGCATCGAGGTTGATGGCGATTTCCCGCACCACCGCCTCGGTCAGGCCGTGGTTGCCGATCATCACTACCGGTTTGAGGTCGTGGGCGAGCCCTTTCAAGTACTGGCGCTCGAATGGAGCAAGGTCGATTTTCATGGGCATGGGCTTCCTGAATAAAACGAGATTCTACTAAACTTTCGCCCTTTGCCCAAAGCGCCGGCTGGAGTACCTTTAGAGAGAGTGTAGCGTCAAGCTACACGACGGCCTCGCCGGCATGACCGGGCAGGGAGCCGTTTTCAAGACGACTGAGCAGGACATCAATGGCTAGAAGCAAATCCAGCAACGACTGGCTTCGGGAGCACGTGCACGACCATTACGTGCACATGGCGCAAAAGGACGGCTACCGTGCCCGTGCCGCCTACAAGCTCCTGGAAATCAACGACAAGGACAAACTGATCCGCCCCGGTACGGTGCTGGCCGACCTGGGCTCGGCGCCGGGCAGCTGGTCTCAGGTGGCGGCACGGCTGGTGGGCGACAAGGGCAAGGTGTACGCGCTCGACATCCTGCCGATGAACCCGATCCCCGACGTGGAGTTCATCCAGGGCGACTTCCGCGAGCAGGAAGTGCTCGACCAGTTTGTGGCGCTGCTCGGCGGGCGCGAACTCGATCTTGTAATATCCGACATGGCGCCCAATATCTCGGGTATGAGCGCCATCGATCAGGCGCGCAGTTTTCACCTGTGCGAGCTCGCGCTGGAGTTTGTTCGCGACCATCTGAAACCGGGCGGGAGTTTTCTCGTCAAAGTTTTTCAGGGCAGCGATTTTCAGCCGTACCTCAAGTCCATGCGGGAACTGTTCGACGAGGTGGTCAGCCGCAAGCCCAAGGCCTCGCGCGACCGCTCCACGGAAATTTATCTGTTGGGCAAAGGTCGTCGCTGACATCCACCCCCGCGGGGGTTACAATCCGTAGGCAATACGGGAAACCAGCTAAGTCAGGGCACAGAGGAGTCCGCTCTAGTGAACAATATCGGCAAAAACATCGCCATTTGGGTGATCATCGGTCTGGTACTGATGACGGTGTTCAATCAGTTCAACAAGCGTCAGGATACCCAGAACCAGATCGAGTATTCGCAGTTCATCAGCGATGTCGAGTCGGGCAAGGTACAGTCGTTGAGCATCGAGGGCCATCCGCTGCGCGGGCAGTGGCTGAAAGGCAAGCGTGCCGACGGTTCGTCCTTCATGACCTACGCTCCCTACGACCCGCAGCTGGTCGACGACCTGATCAAGAATAACGTGCGCTTCTCGGCCAAGCCGGAGGAGGAGCCCAGCATGCTGATGAGCCTGTTCATCAGCTGGTTCCCGATGCTGCTGTTGATCGGCGTGTGGATTTTCTTCATGCGTCAGATGCAGGGCGGCGGCAAGGGCGGGGCGTTCTCGTTCGGCAAGAGCAAGGCGCGCATGCTCGACCAGGACACCAATACCGTGACCTTCCAGGACGTCGCCGGCTGCGACGAGGCCAAGGAAGAGGTCAAGGAAATCGTCGATTACCTGCGCGATCCGTCGCGCTACCAGAGCCTGGGCGGGCGCATTCCGCGCGGCATCCTGCTGTGCGGCAGCCCCGGTACCGGTAAGACCCTGCTGGCCAAGGCCATCGCCGGCGAGGCCAAGGTGCCGTTCTTCAGCATTTCCGGCTCCGACTTCGTCGAGATGTTCGTCGGCGTGGGTGCCGCCCGCGTGCGCGACATGTTCGAGCAGGCCAAGAAGAATTCCCCGTGCATCATCTTCATCGATGAAATCGACGCAGTCGGCCGCCAGCGCGGCGCCGGTCTTGGCGGCGGCAACGACGAGCGTGAGCAGACGCTGAACCAGCTGCTGGTGGAGATGGACGGCTTCGAGACCAACACCACGGTGATCGTGATCGCCGCCACCAACCGTCCTGACGTGCTGGACCCGGCGCTGCAGCGTCCGGGCCGTTTCGACCGCCAGGTGGTGGTGCCGCTGCCGGATATCCGTGGCCGCGAACAGATCCTGTCGGTGCACATGCGCAAGGTGCCAATCGCGGCCGATGTCGAGGCGTCGGTGATCGCCCGCGGCACCCCGGGCTTCTCCGGTGCCGATCTGGCCAACCTGGTGAACGAGGCTGCCCTGTTCGCCGCGCGCCGCAACAAGCGCCTGGTCGACATGGACGACTTCGAGGCCGCCAAGGACAAGATCATGATGGGCGCCGAGCGCAAGTCGATGGTGATGTCGGAAGAAGAGAAGCGTAATACCGCCTACCACGAATCCGGCCACGCCGTGGTCGCCAAGCTGCTGCCCAAGTCCGATCCGGTGCACAAGGTCACCATCATCCCGCGTGGCCGTGCCCTGGGCCTGACCATGCAGTTGCCCGAAGAGGACCGCTACGCCTACGACCGCGGCTACCTGATGGACCGCATCGCCATCCTGTTCGGTGGCCGTATCGCCGAAGAGCTGTTCATGAACCAGATGACCACCGGCGCCTCGAACGACTTCGAGCGTGCCACCCAGATGGCGCGCGACATGGTCACCCGCTACGGCATGAGCGACAAGCTGGGGCCGATGGTGTACGGCGAGAACGAGGGCGAGGTGTTCCTCGGCCGCTCCGTCACCACCCACAAGAACATGTCGGAAGCGACCATGCAGCAGGTGGACCAGGAAATCCGCCGCATCATCGACGAGCAGTACGCTCTGGCGCGCCACCTGCTCGAGGAGCACCGCGACAAGGTCGAGGCGATGACCGCCGCGCTGCTGGAATGGGAAACCATCGACGCCGAGCAGATCGACGACATCATGGCCGGCCGTCCGCCGCGCCCGCCGCGTCCCGACCGCAGTGCGCCCGGCACCAGTGGTGGCGACAAGCCGACCGGCACCGCGCCGGAACCGAGCGCGACCCCGGCGCAGGAACACTGAGCCGTTCGACCCTCATCCCAAGGCGGCAGCATCGTGCTGCCGCCTTTTTTGCGACCCCGATACAGGCAACACCATGACCGATTTCGTGTGCGGGCGCTACACGCTCGCGCTGGATCGCCCGCTGCTGATGGGCATCCTCAACGTCACTCCCGATTCGTTTTCCGATGGCGGCCGCTTCAACCGGCTCGACAGCGCCCTGGCCCACGCGGAAAGGCTGCTGGAAGAGGGCGCCGACATCCTCGACATCGGCGGCGAGTCGACCCGCCCCGGCGCCCCCTACGTCAGCCCGGAAGAGGAAGAGGCGCGCGTGCTGCCGGTGCTGGAGCGGCTGGCCGCGTTGAACGTGCCGCTGTCGCTCGACACCCGGCGTACCTCGGTGATGCGGGCGGCGTTGCAGGCGGGGGCGGTGGACCTGATCAACGACGTCTCCGCGCTGGAGGACGAGGGCGCGCTGGAGATGGTGGCGGGCAGCCGGGTTGGTATCTGCCTGATGCACAAGCAGGGCAATCCGGACAATATGCAGCACAACCCGCAGTATCGCGATGTGGTCGAGGAGGTCGGAGCCTATCTCGGCCGGCGCGTGACGCTGTGCCTGGAACACGGCATCGTCCGCGAGCGCCTGCTGGGCGATCCGGGCTTCGGCTTCGGCAAGACGGTGGCGCATAACCTGCTGTTGCTGCAACACCTGGCTGACGTCGAGCAGCAGGCCGGTGTGCCGCTCTTGGTAGGCATGTCGCGCAAGTCGATGCTGGGGGCGGTCACGGGCGAAGAGGTGCCGGCCGAACGGCTGGGTGCCAGCGTGGCGGCCGCGCTGGAGGCGGCGCGGCGCGGCGCCAAGGTGGTCCGGGTGCACGACGTCAAGGCCACGCGCCAGGCGCTGCAACTGCTGGCCGCGCTGGAACAGAACCACCGCTGACACGTCATGCCGGCCGGCAGTACAATGCCGTGCCGTTTCTCAGGGATACAACACACCATGGCTCGCAAATACTTTGGCACCGACGGCGTCCGCGGCGAAGTCGGCCAGTTTCCGATCACCCCCGAATTCGTCCTCAAGCTCGGCTACGCCGCCGGGCGGGTGCTGGTCAACCACGAGCACGATGCCCATCCGACCGTGCTGATTGGCAAGGACACGCGTATTTCCGGCTACATGCTGGAAGCGGCGTTGCAGGCCGGCCTGACCGCTGCCGGCGTCAACGTGCTCTTGACCGGGCCGCTGCCGACGCCGGGCATCGCCTACCTGACGCGCGCACTGCGCTTGTCCGCCGGCGTGATGATCTCGGCCTCGCACAATCCCTATCACGATAACGGCATCAAGTTCTTCGCCGAGGGCGGCAAGAAGCTGGACGATGCCATCGAGCTGGAAATCGAAGCGATGCTCGAACAGCCGATGGAAACCAAGCCGTCGCGCGACCTGGGACGGGCACGCCGCATCGACGGCGCGGCTGAACGCTACATCGAGTTCTGCAAGAGCACCTTTCCCAACGACCGCGATCTCAAGGGCCTGAAGCTGGTGGTCGACTGCGCCCATGGCGCTACCTATCACATCGCGCCCAAGGTGTTTCATGAACTGGGCGCCGAGGTGGTCACCATCGGCGGCGAGCCGACCGGTTACAACATCAATGACAAGGTCGGGGCCACCTACCCCAAGACCCTGCAGGCGGCGGTGCTGCAGCACGAGGCCGATTATGGCGTGGCTCTGGACGGCGACGGTGACCGGCTGATGATGGTGGACCGCAAGGGCCAGGTCTACGACGGCGACCAGCTGATCTACGTGATCGCCAAGGCGCGCGCCGCCAAGGGGGAACTGAAAGGTGGCGTGGTCGGCACGGTGATGACCAATATGGGCATGGAGCTCGCCTTGCAGAAGATGGCGGTGCCGTTCGGCCGGGCCAAGGTGGGGGACCGCTACGTGCTGGAGATGCTGCACAACAACGGCTGGCAGGTGGGGGGCGAGGCGTCCGGTCATGTGTTGTGCCTCGACAAACACAATACCGGTGACGGCATCATTTCCTGCCTGCAGGTGCTGACTGCCCTGGATGAACTGGGTCAGGACCTGGCCGGCGTGTGCCGCGACTGGCAGCCGTTTCCGCAGACGCTGATCAACGTGCGGCTCAAGGGACAGGACTGGAAGGCGGCGTCGGCCGACGTGCTGCGCGCCGCTGAGAGCGCCTTGCAGGGCCGTGGGCGCGTGGTGTTGCGTCCGAGCGGCACCGAGCCGGTGGTGCGCGTCATGGTGGAGGCCGACGAGCACGCCCTGTCGGAGAAGTGGGCGCGCGAGATCGCGGCGGTGATCGACGCGGCCGCCTGAGTCCGCCGCCTCCGCAATGCCCCTGGAAAAGCCCACGCCCGTCCGGCCGTGGGCTTTTCGCCGAGTGGGCGGGGCTTGCGCTGCGAGGGCGTGCAGAAGGCTGTTCGGTATCAAGAAATTGCCGGGATGGGCTGTGTTATGATGATGCTCCACGATACGTCCCCGTTCCGAAAACGGGGCAGCACACCCTGATGCAAAGCAGGGGGATGGACTGACGGGCCTACATGGATATTCTGCAGATTCTTCTCGATTTCTTTACCGGGTACGGCTATCTCGCCGTATTTCTGGTGCTGTTGGCCTGCGGTTGTGGCGTGCCGATTCCGGAGGACATCACCTTGGTGGCGGGCGGCATCATCTCCGGTCTGGGGTTTGCCAACGTGCACTGGATGGTTGCCGTGGGCATGGCCGGGGTGCTGCTGGGCGATGGCCTGATGTTTGCGCTCGGTCATCATTACGGCCATCGTGTGCTGCGTTTCAAGCCGGTTGCCCACATCCTGACACAGGAACGGTTTCTCGCGGTGCAGGAAAAATTCGACCGATACGGCAACTGGGTGATGTTCGTGGCGCGTTTCCTGCCCGGACTGCGCTCGCCGATCTTCATCACCGCCGGCATGACCCGGCGCGTGCCGTACTGGCGTTTCCTGCTGATGGATGGCTTTGCCGCGCTGATCTCGGTGCCGGTCTGGGTGTACCTGGGCTACTTGGGCGCTGCCAACCGCGAGTGGCTGATGACTTGGGTGCATCGTGGCCAGGCGGGCATCCTGATCGCCGTCGCGGTGCTGCTGGCGGGAATCGCCATGGTCTGCTACCGCAGGAGGAAGAACAGCCATGCGGCAGCGTTGACGCACAAGAAATGAGCCGGATCGTTGCAACAAAAAAGCCATCGCATAGCGATGGCTCAGGCTGCTGACAAAGTGCTTCGATGCGTTTTTACAGGACCCGGCAGAGCCGGTCCTCTCCACCTCAGTAGTTGATTCCGCAGCCTGCCTATCTATTCCCAATCCCTCGCTGAGCCAATCAAAGATTGGCACGCAGTCCACCCTTGCCCTGCAAGGGAGCCTCGCTACGCTCGAGATCGTTGCCGGCAGGCTGTGGCTCAGCCGACCTGCAGCAGTTCCACTTCGAAGATCAGCGTGGCGTTGGGCGGAATCACACCGCCGGCGCCGCGCGCGCCGTAGCCCAGTTCGGCCGGGATGGTCAGCTTGCGCTTGCCGCCGACCTTCATGCCGGCCACGCCCTGATCCCAGCCCTTGATCACGTAGCCGGCTCCCAGCGGGAAGGAGAACGGCTGGAAGCGGTCCTTGCTCGAGTCGAACTTGGTGCCGTCGGTGAGCCAGCCGGTGTAGTGTACGGTGACCTCCTGGCCGACGGTGGCTTCGGCGCCGTCGCCCAGCTGCAGTTCTTCGATAATCAGTTCGGACGCCATGTGCCTCTCCTTCTGTTTGTTTCAACCAAAATATTCATTCTAGCAGGGCGACCCCGCCACGTCGTCCCGGCCAAGTGGCGGCGGGGTTGTGTTTCATCTGTGATGGCTTATAACGGAACAAGGCCAGGTTTGTCCGCCACTCACTCTTGCTGCAAGGGGAAACATCATGGATATCACTCATCATCATCCGTCGAACGAGCACCCGGTTATCAAGCATGTCGACGTGTCGTACCCGGCTAAATGGTTGCGCCAGGGCTTCAAGGATGTGCAGCGTGCGCCGGCCGATTCGCTGTTCTACGGGGCGGTCTTCGTCCTGATGGGCTATCTGCTGGCCATCTATTTCGAGCAGGCGCCCGAGATCGTCGTCACCTTGTCGACCATCTTCCTGCTGGTCGGTCCGTTCCTGGCGATCGGCCTCTACGACATCGCCAAGCAGATGGAGGCGTTCGACGGCCGCGGCCGGGTGACGCTGATCCACAGCATGACCGCCTGGCGCGTCAATATGCACAGTTTCGCGTTGTACGCGGTGCTGCTGGCGGTGCTGGTGTTCGGCTGGTTCCGTATGTCGCTGCTGATCTTCGCCCTGTTCTACGATACGGCGACCCTGCCGACGCTGGAGATGGTGGTGGCCAACGCCTTCAAGCCGGAGAATATCGGCTTCCTGGTGGCCTACTTCGGCATCGGTTTCTTCTTTGCCGCACTGGTGTTCGCGATCAGCGCGGTGTCGCTGCCGATGCTGCTCGACAAGGAGGTGGACACCATCACCGCCATGGTCGCCAGCCTGCAGGCGGTGTACAAGAACCTGCTGACGATGGTGGTGTGGGCGGCTATGATTGTCGGTCTCACCGTGGTGGGCTTTGCCACCTATTTCGTCGGCCTCATCGTGATCATGCCGGTGATCGGCCTGGCAACCTGGCACGCCTACCGCGACCTGATCACTTTCGAGCGCTGACGACGACTACATGACCCATTCCATCGTGTTTCTCGACCGGGACAGCTTGCCTGTCCCGGTTCCCGCTTTTGCTTTTCCCCACCACTACCGCGAGTTTCCGGCCACCAGTGCCGAGCAGATCATCGGCCACGCCGCCGGGGCCGAGATCGTCATCACCAACAAGGTGCCGTTCAGCCGTGCGACGCTGCAGGCCCTGCCGGAGCTGAAGCTCTTGGCGGTGGCCGCCACCGGCGTGAACCATATCGATCTCGAGACCTGCCGCGAGCGTGGCGTGGCGGTGGCCAACATCCAGCATTACGGCGACGACACGGTGGCCGAGCACGCCTTCATGCTGATGCTGGCGCTGTTCCGCAACCTGCCCGCCTACCAGCGCGACGTGGCGGCCGGGGTGTGGCAGAACGCACCGCAGTTCTGCCACTTCGGTGCGCCGATCCGCGACCTGCAGGGGGCGACCTTGGGCATCATCGGTTCGGGCGGCATCGGTCAGGCCCTGGCCCAGCGGGCCCGTGCCTTCGGCATGAAGGTGCAGTTCGGCGAGCGCAAGGGGGCCGCCAGCGTGCGCGAGGGCTACGTCGATTTCGGCACCCTGTTGGCGACGTCGGACGTGCTGTCGCTGCATTGCCTGCTGACCGAGGAGACGCGGCATATGATCGGGGCCGAGGAGCTGCAGCGCATGAAGCCGGGTGCGGTGCTGATCAATACCGCGCGCGGCGGTCTGGTCGACGAAGAGGCGCTGGTGGCGGCGCTCAAGTTTGGTCAGCTGGGTGGGGCCGGCTTCGACGTGCTGACGGTGGAGCCGCCGCGCGAGGGCAACCCGCTGCTCAAGGCGCGTCTGCCGCATCTGATCGTCACGCCACACGTGGGCTGGGCCAGCCACGAGGCGATGAGCCGGCTGGCCGGGCAGTTGGCGGAGAACATCGAAGCCTTCGTCGAGGGGCGCCGGCTGCGGCGCATCGTCTGAGGAGACATCCGAATTCAGGAAGGCATCCGCATCTGGTGCGGGTGCCTTTTTGTTTGGCCTGGCGCGGGTAGGGCGGGATGCGCTGGGGTGTCCTGGCGACAGTATGGCCGGCGGCTGATTTCCGGGTTTGTCGCTGCCGCCAACTTGGACTATCAACTAAAGACCGGGTGGAGCTTGTCAGTCACCGATGTCGTTGGGATTGAGGCGGGGCGTCTCTTCCTCGCCCATGCCGAGCCGGCTTCGCACACAGGAAATGTAGCGGTTGACGTCCGGGCCGCCGCCGTAGCGCTGGGCGTGCCAGATCATCTCGCCCAGGCATTCCATCATCTGGTGCTGGGCGGCGTGCTCGTCGCCCAGGCGCAGGGCCAGCTGGGCGTACAGGGAACGGATGCCGAACGGCTGGTCGATGGAGCGCTGCTCTTCGATCGCCATGTGCAGGCTCAGGTGCAGGAAGGGGTTGGACTCGCCCATGTCCGGCGTCCATTCCTGCTCCAGGTAGCGCTCGGGCTGGCCGACGATGGCATGGTATTCCGGGTGTTCCAGCAGGATGGCCAGCACGATTTTTTCCAGGTCGGTCAGCGTCTCGTTGCGCTGGTGCTTGGACCAGGTGTCGAAGAAGAAACGGCGTGCGTCCTGCCGGCTGGGATTGAACATGGCGATCTACCTGAGGAAAAAACGAAGGGTGCCGCCCACGGCGGCGCCCATGCTGTAGCAATGCCGATTATACGAGACGGAGACCCACCATGACCACGCTCCATGACTTTTCCGCCTGCCGTATCGACGGCAGCCTCGAATCCCTGTCGCGCTACGCCGGCATGGTGGTGCTGGTGGTCAACACCGCCAGCGAATGCGGTTTCACGCCGCAATACACCGGCTTGCAGGAGCTGGCGGTGTATTTCGACGGGGAGGACTTCGCCGTGCTCGGCTTTCCCTGCAACCAGTTCGGCGGCCAGGAGCCGGGTACCAACGACAGCATCGCCCATTTCTGTCAGAGCCGTTTCGGCGTGACGTTTCCCCTCTATGCCAAGGTGGCGGTCAATGGCGAGGAGGCGCATCCACTCTGGCGCTGGCTGACGCGCGCCGACAGCGAACATCCGCAGCCGGTGAAGTGGAACTTCACCAAGTTCCTGATCGATGGCCGTGGCCGGCTGGTCAAGCGCTATGAGCCGGCGGTGCAGCCGCACGAACTGCTCGACGATATCGTCCGTCTGCTGCCGGGCTGATGATACGCTCCGGCCAAGCTCTCGAGCTTGGCCGAAGCGCTTGGATGCCTGCGTTCAGCGGCGCTGGAAGATGATGTCCCACACGCCGTGGCCGAGGCGGATGCCGCGCTGCTCGAACTTGGTCAGCGGGCGGTAGTCCGGGCGCGGCGCGTAGCCGTCGGCGCTGTTGGCCAGCTCGGGGTTGGCCGAAAACACCTCCAGGATCTGGATCGCGTAATCCTCCCAGTCGGTGGCGGCGTGCAGGTAGCCGTCCTGCTTCAGTTTCTTCACCAGCTTTGCCACCAGCGGTGCCTGGATCAGCCGGCGCTTGTTGTGGCGCTTCTTGTGCCACGGGTCCGGAAAGAATATGTGGATGCCGTCGAGTGAGGCGTCGGCCAGCATGTGGTCGATGACTTCCACCGCGTCGTGGCGGATCAGCCGCAGGTTGGTCAGTTCCTGCTCGGCGATCAGCTTGAGCAGGTTGCCCACGCCGGGCGAGTGCACTTCAATGCCCAGGTAATCCTGCTGCGGATTGTTGGCGGCGATTTCCGCCGTGGCCGTGCCCATGCCGAAACCGATTTCCAGGATCTTGGGCGCCTGGCGGCCGAACGCCGCTTCGAGATCGAGCGTCTCGGGGCGGTATTCGATGCCCCAGCGCGGCATGCCTTCGTCCATGGCGCGCTTCTGGGACGGAGTCAGGTGGCCCTGACGCAGCACGAAGCTCTTGATGTGTCGCTGAAAAGCCGGGTTTTCCATGGCTGTCTTTGTCGGAAAAGTCAAAAAAAGCGCGATGTTACCGAATCTGCGGCAAGGTGGCGAGCCATTCCCGTGGCGGCGTGGGCGGTTGTGGCTACCAGCATCTTGCTGTCGCTTCAGGGCATGCCTGGTCGTCGTCGTTGAGGCACATTGGCGGTAGAGGGTTTGCCCTTCCGGGGTGGCGGCAGGGTGGCGAGAAAGTCGTCCACGCGGGGGTAGCGCAGTTGCACGCCCAGTTCCCGTTTCAAGCGCCGATTGTCGAGCCGGCGCGATTCGGCCAGGAACGACCACAGCGCCGGCGAGACCGCGGCCTGCACCTCGGCTCGGGGGAGGCGCGGTGCGCGTGGCAGGCCCAGCGCGTCGGCCAGCCGGTCGTACCACTCGCCCACCGCCAAGGGCTCGTCGTCGCAGGCGTTGTAGACGCGGATGCCGCCGGTGCGCTGCAGGGCCGCCGCGCACAGCCGTGCCAGATCGTCGGCGTGGATGTGGTTGCCGTAGCTGTCTTCCCTGGCCTCGATCAGCGGCGTGCCGTTCAGCAGGCGTGTCGTGGGCAGGCGCTCGGCGGCGTAGATGCCGGGCGTGCGCAGGATCGTCACGCTGGCGCCGCTGCTTCGGGCGAAGGCGCGCAGCCGGTGTTCCGCATCGACGCGACGCTTGGCTCGGGTGCTTTGCGGCCGCAGCGGCGCGGTTTCATCCAGCCACCGTCCCGCAGCATCGCCGTAGACCCCGCTGGTGCTGATATAGACCACCCGCTGTGGTAGACTTTTCGCTTTTGCCAGTGCGCCCAACAACTTGGCGAGGCGCGGGTCGCGCTCGCCGTTGTCCGGTGGCGGGGCGGTGTAGAGCAGGGCGTCGGCCAAGCCGGCCAGACGCGAGAGGCTCGACAGATCGTCGAGGTCGGCCGCTACCGGCTGCACGCCGAGACGTCGTGCCAGGGCGGCCTGTTCCGGCCGGCGCACCAAGGCCAGCAGCCGCCAGTGCGGCGCCAACAGGGGGACGGCCCGGCGCGCCACGTCGCCGAAGCCTGCAATCAGTAGAGTACGCATACAGCGCATTTTAGCGAGCTTAAGGTAGAGTAACGAGATGACTGTTCAAGTCAAAGTGCTCCCGAGTGGACACACCTTCCTGGTCGACGACCACGAAACCATCCTCGAGGCGGCCTTGCGCCAGGGGATCGGCCTGCCCTACGGTTGCCGCGATGGCGCCTGTGGCGCCTGCAAGGGCAAGGTGCTGGAGGGCGAGGTCTGCCAGGATGGCTACCAGGAGAAAGCCCTGCCGGAGCAGGAGCGCGTACAGGGCTACGCGCTGTTCTGTTGCGCCAAGCCGCAAGGCGACCTGACCATCGAGGTGCGCGAAGTCACCGGTATCGGCGACATCCCGGTCAAGACGCTGCCGTGCCGTGTCGAGAAGATCGAGAAGCTGCACGACGTGGCGGTGCTGAAGCTCAAGCTGCCGGTGTCCGAGCGACTGCAGTTCCACGCCGGCCAGTACATCGACATCCTGATGAAGGACGGCAAGAAGCGCAGCTTCTCCATCGCCAACGCGCCGCATGACGACGCTTTCCTGGAGCTCCACATCCGTCACCAACCGGGCGGCTCGTTCTCCGAGTACGTGTTCACTCAGATGAAGGAGCGCGAGATCATGCGCTTCAAGGGGCCCCTCGGGACCTTCTTCCTGCGCGAGGATTCGGACAAGCCGATTGTGTTCGTGGCCAGCGGCACCGGTTTTGCCCCGATCAAGGGTATCGTCGAGCATGCGCTCCATAGCGGCATCACCCGCCCGATGGTGTTCTATTGGGGCGCCCGTACCAAGGCCGACCTGTACATGGCCGGTCTGGCCGAAGAATGGCAGGCCGCCCATCCCCACTTCACCTACATCCCGGTGTTGTCCGAAGCGCTGCCGGAGGACAACTGGGCTGGCCGCACCGGTTTCGTGCACCAGGCGGTGCTGGACGATTTCGCCGACCTGTCGGGCTACCAGGTGTACGCCTGCGGCGCGCCGGTGATGGTCGAGGCGGCACACCGCAGCTTCACCCGCGAACGTGGCTTGCCCGAAGAGGAGTTCTTCTCGGACGCCTTCTTCCTGTCCAAGGACATGGGCGCGAGCAAGTAAGCGCCGATTCCTTCATCCCGAGCACATGGCCCCGGCACCGAACCGGGGCCATTTTTTTGTCTTTTGTGCGGTTTCGTCGCGGAAAAACATGCCTTTGACCTACGTCAATTCCCGATATCGGGTCATGGGTATGATGGTTGGCAGTCAAAGTCATCACGGCGAGTCAACTCGCCACAGGAGGGCAAAGTGGAACTCTGGAAACAACTGTTATCCGACGAGGTGGGGGTCTTGAGTCTCGTCACCATCGTCGTCGCCAGCCTGGTCGTCGGTGTCTGTGTGACGCTGTTCATCCGCAACGTGAAGGAGGAATCGCGCAAGCGCTGACCCGGCAGCTGCTCTCTGCCTAGTTTCCTTGGATTTATGTGTGTGTGCTTGGACGGGTACGGTGGGTCACCGTATCCTCTTTTTTTTGTCCACTTGACGTCAGCAAATGAAAACGGGCCTGGCGGCCAGTTGTCGTGCTCGGCTGAAACCGTCGCCACTCAGTGCCCGGCGTAGGAGCACACGGTAAACAGTTCCAGCCCGCTGTCGCGCACCAGCTGACTCCCGCCCAGTTCCGGCAGGTCGATGATGGCCGCCGCCTCCAGCACCTCGGCACCGAGCTTCTTCAGCAGCTTGGCACCGGCCAGCATGGTGCCGCCGGTGGCCACCAGATCGTCGACCAGCACCACCCGGTCGCCCGGTTTGCAGGCGTCGGTGTGCATCTCCACCGTGGCGTTGCCGTATTCCAGCTCGTACTCTTCCGACACGGTCTTGAACGGCAGCTTGCCCTTCTTGCGGATCGGCACGAAGCCGACGTTGAGCTCGTACGCCAGCACCGAACCGATGATGAAGCCGCGCGCGTCGAGTCCCGCCACCAGATCGACTCCCTCGCCCATGTAGCGATGGACGAAGATGTCGATCAGCACGCGGAAGGTCTTGGGGTTCTGCAGCAGCGGCGTGATGTCGCGGAACATCACGCCCTGTTGCGGCCAGTCCGGCACGGTGCGGATCCAGCCCTTCAGGTAGCTCGAATAATCGAGATTGCTCAGGTTTTCCATGCAGCCGATTCTACCTCAGGCGAAGAACGCCAGTTTGAAGACCCACAGCCCGGCGATCACCAGCACCGCCGGCTTCAGTTCGGCGAAACGGCCGCTCAAGAGCTTGAGCGCGGCGTAGCTGATGAAGCCGAAGGCAATGCCGTCGGCGATCGAGAAGGTGAACGGCATCGCCAGCGCGGTCATCACCGCCGGTGCCGATTCGGTCAGGTCGTCCCATTCGATTTCGGCCAGGCCGCGGCACATCAGCACCGCCACGTAGCACAGTGCCGGCGCGGTGGCGTAGGGTGGCACGGTCTTGGCCAGCGGCGACAGCCACAGGCAGGCCAGGAACAGGATGGCGACCACCAGCGAGGTCAGGCCGGTGCGGCCGCCGACGGCGGTGCCCGCCGCGCTCTCGATGTAGGCCGTGGTGGACGAGGTGCCCATCACCGCACCGACAGTGATGGCGATCGAGTCGGCCATCAGCGCGCGTTTCAGGCGCGGCAGCTTGCCGTCCTTGTCCAGCAGGCCGGCGCGGTGCGACACGCCGATCAGCGTGCCGGTGGTGTCGAACAGGTCGACGAAGAAGAACACGAAGATCACCCCGAGCAGGCCGGCGTTCATCGCGCCTTGCAGATCCATCTGCATGAAGGTCGGCGCCATGCTCGGCACGGCGGCCACGACGCCGCCGAATTTCGAGAGGCCGAACATGATCGACAGCGCGGTCACTGCCAGGATGCCGAGGATGATCGAGCCGGGCACCTTGCGGTATTCCAGCGCCACGATGATGAAGAAGCCGAGGATGGCCAGCAGCGTGGTGGGGCTGTGGATGTCGCCCAGGGTCAGGTAGGTGGCCGGATGCGCCTTGATCACCCCGGCGTTCTTCAGTGCGATGATGGCCAGGAACATGCCGACGCCGGCCGAGATGGCGAACTTCAGCGAGCGCGGGATGGCGTTGACGATGGCTTCGCGCACCTTGAACAGGCTGACCGCGAGGAACACGATGCCGGAAATGAACACCGCGCCCAGCGCCGTCTGCCACGGTACGCCCATGCCGCCCACCACGGTGAAGGTGAAGTAGGCGTTGAGCCCCATGCCCGGTGCCAGCGCGATCGGGTAGTTGGCGACCAGTGCCATGATGCCGGTGCCCAGCGCGGCGGCGAGGCAGGTGGCGACGAACACGGCGTCCAGGTTCATGCCGGTTCCCGACAGGATCAGCGGGTTGACCAGGATGATGTAGGCCATGGTCAGAAAGGTGGTGAAGCCGGCGATGACCTCGGTCCGGACCGAGGTGCCGTGTTCCTCGAGCTTGAAGAAGCTGTCCAGCAGCGACATGAAAAACCCCTCGAAATAGCATATTGGTTTGATTAAGCTGCGCATTTTGCAATAGCGGCGGAGGACTGGCTAGTCCCGGCACGGCACAAGCCTGGCCGGGGAACGTCTTAACCGCTTGAAAGGCTTGTGGTATCCTGAAAAATTATTCTTTTGGCGCAGGATGCACGCTCTCATGGTTCAGCCCAGCGGCAACATTTACATCGTTATCGCCCCCTCGGGCGCCGGCAAGACCACGCTGGTGTCGGCCCTGCTGGCGGTCGACCCGGCGGTGCAGCTGTCCGTTTCCTATACCACCCGCGCACCGCGCGAAGGCGAGGTGGACGGAACGCATTATCATTTCGTGAGCAAGGAGCGGTTTCTTGCCATGATCGAGGCGGGGGATTTCCTCGAACACGCCGAGGTCTACGGCAACTACTACGGCACCAGCGCGGCCTGGCTGCGCGAGAAGCTGGCCGAAGGCCGCGACATCCTGCTGGAAATCGACTGGCAGGGCGCCGAGCAGGTGCGTGCGCTGTTCGACAAGGTGATCACCATTTTCATCGCGCCGCCCTCGATCAACGAGCTGGAGCGCCGCCTGCGCGGCCGCGCCACCGACAGCGAGGAGGTCATCCAGCGTCGCCTGGCCGAAGCCCGCTCCGAGGTGGACCGCGCCGCGCTGTACGACTACATCGTCGTCAACGACGACATCGAGCGCGCCAAGCAGGATTTGATCAGCATCATCCGTGCCGAGCGGCTGCATGCAGACAAGCAGATGCTGCGCTACCGCGACGCGCTGAGCCGCATGGGCAGTTAGAGCCTGTGCAAGGTCTTTTTGCGGCTGCGGCCGAGTACTGCCGGATGCAGCACTAGAAGAGAGTCCCGCCGCAGTGTCATTCACTGCCAGGGACGAACGACAACGCGATGCACCGGCAGTACCCGGCCCCGAAGGGCTGGCCCGGCAAACGGCCATCTGCGGTGTTGGACGACTTGACCTTAGAATGACTAAGGTCTGCATCGTCCGCCTAGCATCTGTCCATTTGCCGGGCCAGCGCAGTCGAAAAAAGACCTTAAACAGGCTCTTAGGACTGACCCCGTTGGTCCCGTGCCCGAAACACTATATAGTCTTGAAAGACGATTGATTTAGCAGAGGACATTATGGCCCGCATTACCGTAGATGATTGCCTGGACCGTATCCAGAACCGTTTCGACCTGACCCTGGCCGCCGCTTACCGCGCCCGCCAGGTGGCCTCCGGCTCCGCGCCGTTCGTCGAGGCCGGCCGCGACAAGCCGACTGTGGTCGCGCTGCGTGAAATTTCCGCCGGCCACGTCGGCACCGAAATCCTGCATCGCAACAAGGGCTGAGCCGGCGTCCGATGGAAGGCTCCATGAGCGCAGACCTCACTGCGGTCATCGACTATGAATCGATGATCGACGCCGACGCGGCGGCCTTTCTCGAGGCGGCCGCCCGCTACCTGAGACCGGAGGACGTGCAGCTGCTGCGGCAGGCCTTCGAGCTCAGCCGCGCGGCGCACGAGGGTCAGACGCGCAAGAGCGGCGAGCCCTACATCACCCATCCGCTGGCGGTCGCCACCATGCTGACCGAGTGGCGGCTGGACGTGCAGGGCCTGGCGGCGGCGCTGCTGCACGACGTGCTGGAAGACACCGGCGTCACCAAGCCGACGCTGGTGGAGAAGTTCGGCCGCACCATCGCCGACCTGGTCGACGGGCTGTCCAAGCTGGAACGGCTGGAATACCAGACCAAGGAAACGGCGCAGGCCGAGAACTTCCGCAAGATGGTGCTGGCGATGGCGCGCGACATCCGCGTCATCATCGTCAAGCTGGCGGACCGGCTGCACAATATGCGCACGCTGGACGCCATGCGCGAGGACAAGCGCCAGCGCATCGCGCTGGAAACGCTGGAAATCTACGCGCCGATCGCCAACCGCATCGGCTTGAACAAGGTCTACCGCGAGTTGCAGGACCTGGCCTTCAAGCACCTGCACCCGCACCGCTACCATGTGCTGTCCAAGGCGGTGCGCGCCGCGCGCGGCAACCGCCGCGAAGTGGTGAGCAAGATCCTGCACGCGGTCAGCCAGAAGCTGGTCGAGTGCAATATCGAGGCGACGATCAAGGGGCGCGAGAAGAACCTGTTCAGCATCTACAAGAAGATGCAGGAGAAGCACCTGTCGTTTTCCGAGGTGCTCGACATCTACGGCTTCCGCGTGATCGTCAACGACGTGCCCAGCTGCTACCTGGCGCTGGGCGCGCTGCACAGCCTCTACAAGCCCATTCCGGGCAAGTTCAAGGATTACATCGCCATCCCCAAGGGGAACGGCTACCAGAGCCTGCACACCACGCTGTTCGGCCCCTACGGCACGCCGGTGGAGATGCAGATCCGCACCCGCGAGATGAACAGCGTGGCCGAAGCCGGCGTCGCCTCGCACTGGATGTACAAGAGCGGCGACGCCTCGCTCGATGCCGCGCACCAGCGCACCCACCAGTGGTTGCAGAGCATCCTCGACATCCAGGCCGAGAGCGACGACGCCGTCGAATTCTTCGAACACATCAAGATCGACCTGTTCCCGGACGAGGTCTACGTGTTCACGCCCAAGGGCAAGATCATCGTGCTGCCGCAGGGCTCGACGCCGGTGGACTTCGCCTACGCGGTGCACACCGACATCGGCCACCGCTGCATCGCGGCACGCGTCAACCATTCGCTGATGCCGCTGCGCACGGTGTTGCGCAACGGCGATACGGTGGAGGTCATCACCTCCACCCAGTCCAAGCCGAACCCGTCGTGGCTGAGCTTCGTGCAGAGCGGTCGTGCCCGTTCCTGCATCCGCAACTACCTGAAGAGCCTGCAGCGTGAAGAGGCGGCCCAGCTGGGCGAGCGCCTGCTCAAGCAGGCGGTCAGCGCGCTGGCCTCGACTCCGCTGGTGCTGGACGATGCGCTGCACGCCGCCTACCTGGCGCAGTACGGCGAGAAGGACCAGCCGTTCGACGACGTGCTGGCCGACATCGGCGTCGGCAAGCTGCTGCCGATCGTGGTGGCGCGCCGGCTGGCCGAGCTGGCCGGCGAGCGCACCGGGGAAGACGTCCACATCGGGCCGGTCACCATCCGCGGCAACGAGGGGGGGGCGGTGCAGCTGGCCACCTGCTGCCACCCGATCCCGGGCGACGACATCCTCGGCGTGATCACCAAGGGGCAGGGCCTCCTGGTGCACCGCGTGGTCTGCCCCAACACTAAGCGGGTCGACCACGACAAGCTGCTCGACGTGACCTGGGACAGCCCGAAGGAGCGCATGTTCGGCGTCAACATCAGCATCCTGGCGCGCAACGAGCGCGGGGCGCTGGCCGAGATCGCCACCGCCATCTCGCAGGCGTCGGCTAACATCGAGAGCGTCGACACCCAAGACACCCACGTCGGCGATGGTTTCATCCACATTCATTTCCGCCTGCAGGTCGAGAGCCTGGCCCACCTCGGCAAGGTGCTGGCCGAGGTGCAGCAGATCGACGTGGTGCAGCAGGCGGAACGGAGATAATCCCGCATGAAGATTCGTGTCAACGGCGAGGAGCGGACGCTGGACGGTGTCGCCACGCTGGCCGATCTGATCGCCGTCCTGGAACTGGCCGGCAAGCGCGTCGCCATCGAGAAGAACGGCGAGATCGTGCCGCGCAGCCGCCACGGGGAAGAGCGTTTGTCCGATGGGGACGAACTGGAAATTGTCGTCGCCGTGGGCGGCGGTTGAAGAAGGTACGAGGGAATGATGATGTCGCAGGATCAGGATCAGCTTGTCATCGCCGGTAAGGCCTATGCGTCGCGCCTGTTGGTGGGCACCGGCAAGTATCGGGATTTTGAACAGACCGCCGAGGCGCTGGACGCCTCCGGCGCCGAAATCGTCACCGTGGCGATTCGCCGCGTCAACCTCGGCCAGAATGCCGACGAGCCGAATCTGCTCGACTTTCTGCCGAAAAACCGGTATACACTGCTGCCCAATACGGCGGGCTGCTATTCCGCCGACGACGCCGTGCGCACGCTGCGCCTGGCGCGTGAACTGCTGGACGACCATCGACTGGTCAAGCTCGAGGTGCTGGGCGATCCGCACACGCTGTTCCCCAACGTGCGTGAAACGCTCAAGGCCGCCGAGGTGCTGGTCAAGGAAGGTTTCGACGTGATGGTCTACACTTCGGATGACCCCATCGTGGCGCGCGAACTGGCCGATATCGGCTGTTGCGCCATCATGCCGCTGGCCAGCCTGATCGGCTCTGGCATGGGTATCCTGAATCCGTGGAACCTGAAGCTGATTATCGAAGAGGCCAAGGTGCCGGTGCTGGTGGATGCCGGCGTGGGCACGGCCTCGGATGCCGCCATCGCCATGGAGCTGGGCTGCGACGGCATCCTGATGAATACCGCCATCGCCGCGGCGGGTGACCCGGTGCTGATGGCCCGGGCCATGAAGCTGGCCGTGGAGGCGGGGCGTGCCGCGTATCGCGCGGGCCGCATGCCCAAGCGTTTTTATAGTGCAACACCAAGTTCTCCGAGTGAGGGGGTGATTTCTGCTCGCAAGTTGTGATGCGTAAAGCGCACAAAACACTTGCTTGAGTCGCGTCGGGCTTTTACAAAGCCCTGAACGTTGTTAAAATATTTGTTTTCTTCAAGCATTTAGCTTCCAGAATTTAAGGACACTAAGGTAATGCCGAATATTCGCGTCAAAGAGAACGAGCCGTTCGAAGTCGCCATGCGCCGCTTCAAGCGCGCTGTGGAAAAAACCGGTCTGCTGACCGAACTGCGCGCCCGCGAGTTCTACGAGAAGCCGACTGCCGAGCGCAAGCGCAAGCAGGCTGCTGCCGTGAAGCGTCACTACAAGCGTCTGCGCAGCCAGATGCTGCCGCCGAAGCTGTACTAATCGCTTCGTAGCACGGCAAGAATGCAGGACCGCAGGCAATGCCTGCGGTTTTGCCATTTGTACTTCATGAATTCCAGCCAGCCGGCATGCCGGTGGCTTCCTCCTTTTCCGGCGAGCACGACATGAGTCTCAAACTGCGCATCAGTGACGACATGAAAACGGCCATGAAGGCCAAGGACGCCGAGCGTCTCGGCACCATCCGCCTGCTGCTGGCGGCGATCAAGCAGAAGGAAGTGGACGAGCGCATCGAGCTCGACGATGCCGGCATCGTCGCCGTGGTCGACAAGATGATCAAGCAGCGCCGCGACTCGGTCGCCCAGTACGAGGCCGCCAACCGCCAGGACCTGGCGGGCAAGGAAAAGGCGGAAATGGACGTGCTGGCCGGCTACCTGCCGCAGCAACTGACCGAGACCGAAATCGACGCGCTGATCGACGCCGCCGTGGTGCAGAGCGGTGCCGCCTCGATGCAGGACATGGGCAAGGTGATGGGGCTGGTGCGTCCGCAGATGGCCGGCCGCGCCGACATGGCCGTGGTGTCGGCCCGCATCAAGGCCAAGCTTGCAGGCTGAGGTGGAGTGCCGCGCGGTCGGTCTGAACCGGGCTGACCGCGCCAGTCGCGAGCCGGGAACCAGGCGTTGATTCCGCAGGATTTCATCGACCAGTTGCTGTCCCGCGTCGACATCGTCGACGTGGTGGATCGCTACGTCCCGCTCAAGAAGGCCGGGCAGAACTACCTCGCCTGCTGCCCGTTCCACAAGGAAAAAAGTCCCTCGTTCACCGTCAGCCCGAGCAAGCAGTTCTACCACTGCTTCGGCTGCGGCGCACACGGCTCGGCCATCGGCTTCGTCATGGAGTATCAGGGGCTGAGCTTCGTCGACGCCATCCGGCTGTTGGCCGAAGGGCTCGGCATGCCGGTGCCGGAGGAGCGCTCGGCCAACCCGCAAGCCAGCCGCGAGGCGCGCGAGCGCAAGGTGACACTGGAAGACCTGCTGCAGCGCGCGGCGGGGTATTACAAGCAGCAGCTCAAGTCCTCGCCCGCCGCCATCGGCTACTTCAAGGGGCGCGGGCTGACCGGCGAGGTCGCCGCCCGCTTCGGCCTGGGCTACGCCCCGGGCGAGTGGCAGAACCTGCAGGCGATCTTTCCCGACTACCAGGACGAGCGGCTGGTGGAGTGCGGGCTGGTGATCGCCGGCGACGAGGGCAAGCGCTACGACCGCTTCCGCGACCGGGTGATGTTCCCGATCCGCAACCAGCGCGGCGCCATCATCGGCTTCGGCGGGCGGGTGTTGGGCAAGGGCGAGCCGAAGTACCTCAACTCGCCGGAGACGCCGCTGTTCGAGAAGGGGCGCGAGCTGTACGGCCTGTACGAGGCGCGCCAGGCGATCCGGGAGAAAAACCGCGTTCTGGTGGTCGAAGGCTATATGGACGTGGTGGCGCTGGCGCAGTACGGCGTCGAGTACGCGGTGGCCACGCTCGGCACCGCCACCACCGGCGAGCACGTGCGCAAGCTGCTGCGCCACGCCGATCAGGTGTACTTCTGCTTCGACGGCGACAAGGCCGGGCAGAAGGCCGCGTGGCGCGCGCTGGAAAACAGCCTGCCGCAGTTGGTCGACGGCAAGGCGCTGCACTTTCTGTTTCTGCCGCAGGAGCACGACCCGGACAGCTACATCCGCGAGTTCGGGCGCGAGGCGTTCGAGGAGTGCCTGGAGCAGAAGAGTCTGCCGCTGTCGGTCTATCTCACCCGCGAGCTGACCGGCCGCGCCGACATGAACACCCCGGAGGGCAAGGCCGACCTGATCCGTCAGGCCATGCCGCTCCTGAACCAGATTGCCGCACCGGCGCTGGCTCTCATCATCAAGAAAAGGCTGGCCGAACTGGCTGGCGTGGACGTCGACGAATTCGACATGCTGATGGGGCAGAAAAAGCCGGAGCGCAAGGGCAGGCGCGAATACCGCCTGCCGGACGAGTCGCACCGCTACATCAACACGCCGATCGTGCGCAAGCAGATCAAGTGGCTGCTGATGAACCCGCGGTGGGCGGAGGACGTGACGCTGTCCGACAGCGTGGCGTTGTCCGACGAATTGGCCTGTTTCGCCATGTTGGCCGAGCGAGTGCACGAGATGCCGCAGGAGCCCAATACGGCCCGGCTGGTGGAAAGCATTCGCGGCACCCCTTTCGAAGGGCTGGTGGACAGCGTATTGCAGCAGGCCATGCAGGACCCGGACGAGTTTGCCGACAACGGCGAGGAGGCACGCCAGCAGTTTCAGGACGGCAACGTCAAGCTGCTGAAATTATTGCGTGAAGCCGAGCTGGAAAGGCTAAAACAAAAATCAAGGAATGAAGGTCTAACACCGGAAGAAACCCAGTTGTTGCGCGCCTTGCTGACCCGGCAGGGCTAGCGGTGCTGGGGCTCTTGACGGGGTTATGGTAAACTTAACTGTTTTTTTTCGGCTTTTTTCAAGCAGGAAGCGAAATGGCGGCCTCTCCCGAAAATCAGAAAGATATGCAAGACAACGAGCAGGAATCGATGAGTCTTGAGGATCAGCGCAAACGCCTGCGTTTGCTGATCGCGCTGGGCAAGGAGCGTGGCTACCTTACCTACGCCGAGATCAACGACCATCTTCCGGAAGACGTGTCCGATACCGAACAGATCGAGAACATCGTCACGATGATCACCGGTCTGGGCATCCAGGTCTACGACGAGGCGCCGGACGCCGATACCCTGCTGATGTCCGATGCCACCCCGGCGGTGGCGGACGAAGACGCCGTGGAAGAAGCGGAAGCCGCGCTGTCCTCGGTCGACTCCGAATTCGGCCGTACCACCGACCCGGTGCGCATGTACATGCGTGAAATGGGCTCGGTCGAACTCTTGACCCGCGAAGGCGAAATCGAGATCGCCAAGCGCATCGAAGATGGCCTCAAGCACATGATCGAGGCGATCTCCGCCTGCCCGGGCACCATCGCCGAAGTGCTGGCGCTGCTCGACCGCATCGCCGCCGGCGATCTGCGTGTCGACGAAGTGGTCGACGGCTTCATCGATCCGAACGCCGAGGTCGAGGAAGAAGTGCCGTTCACCGAACCGGCCGACAGCGACGAAGAGCTGGACGAGGAGGACGAGGAAGAAGAGGAAGCCGAGGAGGAAGATGCCGAGGCGGTTTCCAACGCCAACCTGGAAGAGCTCAAGCAGCAGTCGCTGGAGCACTTCGCGCTGGTGCGCGCGCTGTTCGACGAACTGGTCGCGGTGCTGCGCAAGGAAGGCAACCAGGGCGAAGAGTACCGCCAGCTGCAGAGCGCGATCACCGAGTCGTTCATGAAGGTGCGTTTCGCCACGCGCCAGATCGAGAGCCTGTGCGAATCGCTGCGCAGCCGTGTCAACGAGATCCGCTCTTACGAGCGCGACATCCAGGACATCTGCGTGACCCG
Organism: Pseudogulbenkiania sp. MAI-1; assembly: GCF_000527175.1. Classification (NCBI taxonomy): domain Bacteria; kingdom Pseudomonadati; phylum Pseudomonadota; class Betaproteobacteria; order Neisseriales; family Chromobacteriaceae; genus Pseudogulbenkiania; species Pseudogulbenkiania sp. MAI-1. The sequence goes on along the minus strand of NZ_AZUR01000001.1, from coordinate 3,595,047 downwards.
CGTGCGCATGGACCGCGCCCACTTCATCAAGTACTTCCCCGGCAACGAAATCAACACCGACTGGGTGGAAGAGGAGATCAGCGCGGGCCGGCCGTGGTCCGAGGCGCTGACCCGCTTCAAGTACGCCATCATCGAGAAGCAGACCAAGCTGGCCGAGCTGCAAGAGCGCGCCATGCTGTCGATCAAGGACCTGAAGGAAATCAACCGCCAGATGTCGGCCGGTGAATCCAAGGCGCGCCGCGCCAAGAAGGAAATGATCGAGGCCAACCTGCGTCTGGTGATCTCCATCGCCAAGAAATACACCAACCGCGGGCTGCAGTTCCTCGACCTGATCCAGGAAGGCAACATCGGCCTGATGAAGGCGGTGGACAAGTTCGAATACCGTCGCGGTTACAAGTTCTCGACCTACGCCACCTGGTGGATCCGTCAGGCGATTACCCGCTCCATCGCCGACCAGGCGCGCACCATCCGCATCCCGGTGCACATGATCGAGACCATCAACAAGATGAATCGCATCAGCCGCCAGATCCTGCAGGAAACCGGCCACGAGCCGGACCCGGCAGAACTGGCCGCGCGCATGGAAATGCCGGAGGACAAGATCCGCAAGATCATGAAGATTTCCAAGGAGCCGATCTCCATGGAAACCCCGATCGGCGACGACGACGACTCCCACCTGGGCGACTTCATCGAGGACCAGAACAACCTGGCCCCGTCCGACGCGGCGATGTATTCCAGCCTGAAGGACGCCACCAAGGAAGTACTGGAAACGCTGACCCCGCGCGAGGCCAAGGTGCTGCGCATGCGCTTCGGCATCGACATGAACACCGACCACACGCTGGAAGAGGTGGGCAAGCAGTTCGACGTCACGCGCGAGCGCATCCGCCAGATCGAAGCCAAGGCCCTGCGCAAGCTGCGCCACCCGACCCGCTCGGAGCGCCTGCGCAGCTTCCTGGATAACGAACCGGGTAACCAATAAGAATATCCTCTGCTATAATGGCCGTCTTTCGGGCCTTTAGCTCAGTCGGTTAGAGCAGAGGACTCATAATCCTTTGGTCCCGGGTTCGAGCCCCGGAGGGCCCACCAAGAACATCAACGGCTTACGGATCATTCCGTAAGCCGTTTTGTTTTTTTCGTGGGACTTGTAGGGGTATTGTAGGGCTTGTGGGAGGTAGACTTGTATGTGCAGCCAGAAAGGTGATCGCCCTTTTGGGGGCTCAGCCTTTTTCTGCCTGTTTACTATCGCCAATAGGACGATACATCACTTGGAAGATGAGCCGCTTGTGCATGCTTGTGAACTGGGCATGGGAATGGTGTCGATTTCACGGTGTTGCTGTGTGTGCCGCCGATTCGCTGGTATGGTCTGTGGGTGGTTCCGCTCCGATTGCTGACTGTGAGCGGCACAGGGTAGTCAGTTCAGCATGGTCGAGCTGTTGTGCACTCGGTCCAGCACCAGCTGGGCAAAAGCATGGGCTGGAATAGGGGGGCTGATAATGTAGCCCTGGATGATATTGCAGCCATTACTGCGCAGGAATTCCAGCTGGTCTTCTCTTTCTACCCCTTCGGCAATGACGGTCAGTCTGAGGCTGTGGGCCAGCGCGATGACGGCCTGGGAAATGGCGATGTCGTCTTCGTCCAGCGGCAAGCCGTCCACGAACGACTTGTCGAGTTTCAGGCAATCGATGGGGAATTGCTTGAGGTAGCTGAGGGACGAGTAGCCGGTGCCGAAATCGTCGACATCGATGTGCAGGATGCCTTTATTGCGGATCTGCATCAGGGTGTCGACCGCGCATTGCGGGTCGTGCATCAGCATGCTCTCGGTCACTTCCAGCTCCAGATACCTGGGGTCCACGCCGGTCTCTTCAAGAATGTCGGCAATGGTGGTGGCCAGGCTGCTGCGCTGCAACTGTCGCCCCGATAGATTGACGGCAATCACCAAGGGCGGCAGCGAGGTTGTCGTTTGCCAGGTGCGGATCTGGGTGCATACGGTTTTCAGCACCCATACCCCTACCTGTTCGATCAGGCCGGTTTCTTCAAGGATGGGGATAAATTCGCCAGGGGAAACCAGTCCCCGATGTGGGTGTTTCCAGCGCAGTAGCGCCTCGGCGCCGATAATGCTGCCGTCGGCCAGATCGAGCTTGGGTTGATAGTAAACATCGAACTCTCCCCGCGCCAGGGCATGGCGCAGGCCGCTTTCCATTTCCAGGCGGTCGGAGGCCAGGGTATTCATTTCCGTGGTGAAGAAGCGGTAGCCATTGCCGCCCTCCTCCTTGGCCCGGTACATGGCGGTATCCGCGTACTTGATGAGGTGGCTGCTGTTGTCGCTATCCGACGGGTAAATGGTGATGCCGATGCTGGGCGTGACAAAGGTCTCCTGATGGCCGAGCCGGAACGGGGCCGCGAAGGCCTCAATAATCTTGCTAGCCGCGCTGGCGGCGTCTTCGGCCTTGCTAATCTGCTCCAGAATGATGGTGAATTCGTCGCCGCCCAGGCGCGCCACGGTATCCACCTCGCGCACGCACACCAGCAACCGTGCCGAAACCTCGCGCAGCAACTGGTCGCCCAGATCATGGCCCAGCGTGTCATTGATAGTTTTGAAACGATCCAGATCGATAAACATCAATGCCACCGACCCCTTGTTTCTTTCCAGACGGGCCAGCGCCTGGTTGAGGCGATCATGGAACAAGGCCCGGTTCGGGAGGCGGGTGAGGGGGTCGTAGTGGGCCAGGACCTGCAGCCGGTCTTCTGCCTGCCGCCGTTCAATGGCTATGCGGACCAGGTGGGCGGCGACCCACATCAGCTCACGATCATGGGGTTGCTGTTTTGACGGATTGCGGTAATGCGCCACGATCAGTCCGAGCAGTTGGCCATCAGAGGAGCGAACGGCCACCGCAAAGCAGGCGTGCACGCCATGGTTTGCCATCAGATGGCAGTAGTCCGCCCAAATGGGGTGGTTGCCGATATCCTCGATCACGCCACTGTATTCGTCCGACAGGCCATGTTTTGGCGCGTTTTCCAGTTTCGTAATATCGGTGAACACCTTGCCCAGCACCACTTGCTCATGATGGACAATGCCGTCGATCACATTGCTCGGCAGGCTGCGCCCCGAGACACACGCCAGCTCGGCCCCTTCGCTGGATTTACGGAATAGGATGGTACAGAACATCTCGCCCGACAGGATTTCCACATGATCGGCCAGCACGCCCAGTGCCGCTTTCAGGTGTTGCCCGCAGACGACCATCTCAAGCACTTCATTTTCAATGGCCAACAGCGCTTCCGCCTGCTTTCGGTCGCTGATGTCGCGGAAGCTGGTAACCCGCCCGACAACCTGACCATTCACGAACTGTGGTTGTGAATTCCACTCGAAGTGACGCCCGTCCCGCAGTTCAAGCGTGGAGCCCTGGTTGACGTCGATGTGTTTAGTCAGGTCCTTGAGTGTCGCCAAAAAATCCGCCGGATCGCGCAGCTTGTTGGTCAATTCGATCAGGATTTCGTGGTTGTTTGCGTAGATGTCGGTCGATTGATGCAGGTGCCACATGTCGCGAAAGCGTTGATTGGCAACGACCATCCTGCCATAGATGTCGGTGACAAAAATGCCGTCAGCAGTGGATTCAAGTGTGGCGGAGAAAATGGACAAGGATTTGGCCAGTTTCTCCTCGGTAACCTTGCGGATGGCAATTTCCTGCAAGGTCCGGCGAAAAACACGCATCGGCAAGTCGCGGAGCGTGATGAAGGTGATGGCCCCGAGTATCAGCCCCGGTACGCACATCAACAATGTGTACAGCAGCAGCGGAAGGATGGAGCGGCTCAACGTCAGTTGCCCGGTATGCTCCGCGCCCAGGTTCAGGACGGCGATGCGAGTCAGACGAGGGGAGGGCGGCTCCGCATTTTTCCAGGCCAATAGCAGCTGGTTTTCATCGGTGATGCGGATGCTGGTTTCGCCAGGTAGCCAGTCTAGGGAAGCCATCACCTCTTGCGGAGAATGGAATGCTTCCCATGTTGTTCCGGGGTGCGCGCGCGCTGGTTCGGTAGCACTGTAGACCCCGACTTGCAGCGCAGACACCAGACGGGCAACCTCGCTCTGGTAGCCAACGATGAAAAAGATCAGCGGCACCAGCAGGGTAACCAGGATGCCACCTCCCCAAGCCAGACGAGCGATCAAGGTCGGCATCTCGGGCGGGAGGTCCTGAAGGTCGGTAGATGGCTCGGATTTCATAATCTGGGAGAAAATCCTTGTTGCGTTTTGCTCTGGGATGGAGCATCGCTGCATCTTTAGGTGCAGCCGCCTCCTACTTGATTGATCGCCCCGGCCCATCCTAACAATAGGCTAATTATTGCGAATAATTTGTCATGTTTCCTCTTGGAGTTTTGAAAGTCTGGTCTTTATCTCATAGGTAAGAGTATTGCGTGATGCTCGGGCATTCCAAGCTGGCCCCCACCAAGGCATTGCAAGGACTTACCGTGAAAACGGTAGGTCCTTATAGGGCAAATGGATCACAAAGACAAAAAAACGAGCCGCCTGGACACTCCAGGCGGCTCGTTCCTTACGTCGGCTTCCGTGCAAGTCTCGTCTTGTCCGGCCTCTAGCTTTCCTGCGTCGCGGCTTGGGGAAGCGCGACGGGCGGGCGGCGCCAGCGGGCCAGCCAGCGGCGAACCCACGTCCGCAGAGCGCCATCCAAGGCATGGTCGACCGAGTCCGAGAACGGATCGGTATGCAGGTCCCGGGGGGCGAGTGACAGTTCGCGGGCGACGGCGGCGACGGCCTCCACCATGCGGGGCGGGCCGGCGACGTAGAGCTTGGCGTCCGCCAGATCGGGCCAGTCCTGGCGCAGGCTCTCGGTCACGCGCTCGTAGCGTCGCGGCAGGGGGCCTTGCGCGGGGGCCTGGGCACGGGACAGGGAGCAGGTGACCTGCAGGTTGGGGTACTGGCGCACCAGCGCCTGCAGTTCCGCCTCCCAGTACACGTCGGCTTCCTCGCGGGCGGCGTAGTACAGGTGGATGTGACGGCGCGCATCCTCTCGCAGCGCCGCGCCGATAATGGACAGCATCGGGGCCAGGCCGGTGCCGCCGGCGATGGCGACGATGGGGCCGTCGTGGTTCTGCCGCCAGTAGCCGTGGCCGTGCGGGCCGTCCACCATGGCCTCGCTGCCGAGCAGATCGTCGCGCGCCGCGTAGCCGGAGGTCTTGCCGTCCGGCACCACGCGGATGTGGAATTCCAGCTCCTCGCTGCCCGGCAGCGACGCCACGGAGTAGGCGCGCTGCGGCAGGTTGTCGAACTTCAGGTAGAAGAACTGGCCGGCGAGGAATTCCACCGGCTGTTGCGGGCGTATCTGCAGCACGATCACGTCGCCCCGGCGGCGCTGCTGCGCCACCACCCAGCCGCGCTGGCGGCGCGCCGGCGGCAGCGCCACCAGCTCGTCCAGCGCCGCGATGCGGATGTCGCCCTTGGGGGCGCAGCGGCAGGCCAGCACGTAGCCGTCGGCGCGCTCGGCGGCGGAGAGTATGCCCTCCGGCGCGCTGTCGTGCGCCACCTCGCCGCATAACAGCCGCCCCTTGCAGGCGCCGCAGTCGCCGCTGGCGCAGGAGTAGGGGAAGGGCACGCCGTTGGCGATCATGGTTTCCAGCACGGTCTCGCCGCCGTTCTCCAGCGGCGCCGGCCAGTCTTGCAGTTCTATCTTGGCCATGTCGTTTCCTGAATGGGTTGCCCCGCCTTGCGGCCAACGTTGGCCGCAAGGCGGGGTGGTGTTTACTGCGGCAGGCGCAGCTTGAGCGGGATCGGGTGCCAGCTATGGCGGGTCTGGTTGTGGTCGAACGCCGCGAACCACAGGTAGACGCCGTCCTGGATCGTCACGTCCTGCGCGTCCGGCGCCGCCATCTGGCGCGAGAACTCCAGCGTCCAGCGGCCGTTCTCCCAGTGGCCCATCGCCGCGACGTCGCCGGCCGGGCCGCTGATCGGCTTCTCCCAGTACAGCGCAGGAATCCAGGTGCCGACCGGGATCTGGTCGTCCAGCTCCTTGCTGTAGGGGACGATCTCGTCCGGGCCCATGTCCCATTCCGAGCCGTGCATCTGGAACGCCGAGCGGTTGGGGCCCAGGCGCGCCTGCAGCGCCTTGAGATCCTTGGGCAGGTACAGCGGGGTCACGATGTGGCTGGGGTGGTTGACCGGCCAGCCGTGCTTGCCCTTTTTGAAGTTGTCCTGGTAGCCGCTGCCCTTGTCCTTCTTGTCGCTGGCGTAGCCGGCCGAATAGCGCACCGCGTGCTTTTCCGGGTCCCACTTGACCGGGGTGCCGAACCAGGAGTCCTCGGCCTGGCGGGTGGCGCCGGAACGGCTGCCCTTCCAGTGCCACAGGTCGACCACCGAGCCGTCCTCGGTGTAGTGGTAGCCGCGGCTGTTCAGCGCCTTCACCGTACCGGCCAGCGGCGCGGGGCCGAAGTGCCAGCTGCCGGCGAACGGGTTGTTGCGCGGGCTGATGGCGATCGCGAACTTGTCCTCGTAGTAGTCGGTGGTGTCGGCGTCATCGTAGGTCTGGCCCGGGGTGTCGCCGACCATGCGCTGCCAGCCCTGCGCGGTCTTCAGCAGCGGCAGCCGCATGTAGGAGCGCGTGGTGTCGGGCCAGGAGGTCTTGAAGTAGACGCGGTCGCCGACCACTGCGGCCTGCACCTCGACCGGCACCTCGCCGCCGGCCACGTTCCAGCCGTGCGCGGTGTGTACGGTCTGCTTGGCGGCCTTGGCCCAGATCGCGTCGTCGCCCTTGCCGTCGACCACCGGCGCCACGCTGTCCCTGGCCGCGGTCAGCTCGCGCGTCGCGCTCCAGTCCAGCGCCACGAAGCCCAGCGCGCCGGCCATGCCGGCGACCGTCATCGCGGCGCCAGCCTGCATCAGGTCGACGCGCGGGATGAAGATCTTCAGCAGCTGACGGATGCCGCCCAGCACGAACTGGGCGAGCACGTGGATCAGCATGTAAGCGACCAGCGCCCAGCTGGCGATCTCGTGCACGTAGCCGACCAGCTCCAGCAGGCCGAGGAAGGGCAGGAAGTACAGCCAGGCGCCGGAGAGCGCGGCGACCACGAAGGTGGCCAGGCCCAGCCAGTACACCGCGCGGTTGATCGCCTGCCAGCGCGCCGCCTTGGCCGGCGCCTTGAGCAATACCTTGGATACCTTCCAGCGCGCCTGCAGCCTGGCCCTGACCAGGAAGGCGATGTAGCCGGCCACCAGGCCGGTGAGCGCGATCGACGCCCACACGTGCCAGCGCACCACGTCGCCCTGCAGCATGATGGGCTCCAGCGCCTTGCGCCAGCCGCCCTTGGCGCCGTCGGCGGCTAGGCGCAGGCCGGTGGTCAGCGCGAGCCCAATGAAGAACAACAGCAGGGTATGCCAGATCATGGTTGGAAAATCTGCCTTACGTAAGGCCTTGTTAATGGCCTGCTGCGGCATGGGTGCCGTCATTTTTCTCTCCCTGAGTTAATGCCAAAAACATAAAAGATGATTTGACTATTTATTTGCTTTTTGAATTATTGATCGCCCCGGTAAATGCTAAATAAATAGTCGCAATTACATTGTGGTTATTTTATATCAATAATCATTCTCATGTGCATTTGTTTCTAAATCTGTGGCTTACGTGACTCACAATGGTTTTGCATAACTCGGGTGGACTGGACAGCCCCAAGCCCGGAGGGCCTCAGGGATGGGCGGCCCGGCCGGCAAGTCAGCCCGCTGAACGTAGCCAGAACCGCGCGGCGTACAAATACAGGCCTTGTTTTTGGGAGAAAGGGGGCTGCCCTGGATGGAATGAAAGGCGGCCGCTACGCGGTAAAATACTCAGGAAGCGCTGCCCGGGCAGCGCTCCACCGATTAGCGAATCAACGAGAGCGAGTTATGAGCAGCGAACTGCAGGTTGTAGACATCGAACTGGGCGACGGCAAGGAAGTGGTCAAGGGCGCCTTGATCACCACCCAGTACCGCGGTTTTCTGGAGGACGGCACCCAGTTCGATTCCTCCTATGATCGCGGCAAGCCGTTCCAGTGCGTCATCGGCACCGGCCGCGTGATCAAGGGCTGGGACCAGGGGCTGATGGGCATGAAAGTCGGCGGCAAGCGCAAGCTCTTCGTGCCGGCCCACCTCGCCTACGGCGAGCGCCAGATCGGCGCCCACATCAAGCCCAACTCGAACCTGATCTTCGAGATCGAACTGCTGGAAGTGCTGACGCGGGATGAGTGAGGGGGCCGATAGTGCCCAAAACATCGGCCCGGCTTTTTAGTATTGGTTTTGCTGTATCAGGTCAAACAGCCCCGATTTCCTGGAGTCGGGGCTGTTTGTTTTTCTGCGCGCTGCGTGGACAGGGAGGGGCCTGGCCGCTGTCCTCATGCGGCGAGTTCGGCAAACAGCCAGTCCTGGAAGCTGCGAATCTTCGGCAGTTCCGCGCGCGATTTCAACAGGTTGAGGGTGTAGCCCTGGACCTTGGGGCCTTCCAGCCCGAACGGTGCCACGAGGCGCCCGGTTTCCAGTTCGCGCTGCACCAGCAGCAGGCTTTCCAGGCAGACCCCCATGCCGTCGACGGCGGCGCTGATCGCCATGAAGGAGCGGTCGAAGCGCGGGCCGCGCGAGATGTCGAGCTTGACCTTGCGGTGCTGGCGCATCCAGTCGCGCCAGCCGACGAGGCAGACTTCGCTGTGGATCAGCGTGTGGTGGCGCAGGTCGTCGGGGGTACGGATCGGGTGCGGCCCTTCGGCGAGTGAGGGTGCGCACAGCGGCACGATGGTCTCGGGCGGGAAGGGCAGCACCATCGTGCCGGCGGGCTGCAGGCGCTTCATGCCGTAGCGGATGTCGATGTCGACGGTCTGGGAGACGAGGTCGATGGCTTCCGTCGAGGCGTTGAGGCGCACGTCGATATCCGGGTTCAGCGCGCTGAAACGCGCGAGCCGCGGCATCAGCCATTGCGTGGCGAAGCTCGGCGTCGAATGCACGGTGAGGATGTCGCTCTTGGCGGTGCGCCCCAGTTCGCGTGTCGCCATGTCGATGCGGGCGAAGGCGGCCGAGACCTCTTCGGCGTAGCGGCGGCCGGAGTCGGTCAGCACCACGGCGCGGTGCACGCGATGGAAGAGTTGGACGCCGAATTGCTCTTCCAAAAGCTTGATTTGGTGGCTTATCGCGGAGGGCGTCACGAACAGTTCTTCTGCTGCAAGTGCGAAAGACGACAGCCTGGCGGCGGCCTCGAACGCTTGTACGGCCTTGAGGGAAACCCGATTTTGCATTGCAACACTCACATGAATTCAGTTCAGCTATCGCTCATGATTATTCGTTTGAGGCAGGTAGATCAAGGGGATACGCTGTATTCCACGTACCGGGCACTGTCGAGACAGCCCGGGCAGACGCGGAGAGACCCCTCTCCGGCACAGAGCAACGATCCCCGGCGCGGCTCGCAGGGAGCACGGCCGAAAACAAGGAGAACTGCGTGGACACTAGCGTTACCGCGACCCATGCCCAGCTCGCCGAGCATGCCTACCGCATCCGCCGCAATGCGCTGCTGATGGGCGAGGTGCAGGGCCAGGGTTACATCGGCCAGGCGCTTGATATCGCCGACGTGCTGGCCGTCGCCTACTTCCGTGCGATGAATTACCGGCCAGACGATCCGGAGTGGGAAGGGCGCGACCGCTTCCTGCTGTCGAACGGCCATTACGCCATCGCGCTGTACGCGGCGTTGATCGAGGCCGGCATCGTGCCGGAGGAAGAACTGGAAACCTACGGCAGCGACGACAGCCGTCTGCCGATGTCGGGCATGGCGAGCTACACGCCGGGTATGGAGATGTCGGGCGGCTCGCTGGGCCAGGGCCTGACCATCGCCGTCGGCCACGGCCTGGGGCTGAAGCGTAAGGGCTCGGAGGCTTTCGTCTACACGCTGTTCTCGGATGGCGAGCTGGACGAGGGCGCGGTGTGGGAGGCGCTGATGTCGGCCGCGCACTGGAAGCTCGACAACCTGATCGCCATCGTCGACGTGAACAACCAGCAGGCGGACGGCCCGTCGTCGCAGGTGATGGCGTTCGAGCCGCTGGTGGAGAAGATGGAGGCCTTCGGCTGGTTCACCCAGCGCATCGACGGCAACGATCTCGATGCCGTGATCGCCGCCTTCGACGCCGCGCGCAGCCACCCCGAGCCCAAGCCGCGCATGATCATCGCCGACACGCGCATGGGCTGCGGCGTGCCGTTCCTCGAAGCCCGCGAAAAGAACCACTTCATCCGCGTCGATGCGCACGAATGGCAGCTCGCCCTCGCCGCGCTGGAAGCAGGGAGACAAGCATGAGCAGCATCGCCCAGAAGCCGCGCCTGAAGACCTCGGCGATGATCGCGTCGATCGCCGCCGAAGGCCAGCGCACGAAATCCGCCCCCTTCGGCCACGCGCTGGTCGAGCTGGCCCGCACGCGCCAGGACGTGATCGGCATGACCGCCGACCTCGGCAAGTACACCGACTTGCATATCTTCGCCAAGGCCTACCCCGAGCGTTACTACCAGATGGGCATGGCCGAACAACTGTTGATGGGTGCCGCCGCCGGTTTCGCGCACGAAGGCGCGGTGCCCTTCGCCACGACCTACGCGGTGTTCGCCTCGCGCCGGGCCTACGACTTCATCCACCAGACGATCGCCGAGGACAACCTCAACGTGAAGATCGTCTGCGCGCTGCCGGGCCTGACCACCGGCTACGGTCCGAGCCACCAGGCGACCGAGGATCTGGCGCTGTTCCGCGCCATGCCCAACATGACGGTGCTCGATCCTTGCGACGCGCACGAGATCGAGCAGATGACGCCGGCGATCGCCGCGCACAAAGGCCCGGTCTACATGCGTCTGCTGCGCGGCAACGTGCCGCTGGTGCTCGACGAGTACGACTATAAGTTCGAGCTCGGCAAGGCCAAGCTGTTGCGCGACGGCAAGGACGTGCTGGTGATCTCGTCCGGCATCATGACGATGCGCGCGCTCGAAGTCGCCAAGGCCCTGGAGGCCGACCGCGTCGACGTCGGCGTGCTGCACGTGCCGACGATCAAGCCACTCGATACCGCGACGATCCTGCGCGAAGCCGGGAAATCCGGCCGCCTGGTGGTGGTGGCGGAGAACCACACGACGATCGGCGGGCTGGGCGAAGCGGTGGCGACCGCGCTGCTTTGCGCCGGCGTGACGCCTCCCTTCCGCCAGATCGCGCTGCCCGATGCCTTCCTCGATGCCGGCGCGCTGCCCACGCTGCATGACCGCTACGGCATCTCGACCAACGCCATGGCGGCGACGATTAAGGGCTGGCTCGGCTGAGCCCCGACTTTATCCGTAAATCGATCCATACCAGGCGGCGCCGGTAGCGTCGCCTTACAAAGAGGAGCATACCCATGTCGCAATCCCTCCTGCTCGACGGCAAGGTGGCCGTCATCACCGGCGGCGCCGGCCTCAACGGCCTGGGCTTCGCCACCGCTCGCATGCTGGCCGCGCAGGGCGCGCGCATCGCCATTCTCGACCTGGCCCAGGCCAACCCGGCCGGCGCCGCCGCCGAACTCGGCCCGCAGCACATCGGTCTGGTCGCGGACGTGACCGACAAGGCTTCCTGCGAGGCCGCCGCCGCCGAGGTGCTGCAACGCCTGGGCCGCATCGACGTGTTGGTGAACAACGCTGGTATCACCCAGCCGCGCAAGACGCTCGACATCACGGCGGCCGACTACGACGCGGTGCTCGACGTGAGCCTGCGCGGCACACTATATATGTCGCAGGCGGTGATCCCGGCGATGCAGCAGCAGAAAAGCGGTTCGATCGTGTGCATTTCCTCGGTGTCGGCACAGCGCGGCGGCGGCATCCTCGGCGGGCCGCACTATTCGGCGGCCAAGGCCGGGGTGCTGGGCCTGGCGCGGGCGATGGCGCGCGAGTACGGCGCCGACAATATCCGCGTCAACTGCGTGACGCCGGGGCTGATCGCCACCGATATCAACAAGGGCAAGATTCCGGAAGACCGCCGCGCCGCGATCCTGGAGGGGATTCCGCTCGCCCGTATCGGCGAGCCCGCCGACGTGGCCGGCTGCATCGTGTTCCTGGCCAGCGATCTCTCCAAGTACTGCACCGGGGTGACGCTGGACGTCAACGGGGGGATGCTCATCCACTGATCTGCCGCCCCGGAGCATCGAGCCCCGGGGCTTTCATGCATTGCCTGATGCCGCATAGACGGCTTTAGAAGGAGGAGACACGAATGAACCGCAGAACTTTCCAGATCGCTGGCCTGGTGCTGGCTGCCTCGCTGGCTTTCCCTGCCTTGGCCGAGCCGATGAAGCTCACGCTGGGCCATGGCGCCGCGCCGAGCAACCCGCGCAACGAGGCGGCCGTGAAGTTCGCCGAGATCGTCAAGGCCAAGACGGGCGGGCGCATCGAGATCCAGGTGGCGCACTCCGCGCAGTTGGGCGACGACGCCGCCATGGTGACGGCGCTGCGTTCCGGCACACTCGACATGTCGGCCAACAGCCAGGGCGCCATGGCCGCCGTGGTGCCCGAGTACAACGCGCTGGGGCTGCCTTTCCTGTTTTCCGACATCAAACAGGCCTGGCAGCTGCTCGACGGCCCGGTGGGCAAGGAACTGGCCAAGCGCACCGCCGCCAAGGGCATGGTGGTGCTCGGCTACTGGGACAACGGCATCCGCCACGTCAGCAACAGCAAGCGCCCGATCAAGGCTCCCGCCGATCTCAAGGGCCTGAAGATCCGCACCCCGCCCGACGCCATGACGGTGGACATCATGCAGGCGCTGGGGGCGGACGCGCAGCAGATCAAGTTCTCCGAACTGTACGTGGCCTTGCAGCAGGGGGTGGTGGACGGCCAGGAGAATCCGCTCGCCAACATCCATGCTTCCAAGCTCTACGAGGTGCAGAAGTACCTGTCGCTGACGGGGCACAAGTACGAGTCGACGCCGTTCCTGATCAGCAAGCGCACCTGGGATCGTCTCTCCGCCGCGGATCAGAAGCTGTTCCTGGCGGCGGCGGCCGAGGCCACCCAGCTGCAGCGCAAGCTGTCGAAGGAGGCCGACGACAAGCTGGTCGGCGAGCTCAAGGCCAAGGGCGTACAGGTCGAGACGGTGAACCGCAAGCCCTTCGTCGATGCCACGCGTTCGGTCTACAGCAAGTGGTCGGAAGGCAACAGCGGCGGTTTCGTCAAGCAGGTGATCCAGGCCGCACGCTGATCGTCCGGGCTGCCGGGGTGCCGCCTTCGGGTGGTGCGCCGGCGCACTCCCCGTCCCTTCCCGCGTCTGCGGCGCGGACTTTTGCGAGGGTTCTGTGATGTCATTTCTCAGTTTGATCGACCGCCTGGTCGGCATGGCATGCCGCGGCGTGCTGTACCTGACGCTCTCGGTGGTGTTCGTGATCCTGTGCATCAACGTCGGGCTGCGCTATGCCGCCGGCACCAGCATCGCCTGGGCTTCTGAGCTGCCGGAGCTGATGTTCCCCTGGCTCATCATGGCCGGCGTGGTGCTGGCGGCTCAGCACGGCTCGCACATCGCCGTGGTGATCCTGACGCAGAGACTCGGCGCCGCGCGGCGCTGGGTATTGGCCGCCGGCTCGCTGGTGGTGGCCGGGCTCTACGCCGGAATGGCCGTGGTGGCCTGGCCGCTGATGGAGATCGCCGCCGACGAGCGCACCCCCGTCCTGCAGGTACCCGGTGCGGTGAGCGTGGGCTGCCTGATGCTGGGGTTCATCCTGCTGGCCGTGGTTACCTTGTGCCGGCTGCCCCAGGTGTGGGCCGGCACTGTCGCCCCGCATGGTCATGACGACCCTGCCGAAGGCAGCCTCCAAGGAGTATGAGCATGACCGGTCTGATCATTGTACTTTTCATTATCGCGGCCCTGGCCTCCATCCCCATCGCGCATGCCCTGGTGCTCGCGGCGGTGGGCGGCTTGCTGATCATCGACCGGGTGCCGGTGCATCTGGCGGTCGAACAGATGATCGCCCAGACCCAGAGCTTTCCGCTGATTGCCATTCCTTTCTTCATGATGACGGGTGCGCTGATGGTGAGCGGCCGGCTCGGGCAGAGCCTGGTGAACCTGCTGTCGATGATGATCGGCCGTATTCATGGCGGCCCGGCGCAGGTGGGGGTGTTGTCGTCCACCATCTTCGGCGGGGTGTCGGGCTCGGCCGTGGCCGACGCCTCGGCCATCGGTTCGATGCTGATCCCCTGGCTGAAGAAGCTGGGCTACCCGGCGCCCTTCGCCGCCGGCACGCTGGCCGCCGCCGCGACCATCGACATCCTGATCCCGCCTTCGATCCCGATGATCGTGTACGCGCTGGTGTCGGGGGCGTCGATCGGCGCGCTGTTCGTCGCCGGCATCCTGCCGGGGCTGTTGATGTGCGCGGGCTTCATGGCCGTGTGCTACGTGCAGGGCCGCCGTCGCGGCTTCCCGCGCGATACCGAGCCCTTCGTGTGGCCGGCGTTCTGGCGCCAGCTCGCCCATGCCGGGCCGGCCCTGGCCATGCCGGTGCTGATCATCGTATTCCTGCGCTTCGGCATCGCCACACCGACCGAGGTCAGCGTGATGTCGACGCTCTACGCCCTGGTGGTCTCCGGCATCGTGTATCGCGACCTGTCGCTGGCCAAGCTCAAGCAGGCGGCCGTCGAGGCGGGCATCTCCACCGGCGTGGTGCTGCTGATCATCATGGCGTCGAGCGTGGTGGGCTGGATCGTCACCTATGAGCAACTGCCGGCGATGTTCACGCAGTTCGCCACCGAGACCCTGAAGCAGCCCTGGCTGATCATCCTGGCGATGAACTTCATCATGCTGGCCACCGGCATGTTCATCGATCTGCCGGCCGCCGTGCTGCTGCTGACGCCGATGTTCGTGCCGCTGGCCAGCGCGGTCGGCATGGACACCGTGCAGCTCGGCATCATGATGATCGTCAACCTCTCGATCGGGCTCTACCACCCACCGATCGGCACCACGCTGTTCATCACCAGTTCCATCGCCAAGGTGCGCATCGGCGACGTGGTGATCGAGCTCCTGCCGTTCTACGCCGTCGCCATCGGGCTGTTGCTGGGCTTTGCTTATCTGCCCTGGCTCACCCTCCGCTAAGAGCGGGTGAACCTTCCTGCTGCGCGACCCGATCTCGACACTGTGATGCTCGCCGTACGCTGAGTACGGCTGTGCTTCTCCTTTCGACCTCGGGCCGCTCGCGACGGAATGTTCCACCCGCTCCGAGGGCACCCTACCCCTTCGCTGTCATCGGCGCCTCCCTCTGCGGGAGGCGTCCAGGAGAACTTTTGCCATGACTCAGCCTGAACCGAGGCTTCTCGCCGACGCGATCCGCTTTGTCTCCATCGACGCCATCGTGCGTGCCACCGAGGGCCACCAGGGCGTGCCGCTCGGCATGGCCGAGATTGCCACGGCCCTGTTCACCCGCCACCTGAAGTTCAACCCGGCCGACCCGGCCTGGGCCGACCGGGACCGCTTCGTGCTGTCCAACGGCCATGGCTCGATGCTGCTGTATTCGCTGCTGTACCTCACCGGCTACGACAAGATCGGCCTCGGCCAGATCAAGAGCTTCCGCGAACTCGGCTCGCACTGCGCCGGCCACCCGGAAATCGACCCGGCCTGCGGCATCGAGGTCACCACCGGGCCGCTGGGGCAGGGCATCGCCAACGCCTTCGGCATGGCGGTGGCCGAGGCCTATCTGAATGCGAAATTCGGCGCCGGCCTGGTCGACCACTACACCTATGCCTTCGTCGGCGACGGCTGCCTGCAGGAGGGCATCGGCCAGGAGATGATCTCGCTGGCCGGCCACCTCGGTCTCGGCAAGCTCGTCCTGTTCTGGGACGACAACCAAATCACCGACGACGGCAGTACCGAACTGTCGATCAGCGAGGACGTTGCGGCGCGCTTCCGGGTCGCCGACTGGCACGTGGTCGAGGTCGACGGTCACGACGTCGAGGCCGTGTCCGCCGCGATTACGCTGGCCAAGAAAGACCCGCGCCCCTCGCTGATCGCCTGCCGCACCGTCATCGGACGCGGCATCCCGCGCGTGCAGGGGCTGCGCGGCGGCCATAGCGCACGCCTCTACCCGGAAGATGCCGATGCAGCACGCGAGCTGCTCGGCTGGCCGCATGCGCCCTTCGAAGTACCGGACGAGGTGCTGGCCGCCTGGCGCGACGCCGGCCGGCGCAGCCGTGCCGACTACGCGGCCTGGCAGGAGCGTGTTGACGCGCTGCCGGCGGCCGAGCGCGCCGAGTTCGAGCGCGTGCTGGCGGGCCAACTGCCCGAAGGCTGGCGCGAGGTGCTGCAGGGCTACAAGCAGCGCGTTGCCGCCGAGGCCGAGGCCAAGCCCGGCATTTTCGCCTCGGCCGAGATCAACGATCTCCTGGTCGAGACCTTGCCCGAGCGCATGGTCGGCTGCGCCGATCTCGAAGCGCCGACCTCGCACAAGCGCAGCCTCGCGGCCTTCACCGCCGAGAATCGCAGCGGGGCCTACGTGCACTGCGGCGTGCGCGAGCACCTGATGGGGGCGATGGCCAACGGCATGGCCGCGCATGGTGGCGTGATCCCGCTCGCCGTGACCTACCTCGCGTTCTCCGATTACGAGCGCCCGGCGATGCGCATGGCCGCGCTAATGGGCCTGCCGGTGAAGTTCGTGTTCAGCCACGACTCGATCGGCGTCGGCAAGAACGGCCCGACGCACCAGCCGGTGGAAATCCTCGCCTCGCTGCGCGCCATGCCCAACATGCTGGTGATGCGCCCGGCCGATGCGGTCGAGGCCGCCGAGTGCTGGGAGGTGGCGCTGGAACAGCGCAGCGGACCGTCCACGCTGGTGTTCGCCCGCCAGGCCCTGCCGGCGGTGCGGCGTGCCCATACCGACGAGAACCTGTCGCGGCGCGGCGCCTATGTGCTGGCCGAGGCCGAAGGCGGCCGGCGTGCCGTCACGCTGCTCGCGACCGGTTCCGAGGTCGTGCTCGCGCTCGAGGCGCGCCGGCTGCTGCAGGAAGAGGGCATCCCGACCGCCGTCGTATCGATGCCGTGCTGGGAGCGCTTCGACGAGCAGGACGACGCCTATCGCAACGCCGTACTTGGCGAGGGCACGGTGCGCGTCGGCGTGGAGGCGGCGATGCGCTTCGGCTGGGACCAGTACCTCGGCGGCCGTGGCGGCTTTGTCGGCATGAGCGGCTTCGGCGCCTCCGGCCCGGCCGACCGTCTGTTCGAACACTTCGGCATCACGCCCGCGGCCATCGTCGCCGAGGCCAAACGTCACCTCTGATTTTCAGGAGAACACCATGCACAAGATCGTCTTTCTCGACCGCGCCACCATCGCCCCGCAGATCCGCCTGCGCAGCCCAGCCTTCGAACACGAGTTGATCACCTACGAGCAGACCCGGCCCGAGGAGGTCGTCGCGCGGCTCGCGGGCGCCACCATCGCCATCACCAACAAGGTGCCGCTCACCGCCGCAACCCTCGAACAATTGCCCGATCTGCGCCTGATCGCGGTGGCCGCGACCGGCACCGACTGCGTCGACAAGGCGTACTGCCAGCGCCGCGGCATCGCCGTCGCCAACATCCGCGGCTATGCGGTCAACACCGTGCCCGAGCATACCTTCGCGCTGATCCTGGCGTTGCGCCGGAACATCGTCGCCTACCGCGACGACGTGCTGGCCGGCGAGTGGCAGAAGTCCGGGCAATTCTGCTTCTTCAACCACGCCATCCACGACCTTGCCGGGGCGCGTCTGGGCATCATCGGCGAAGGCGTGCTGGGCCAGTGCGTCGCCGCGATCGCCCGCGCCTTCGGCATGGTGCCGCTGTTTGCCGCGCACAAGGGCAAGAGCGGCTTGGGGCCGCTCTACACGCCGTGGGACGAAGTGCTGGCGACCAGCGACATCATCACGATCCATAGCCCGCTCACCCCCGAGACACGCCGCATGATCGCCATGCCGGAATTCCGGGCGATGCAGCGCCGCCCGCTCATCATCAACACCGCGCGCGGCGGCCTGGTGGACGAGGCCGATCTGGTGCGCGCCCTGGACGAGGGCCTGATCAGCGGCGCGGGCTTCGATGTCGTCGACGGCGAGCCGCCGGCCCCCGACAACCCGCTGATGCGCGCCGCCGGCCGGCCCAACGTGATCCTCACGCCGCACGTGGCCTGGGCCTCCGACGAGGCGCAGCAGGCTCTGGCCGACCAGTTGATGGACAATATCGAGAACTTCGTCGCCGGCCGCCCGAGCAATCTGGTGCAGGGGGCGTATTGAGAGGCGTCAGCCTATGAGAGCCGCAGTGCGCCTCTCCGGAAGGCGCGCTGCGGCGAGGGAGGCGGTGACTTTTCCCGCTGATGGGTAAGTGGTATTGCCTCGGGTCTGTGGTTTATGATTTCAGGATGAAAATTGCAGCCATCTCCGATATCCACGGCAACCTCGGCGCCCTCGATGCCGTTCTCGCGGACATTGAGCGGCGCGGCGTCGATGTCATCGTCAACCTCGGCGACATCCTGTCCGGTGCGCTACAGCCTTGCGAAACTGCTGATCGCTTAATGGCGCTTGGCCTTCCCACCATCAAAGGCAATCACGAGAGACAAGTTCTCGCCGGCGATCCGGCACGCATGGGGCCATCCGACAGAATGGCTCATGCCTTGCTACGTCCGGACCAGAGAGCCTGGATCGAAAGCTTGCCCGAAACGCTCTGGCTCTCTGACGATGTTCTCTTGGTACATGGCACACCCGATAGCGACCTGACCTACTTTTTGGAGATCGTGACAGAATCCGGATGTCGGCCCGCGACAAAGCGCGAAGTGGCTTGTCTCGCTGGCAATACCGATGCCTCGCTGATTCTATGTGGCCATACCCACCTTCCGCGGACAATGCAACTTGATGATGGTCGCCTGATCGTTAATCCGGGCAGCGTGGGACTGCCAGCGTACGATGACGAGCGCCCGTTTCCCCATTGCATGGAAACGGGCTCTCCTCATGCGCGGTACGCCATTGTCGAGCGAACTGCAGTTGGGTGGTCGGCCGAGCTGTTATCGGTCGCCTACGACTGGGACGCCGCCGCCGCGCTGGCTGAAAAGAACGGCCGCATGGATTGGGTGCATCCCCTCAAAACGGGATTGGTCAAAAGTATAGACACCGTATGATGGGGGAGGGGGCAGGTATGAGCTTATGACCGTCTTGGACCGGGACTAAAACATCGGTCCACGCTTCGGTGCTCGCCTTGCACCGTCAGATCAAACAGCCCCGTTTCGCCGAGAAACGGGGCTGTCGGTTTTTATTGTCGGGTGAGTTGCCGTTTTGTGGCCGGTCAGGCCTCGGCGACCGCGTAGGAGAAACGCCGCAGCTGCAGCGGCACGTCGCCCAACTGGGCTTCGCGGCGGGCCAGCGTGACGACGTGCTCGTGTTTGGGCGAGTGCTCGCACACCGGGTCGAGGGTGTTGGCGTCGCCGGCCAGCGCCAGCGCCTGGCAGCGGCAGCCGCCCCAGTCCTTTTCCTTGTTGTCGCAGCCGCTGCACGGTTCGGGCATCCAGGCGGTGCCGCGGTAGGCGGCGAAGGCCGGCGAGTCGAACCAGGCGGCGGTCAGGGTGCTGGCGGGGAAGCGCGGGAAGTCGAGGTGGGTGAGGGTTTGCGCGGCGTGACAGGGCAGCAGCGTGCCGTCCGGCATGACGTTGAGGAAGCGTTGCGCCCAGCCGCCCATACAGGCCTTGGGGCGGCGCGCGTAGTAGTCGGGGATGACGTAGTCGATGACCATGCGGCCCTTGACCCGTTCGCGCCACTCGGCCACCAGCGCCGTCATGGCATCGAGCTGGGCTTCGCTCGGGATCAGCGCGGCGCGGTTTTGCAGTCCCCAGCCGTAGTACTGGGTGTTGGCGACTTCGACGCGGGCGATGCCTTGCTCTTCGGCGTAGCGCAGCATGGCGTCGAGTTCGTGGGCGTTCTGCCGGGTGATGACGAAGTTGAGCGTCAGCGCGAGGCCGGCGGCCTGCACCAGGTCCAGTGCGGCTTGCTTCTTGGCCACGCCGCCCTTGAAGCCGGACAGGGCTTCGGCGTGGGTTTCGTCGAGCCCCTGGAAGCTGAGCTGCACGTGGTTGAGCCCGGCCTCGACCAGCACCGCGAGCTTGGCTTCGTTCAGCAGCACGCCGGAGGTGATCAGGTTGCTGTAGAGGCCGACGCGGCTGGCATGTGCCACGAGTTCCGGCAGGTCGGCGCGCGCCATCGGCTCGCCGCCGGAGAAGTGCACCTGCAGCATGCCCATCTCGGCGGCCTCGTCGAGGATGGCGCACCATTCGGCGGTGGAGAGTTCGGCGGAGGCCGGGGTCAGCGCCAGCGGGTTGGAGCAGTAGGCGCAGCGCAGTGGGCAGCGGTGGGTGAGTTCCAGCAGGACGGCCAGCGGCGGGCTCAGGGCGGCATCAGTCATGGCGCAAGAAACCTTTCTCGCTCATGGTGGCGAACAGCGCCAGCACGTCGGTCTCGACTGTGGCGAGCGGAGCGTCGAACTCGGTCGCCAGCGCCTGGCACAGTTCGGCGACGGTCTGGCCGCGGCTGCGTTCCAGGATCAGCCGCGCCATGTCGTCGACGATCAGCATGCGCTCGGGGCCGAGCAGCACCCAGCGTTCGCGCACCTTGTCGTGCTGCAGCCGGGTGCCGGGGGCGAGCCGAACGGTGCTGTCGAGGGTCAGCATGGCGGCCGGCTCGGGTCGAAGGCGCCCGGCGGGATCATGCCCGGCGCGACGTAGGCGGCGTAGAGCGCGTCGAGCTGTGCCCACAGCACGTTGCACTTGAAGGTCAGCGCATCGAGCACGCCTTGTTGTTCAGCCACGGTGGTGGCGTGGCGCTTGACGTAATCGAGCGCGAAGTCGGCGTCGCGCGGGGCCTGGGAGAGGCGGCGGCGGAAATAGGCCAGCACCTTGTCGTCGATGAAGTCGTAGTTTTCCAGCAGGCCGACGATGCGTTCCTGGTGGATGGCCGGGGCGAACAGCTCGGTCAGGCAGGAGGCGACGGCGACCACCGGCGGATGGCGCGCGACGAAGTCGACGTAGGCTTCCACCGCGTACACCGTGGCGGGCAGCGCGCCCTGGCGCGAGATGACGTAGTCGCGCGGCAGGCCCAGGCCGTCGGTGAGCACCAGCCAGCGTTCGATGCCGCCTTCCTCGTCGCCGTAGCCGTCGTGGTCGAGGATGCGCTGCACCCATTCGCGGCGCAGTTCGCGGTCGTGGATGCGGCTGATCAGCGCGGCGTCCTTGCGCGGGATCGCGGCCTGGTAGCAGTAGCGGTTGAGCGCCCAGGCCTGCACCTGGCCGAAGTTGAGCTTGCCGCCGTGCAGCAGGTGATGGAACGGGTGGCGGTTGTGATAGCGCTCGTGGCCGATGGTGCGCAGCGCGTCTTCCAGCTCTTGGGGCGAGAGCACGGTGGTAAGGGGCTTATTCAACGCAGAACTCCATGCCGTCGCGGGCCAGTTGCCAGCCGGCGGCGTCGATGAAGGCGCGCTCGGGGCTGTCGGCAAGCAGGACGGGGTTGGTGTTGTTGATATGGATGAACAGCTTGCGCTGGAGCGGCACGTCCTGCCACAGCGCGATGGCGCCGCCTTCGCCGCTCATCGGCAGGTGGCCCATGCGCGAGGCGGTCTTGTGGCCGACGCCGCAGGCGATCATTTCGTCTTCGGTGAAGGTGGTGCCGTCGAACAGCAGGCTGTCCTGCGGGGCGAGGCGCGCCTTGATGTCGTCCGGCAGTGCGGCGCAGCCGGGCAGGTAGAACAGCCGGCTGTGCGAGCCTTCGGCGCTCAGGGCGAGGCCGATGGTGTCTTCCGGCACGCTGCCGAAGTTGGCGGCGCCCAGGTCTTCCAACCACAGCGCAACCTTGCCGGGGATGGTGAAGGCCTCGACGCGCACGCCGGTGTCGCGTCCGTTGGCGTCGAGTACCGCTTGCGGGGTGTCGAGCACCAGCTGGCGGCGCGCGACCAGTTCCTGGTTGAGGACGTTGAAAATGGCGTTGCCGGCGAGCATGCGCTGCACGCGGCGCGTGGCGTATACCGGGAAGGCCTGGCTTTCTCGCAGCGACAGCAGGCCGGCGGTATGGTCGACATCGGCGTTGGTGAGCACGACCGCGCTCAGGGGGCTGGAGCGGGGATAGTGCTTGGGTTGCAGCGCCGGGGTGGAGGCGAACTGCTGGCGGATGTCGGGCGAGGCGTTGATCAGGACCCAGTGCGCGCCATCGGCCGAGACGGCGATCGACGACTGCGTCTGCGGGCTGACCCGGCTTCCCTCGCGGGCGGCCTGGCACACTGGGCAGGCGCAGTTCCATTGCGGCAGGCCACCGCCGGCCGCGGCCCCGAGGATGATGACGCGCAGCATGGATCGGGTCCTCGCCTCAGCGCTCGGCGCACATGTAGCAGTTGATCTCGCAGCCGAGGGAGACTTCGATGACTTTCGGGGTGGTCCAGGTACGCATGGTGAATCCTCCAAATCTAGGTAGAGAAAATTGCCAGATGGCCAGTTCACTATAAGGAGGGCGGAGGGCGCATGAGAATGCGACTTTAGTCGGACGGGGCGGCGAGCCCGCGGGCTCGCTCGATGGGTTGCGGCGGGACGCCGCCACCCATCCTACGGAGCTGTCTGCTTCCGTCAACCAGTGCTTGGGTAGGATGGGTGGAGCGTAGCGTAACCCATCGCACAGCTCGAGGCCTATGGATGATGGGTTACGGCTGTTTCCTTCGCTGCCTCGCTCAGTCAGCGCCTTCACCCCTCCTATGTGGCAAAAAAAGGACCCGCCAGGTGGCGGGTCGAAAGCCCTGAATGACAATGCACGGGCAGGAGGAGTCAATCGGTAGCGCGTTCCGTTCCGGCCAGCGGCGGCAGCTCGGCCAGTTCGTAACGCGAGTAGAGGAAGCCGACGCTGCGTCGCCATTCGGCGCGGGCTTCGGCCCAACCGGCGAATTCGGCCGGTATCGGCAGCGCCATCGTCTCGTTCGGCGTCAGGCCGCGCCGGGCAGCGTCCTTGAGCGTGGCGTCGAGCCACTGCAGGTAGCGGCGCGTGGCACGGATCGGTCCGGCGTTGCGCGCCACCGGACCGTGGCCGGGCACCAATACCTTGAAGGGCAGCGCTTCGAGCCGGTCGAGCGCGGCGAACCAGTCGGCCAGCGAGGCATTGGGCAGGGTCGGGGTGCGGCCGTTGAACACCTGGTCGATGGCGTAGAGCACGCCGGTGCTGTGGTCGAACACCGCGACGTCGGACTGGGTATGGCCCGGCACGGCGATGAATTCGAGCTGGTGCCCGCCGATCTCGCGCACGCCGGGGGCGAGCGGGGCGTTGGGCAAGAGCGGTTCGGTGCCCTGCATGCGGTCGCCGACCAGGCGGTAGAGGTTTTCCGCCAGGCCGTCGGCTTCGCTCTTGAGCATGGCCGTGGTCTTGTCGTCGGCGCGGATCGGCACGTCGCGGAACGCCTGGTTGCCGAGGAAGTGGTCCGGGTGCTTGTGGGTGATGATCAGTTCACGCACCGGCTTGTTGGCGGTGGCCTCGATCACCCGGCGGTACTGTTCGCCGAAGGCGCGCGAGGGGCCGCTGCCGATCACCACCACGCCGTCGGCGGTGGCGATGAAGGCGCTGTTGACCAGGAAGCCGCCATTGTCCGGGGTGAAGTAGCCGGTGTCGGCGATCACCGCCCAGCTGCCGGCGGCGACCGGTTCGGGGCGGATCGGGTAGTCGGCGGCCTGGGCCGGGGCCTGACCTGCGAGGCCATACAGCAGGGCGGCACAGAGGGCGAGGCGGCGCGTCGTCATGGCAGCGCCACCAGGCGGCCGTGGAAGGCATTGCCGTCGCTGTCCTGCGCTTCGACGCGGATCGGGCCAGCGTCAGTGCCGCTTTGCTGGAAGGTGAACAGCGGGTTTTCGGCGAGCGGAGCGTCGAGGCTCAGCCGCGCCAGGGGCTGGCCCTGCTCGTCGCTGAGGCGCAGCTCTGACAGGTGGAACTTCGGCGTGTTGCCGACCAGGCCGGTGTCCATCGGGTGCATCACGCGCAGCCGGATGCGGCCGCTGTCGCCCTCGCGCCAGAGGCGGCCGTACATCTTGCCCAGCAGGTTGGCCCAGTCGGTGCTGGCGCGGGTCGGTGTGGGCAGGGCGCAGCCGCCGCCGGGGGCGTCGACCAGTTGGCCGCCGACGTGCCAGACCCCTTGCGCATCGCGCGCCGCGGCGCGGATCGGGGTGGCCTGGTTGACGCGCATCGCCACGGAGAGGGCCGGCTGCAGCCGCCGCGGCTCGAAGCGCAGCGCCAGCGGCAGCGGGTTGTAGTCGGCGAACAGCACGATCTCTTCGACCTTGCCCAGGGCGCGGGCGTCGATGCTGACCGGCACGCGCTGACCGTCTTCGACCTGCTGCGGCAGCGTGACCTTGACCCGTTCGTCGAACACCGCCGGCTGGCCGTTCAGCACGGTCTTGTGCATCACGTCCCACATCACCGAATGAAGCGGGTCGGTGCGCTGTGCTTCGGCGTGGAGCGGAGGGCTCGCAGTGAGCGCCAGCAGCAGGGCCGGCAGCCAGGGGGTGGGGCGGGCGGTCATGGTGTGCTCCGGATGGCTCAGTGTTCGTCCGGTGCGCGGTAGCTCACCTTGTAGCGGGCGAACAGCTTGGCAAGCTCGCCCGACTGGCGCAGCTCGGTTACCACGTCGCTCGCCGCCCAGGCCAGGTCGCGCAGGCTTTCCTTGGTGGCCATGCCGATTTCCCAGCGCGCCTTGAGCAGGCCCGGCGCCTGCGGCTGGCCTAGGCGCCATTCGCCGGCGGGCAATCCCCACTCCAGTTCGCTCTGGGTGCCGTACACGGCGCTGGCCTTGTCGTCGCGCAGTGCCGCCACCGCACCTTGCGCGCTGGGGTAGTGCTGTAGCTGCGAACGCAGCCGCCCGCCTTGCAGCGCCGAGAGGTAGAGGTCGGCCAGGCTATCGTTTTCCACCGCGATGCTCTCCTGGCCGATCTGCCAGGTGGTGTTCGGAACGGTACTACCGGCCCAGGCGAGGTTTTCGCTGTAGTAGGGGCTGAACAGGTAGACGTTGTCGTTGCGGCGTGCCAGCTCGCGATCGAATGGCACGTGCAGCATCAGGTCGGCGGTGCCGCCGCCGAGGTAGTGGCCCTTCCAGACCGCGTTGCGCAGGTCGCCGTCGACGTCGTCCGCCGGGGTGATCGGCATGAAGTTGACCGCCACGCCGAGCTTTTTGCCGATGGCGCGGGCGAGATCGATGTCGACACCGGTGAGCTCACCGTCCTTGACGAAGGAGAACGGCGGGTAGTCGCGGTACACCGCCACCTTCAACACTCCGTTGGCGCGGATGTCGTCCAGGCTGGCGGCCCGGCCCGGCTGCGCGATGAGCAGCGGGGCCAGCAGCAGCATGCTCAGAACATGGCGGCGGCGCATGGTGTTATTCCTGGCGAACGGTGTCGAGCCAAGAGCGGATCGCCCAGGCGGCTTCCTGCGACAGCACGCCTTCGAACGGCGGCATGTAGGTCACGCCGTTGCGGATCGAACCGAAGCGGATGCGGCCCTGGAACACGGTGTCGCCTTCCTCGCCGGCCGGCAGTTGGCGCAGGTCGGGGGCGATGCCGCCGGAGACGGCCTCAATGCCGTGGCAGCGCGCACAGTTCTGGGCGAAGGCGGAGTGTCCGATGCGGATGGCGTCGGCGTTACCACGGTAGGGGTTGCTGTCCAGCCAGTCGCTGCCGAGCTTTTTCAGGTTGCCGGTGTCCACTGGCTGCGGGGTCACGTCGCCGTGGCCGTAGGCGGTGCCGATGAGGGAGAGACTACCGGCGAGGGCCAGCGTCAGCATGCGGAGGGTGGCGGGTTTCATGTCGTGCTTCCTTGCTCTGGGGGTAAAGAACTCTTCGCCAGCTCGGCCAATTCGGCCTCGCTGAACAGGCGCGAGCGGGTGATGAAACGTACCCCTTCGGGTGCCTCCACCGAGAAGCTCGAGCCGCGACCGGGAACCAGGTCGATGGTCAAATGGGTGTGCTGCCAGTATTCGTACTGGAAGGCGCTCATGTAGAACGGTGCGCCTGCGATCTCGCCGAGGTGGACGTCCTGGGTACCGAGATGGAATTCGCCCTGCGGGTAGCACATCGGGGCGCTGCCGTCGCAGCAGCCGCCGGATTGGTGGAACAGCAGGGGGCCGTGCCGTTCGGTCAGTTTGCTGACCATGGCGGCCGCGGCGGGGGTGATGTCAACGCGATTAACCATGGTGTTCCTCGGGCTGGGCGGCATTGCTGCCACCCAGCAGGTTTTCATGCTTGAGAATGGGGGAAATTCCGTCGCGAGCAGGCCGAGGCCGAAGCGGGAAGCGCAGCGGAGAGGGTGGCCGTGAGCACCGCTACGTCGAGATCGGCCTGCGCAGCAGGAATGTTCCCTGTTCTCAGAAGAAGCCCAGCGCGTTCGGGCTGTAGCTCACCAGCAGGTTCTTGGTTTGCTGGTAGTGGTCGAGCATCATCTTGTGGGTCTCGCGACCGATGCCGGACTTCTTGTAGCCGCCGAACGCGGCGTGCGCCGGGTACAGGTGGTAGCAGTTGGTCCAGACGCGGCCGGCCTTGATCTCGCGGCCCATGCGGTAGGCGAGCGAACCGTCGCGCGTCCACACCCCGGCGCCCAGGCCGAAGGTGGTGTCGTTGGCGATCTGCAGCGCTTCTTCCTTGGTCTTGAAGGTGGTGACGGCAACGACCGGGCCGAAGATCTCTTCCTGGAACACGCGCATCTTGTTGTGGCCGGCGAGGATGGTCGGCTCGACGTAGTAGCCGCCTGCCAGGTCGCCACCCAGTTCGGCACGGTTGCCGCCGGTCAGCACCTGGGCGCCTTCCTGGCGGCCGATGTCGATGTAGGAGAGGATCTTGTCCTGCTGCTCGCTGGAGGCCTGGGCGCCGATCATGGTGCTCATGTCGAACGGGTTGCCCTGCTTGATGGCCTTGACGCGGGCGACGGCGCGTTCGATGAAGGCGTCGTAGATCGATTCCTGGATCAGCGCGCGGCTCGGGCAGGTGCACACTTCGCCCTGGTTCAGCGCGAACATGGCGAAGCCTTCCAGCGCCTTGTCGAAGAAGGCGTCGTCGGCGCTCATCACGTCTTCGAAGAAGATGTTGGGGGACTTGCCGCCCAGTTCCAGCGTGACCGGGATGATGTTTTCGGAAGCGTACTGCATGATCAGGCGGCCGGTGGTGGTTTCACCGGTGAACGCGATCTTGGCGATGCGGCTGTTGGTGGCGAGCGGCTTGCCGGCTTCCAGGCCGAAACCGTTGACGACGTTGAGCACGCCCGGCGGGATCAGGTCGCCGATCAGTTCCATCAGCACCATGATCGCCATCGGGGTCTGCTCGGCCGGCTTGAGCACCACGCAGTTGCCGGCGGCGATGGCCGGGGCGAGTTTCCAGGCGGCCATCAAGAGCGGGAAGTTCCACGGGATGATCTGGCCCACGACGCCCAGCGGCTCGTGGAAGTGGTAGGCGACGGTGTTGTCGTCGATTTCGCCGATCGAGCCTTCCTGGGCGCGCACGCAGCCGGCGAAGTAGCGGAAGTGGTCGACGGCGAGGGGGATGTCGGCGGCGTTGGTTTCACGCAGCGGCTTGCCGTTGTCGGCGGTTTCGACGGCGGCGATGAAGGATTGGTACTGCTCCATGCGGTCGGCGATGCGCAGCAGGACATTGGCGCGTTCGGCGGGGGAGGTACGGGCCCAGCGGTCGGCGGCGGCGTGGGCGGCGTCGAGCGCGAGTTCGATGTCTTCGGCGGTGGAGCGGGCGACTTCGCACAGCGGCTGGCCGGTGACCGGGCTCAGGTTGGTGAAGTATTGGCCACGCACAGGCGCGACCCACTGGCCGTTGATGAAGTTGTCGTATTGGCTGCGCAGCGGGATGGTGTTCTGGATCGAGTTCAGGGTCTGTTGCAACATGACGTTCCTCCGGTTTGGTGAGACGCTGGTCTGTTGGGTGTACAGCCTAGCAGTGGTTTCATTGTGCGAATCGGAGGGGCGTTCAGCCATTCGACTTTGGTCGGAGAGGGGGAGGGGGGCTTGCTTGCGTGTCGGGGTTGGTGGAGGAGTGGGGTTTGCCGGTTCCGCCCGGCTGGCGGGTCGAGGGGCTTGCCTCGCCTCGCCAAGCCCCTCAACGCTCCCAAGGCGAGCCCACCGCCGCTTGTTCCCGTCTGGATGGAGGCTGGCGAGGCGCGGCGGAAACTAGCCGGGCGCTAACGTCGCCCGGCGTCGAACAGCCCGCCGCTTAAAACCTCGCCATCCACCATCCAAACGGCGCGGCAGAAGGGCCGATGGGCCACATCGGTCATGTCTTAGTTTTGGGGATAACAGGCAAAGAAGGAAACTAGGATTCCCTCTGCAGTGGTGGCCGAAGGCAATTACCCACAACGGTTCTGCCGCCTCGTCGGGTCCTGCTTTGAGTTTGCCTTTTCACCAATCCAAATCAACAAGCCCAGTGCGCCAGTAGTGGGTCCCCCTTCCCGTCTGCCGGGCGGAACCGGCACCCCACACCCTCGCCCGTGATATCGGAAGAAACAATCGGATGGCTGAAGCAGGCAAACCCCACACCCCCACCAGCGCTATAGGAATCTCCTATATAGGCGCGAAGCCGCCCTTCGATAACGGGCTCCCGCCCCCTCACTCCCCCACCGGCTGCGTCAAATGCGCCAGCAAGGTCCTCAACCGCGCCGGCCGCACCGGCTTGCCGAGCCAGGCCCAGCCGCCGGCCTCCGCCTCCTGCCTCACCTCATCGCTGCGGTCGGCGGTGATCAGGGCCGCCGGCACCGACCGGCCGAGATAGTGGTAGACGGCGCGGATCGCATCGATGCCGGTGGCGCCGTAATCGAGGTGGTAGTCGGCGAGGATGGCATCCGGTGCTATCTCCTCGCGCCGCAACAGCTCGATCGCTTCGTTGGCCGAGGCCGCCGCCAGGGGGCGGTAGTGCCAGTCGGAGAGCAGCGTGCACATGCCTTCCAGGATGCTGGCCTCGTTGTCGATCAACAGGATGGTGGCATCCCGGCGTTGCGCCGGGGGCGGCAAGAGCTGGGGCGTGTCGGGCTGCGGCGACGGTCCGACCGCGCCGACTTCGCCGTACGGCACCACGATGCCGAACAGCGATCCACGGCCGAAGCGCGAGCGCACCACCAGCCGGTGGTCGAGGCGGCGTGCCAGGCGGCTGACGATGGCGAGCCCCAGGCCCATGCCCTTCGGGCACAGGCTGTGGTGCTCCGGCAGGCGCTGGAATTCCTGGAACACCAGGGCCAGTTTGTCGGACGGAATGCCCAGCCCCTGGTCCCACACCCCGATCAACAGGCCGTCCGGCTGGCGCCGGCAGCCCAGCAGGATGCCGCCCTCGCGGGTGTAGCGGATGGCGTTGGAGAGGAAGTTGCGGATCACCCGGCCCAGCAGCACCCAGTCGCTGTGGATGATGGCCGGGCAGGTGTGCAGTTGCAGGCGCAGCGACTTGGCCTCGGCGAGCGGGGCGAACTCCTCGGTGATCTGCTCCAGCAGCTGCGCGACCGGGAAATGGCGCGGCGCGGCTTCCACCGCACCGGCGTCCAGCCGCGAGATTTCCAGCAGGGTGTTGATCAGGTCGTCCACCGACTCCAGCGCGGTGCCGGTCTTCTCCACCAGCGGGCGGATGGCCGGCGGCAGGTCCTGTCCGGACAGCGCGGCGAGGAACAGCCGCGCCGCGTTCAAGGGTTGCAGCAGGTCGTGGCTGGCGGCGGCGAAGAAGCGCGTCTTGCTCTGCTGGGCGTCTTCGGTGGCGCGGATCGCCTCGCGCAGCCGGCCGTTCGCCACGGAGAGTTCCTTGGTGCGCTCGGCCACGCGGACTTCCAGTTGTTCCTTGGCCTGCTGCAGTTCCTGGGCGGCACGCCGGCTCTCGGTGATGTCCTGGATCAGCGCGAAGAAGCCCAGCACGCTGCCGTCGCCGGTGAAGTGCGGGATGAAGGTGGCGCGGGCGAACTCGATGTGCTGGCGCGGGGCCGGCAATTGCAGTTCGAACACCGAGGCCTTGCCGGACAGGGCGCGCTCGACGTAGTGGCGGCGCCCGTCGAACAGGCGCGGGCCGAGCACCTCTCGCATCGAGCGGCCGTTGATCTCGGATTGCGGCACGCCGAACCAGCTCTCGTAGGCCTTGTTGGTGAAGCGGTAGATCTGCTGGTTGTCGACATAGGCGATCAGCGCCGGCATGGCGTCGGTGATCAGCCGCATCTTGGCCTCGCTCTCGCGCAGCGCCTGTTCCGCCTCCTTGCGCTCGCTGATGTCGGTGTAGCTCATCACGAAGCCGTCGCCCGGCATCGGGTTGTACTGCACCTCGAGGGTCTGGCCGCGTTCGTTGGTGTATTCCATCGTGCCGCCCAGCGGGCAGCAGCGCGCCCATTCCGCCAGCAGCAGGCCATTGGCGTCGCCCAGCTCGGCCGGCGAGGGTTGTGTCAGCTCGACGAAGCGCGGGTTCCACTCCCTCAGCCGGCCCTCGCTGTCGAACACCGCGATGCCCTGGCGGATGCTGTTCATGGTGGCGTGCAACAGCTGGGAATACGCCGCCAGGTCGCGTTCGCGCAGCCGCATTTCCTGGTGCTTGATTTCGGTGATGTCGGTGTAGATCGCCACCCGGCCGCCGTCGCCACCATCACCGATGGCACGCTCGCTGACGCGGTGCCAGCTGCCGTCGCTCATGGCCAGGATCAGGCTGTCCTGCGGTTCGCGGTGGTAGGCCAGGCGCATGGCGATCCAGCCCTCCGGGTCGGCCTCGGCATCGTGGATCAGGTGGGCGTCGACGGCGGCGCGGATCAGCGTCTCGAACGGCAGGCCGGGAACGATGATCTGGCGCAGCGTGGGGAACATCTCGGTGAACTTGCGGTTGCAGTGAATCAGGCAGTTGTCGCTGCCCCACAGCGCGAAGCCGTCGGCGATGGTCTCCACCGCCACGTTGAGCTGGTTCCGCGCCAGCTCGGCGGCGTGCTTGGCTTCCTTCAGCGCGAAGTTGGACGCCTCGAGGTCGGCCATCGCCTGTTCCAGTGCGCTGGTGCGCTCCTGGATGCGCGTTTCCAGCTCGGCGGCCACCTGGAAGAAGGTGAACGAGTTGCCGTTGTCGGCCAGCCCCTGTTCGACGCGCCGCATCAGCGCCTCGTTGATCTTGCGCAGCTTGGCGTTTTCCAGTTCGAGGGCGGCCAGCCGGGCCGCGCTGTCCAGGGGTTTACCCATGATGCCGCTTGCCATAGCCGATGGCGATGCCGGTGAAGGTCTGGTTGACGTGCATCGCCTGGTATTGCTCGCCGTAGGTGCTGAATCCGACCACCGAGTTGGCCACCAGCAGCGCCGACAGGCGCGCGATGGTGTCGGACTGGTGCAGGGGCAGGGTGCGCAGGATGCAGTCGAAGCCGAGCACGATCTGGAAGTCGCCGAGCCGGCTGTGCAGGTCGCGGAAGGTGCGCGCCAGGTTGTCGACGATGTCGGTGGCGCGCGTGCCGGACAGCACGATGCCCTCGTCGATGGCGCAGAAGAAGCTCAGGCTGAGGTCCGGGTTGATGCGCTGGATCGAGCGCACGTAGGGCACGCCGCCCACGTTCAATACGAGGGGGTGCGCGGCGAACGACAGCGGGGTGAGTTTTTCCGGAGACACACCGAGCAGCCGGGCGTATTCGGCCGCCGCCGGCTCGGCGTTGATTTCGGTCACCAGCCGCCGCTCGGCGTCGGCCTCGGTCACCACCACGCGCTCCCCGCTGCGGATGGCATGCTCGGACTTGAACACCTCGAACGGGTACGGCGTGGCCACCAGCACCAGTGCGGCGCTGTCGCTGAGGAACTGGCCGTCGACCAGCACCTGGGTGCGCTCGAAGCGCATGTTGTCGCCGGCCGAGCCGCCGCAGATCGGGATGTCGCCGAGCGCTCGGGCCAGCCGGCCGGCCAGCTGTTCCTCGCGCGCCGACAGGCCATCGACCAGGAGCAGCGCGAAGGTGTGGCGATCGAGCGGGAAGTCGGCCTTCTGGCCGAGCGAGTAGCGTGCGCTCATCACCGTGCCCAGGGCATCGGAGAGGTCGAAGTCGTGCAGATCGTCGATGCGCTGCACCACGGCGAAGAAGTCGGGTTCGGCAAAGCTCACGCCGGCGATGGAGTGGCTGCGGTAGCCGTCCGGGCTGATTTCGCCGGCGGTGGTACAGCCGACCACCAGAACATCGCCGAAGCGGCGGGTGAGGGCGGCGGCCAATTTGTCGAGCTGATAGTCGGGGGCGACGAACA
Organism: Pseudogulbenkiania sp. MAI-1; assembly: GCF_000527175.1. Classification (NCBI taxonomy): domain Bacteria; kingdom Pseudomonadati; phylum Pseudomonadota; class Betaproteobacteria; order Neisseriales; family Chromobacteriaceae; genus Pseudogulbenkiania; species Pseudogulbenkiania sp. MAI-1. The sequence continues at coordinate 3,562,861 of NZ_AZUR01000001.1, read as the reverse complement.
GCAGCACCAGCGAGCAGTCCGGCTGCCACAACTGCTGGTAGAGTTCGTCGGCGACCTGGTCAGGGTCGGCGCTATAGGCGTGGCCGCGCCGGACCCGGGAGGGCGGGTTGAAACTCATCTGTCTCCACTCTGCTTTGTAGTCGTTACGACATCGCCTCTGCGGACGCTTGAACCTCATTCTGAAGATTAGCAGCATAAAACGAAAGTCGAATGGCGGCATCCACGGCGTCGCGCCATGCTGGGACGGTAGTAAGCCGGAGTGTCTGCCATGAGCCTGTATCGCCTCAGTGTTGCCCTGCTGCTGTCGCTGGGTGCCAACGATGCCCTTGCCACCGAACCGGTATCCGTGCCGGACGGCTATCGCCTGCAGCATTACCGCGCGCCGACGCCGGACACCCTGCCCGGCGCCACGGTGCTCGACGGCGCGGCGCTGCAGGCGCTGATCGCGTTGCACCACCCGCTGCTGCTCGACGTCATGGCGACCAACCGCGTGCCCGACGGCAAGGGCGGCAGCCGCTGGGTGCCGGCCGTGCCGCGCCGCCACCTTCCCGGCAGCGTGTGGCTGCCGAACGTCGGCTACGGCGAGCTCGAGCCTGTCATCGAGCAGTACTTCCTCCGTCAATTGGCACGGCTCACCGGGGGCGACCTCGACCGGCCGCTGGTGTTCTACTGCCTGCGCGACTGCTGGATGTCGTGGAACGCGGCGCGGCGCGCGCTGAAGCTGGGTTATCGCGCTGTGTACTGGTATCCGGCCGGCAGCGACGGTTGGCTGGAAGCCGGGCTGCCGCTGGTCGAGGCCGTGCCCGAACCGTTGTGAGCCGTCGGGTGCGCGTGTTCGGCTCATACCGGCGAGTTCCGCTTCAGGCGCGCTGGCGCGGCCGGTAACCGATCAGCGCCAGGGTCAAGCACACCAGGGTGGCGATCGCGGTATAGGTCGCCGCCTCGGCATGCCACTGGCCGTAGAGCGCGAAGCGGATCATCTCCACCGCGTCGGTGAACGGGTTGAAGCGGCACAGCTGGTACACCCATTCGCTCCCTTCCTGCATCTTCCACAGCGGATACAAGGCCGAGGAAAGGAAGAACACCGGGAACACCACGAAATTCATCACCCCGGCGAAATTCTCGATCTGCCGCACCTGCGACGACACCACCATGCCGGCGGCGCCCAGCATCAGCCCGGTCAGCACCAGTGCCGGCAGCACGCTGACGAAGCCCTCCCACGGCAGATCCACCCCGGACAAGCGCGCGATCAGCAAAAAGGCGTACACCTGCAGCAGCGACACGCACATGCCGGCGAACAGCCGCGCAAACAACAGGAAGGGCAGCGGCTCGGGGCAGGTCAACAGCACGCGCATGCTGCCCATCTCGCGGTCGTACACCATCGACAGCGAGTTCTGCATGCCGTTGAACAACTGCACCATGCCCACCAGTCCCGGCACGATGTAGACGTCGTAGGTGATGTAGGTCTCGTAGGGCGGGGTGATGGCGATGCCCAGCGCGGCGCGAAAGCCTGCGGCGAACACCAGGAGCCAGATCAGCGGGCGCACCAGCGCGCCGAAGAAGCGCGAGCGCTGCTGCAGGAAGCGGCGCAGCTCGCGCAGGATGATGGCCCATAGCACGATCAGTTTGGTACGGACGAAGCCGGTACTTGCCGGCGCGCTGTCGACGGGGGCGTGCATTGCCGTCGTATCGGGCGTGGGGGAGGCTTGCTGTTCCAGAGTAGTCATGACGTGGCTCCGGTACGCAGATCGAACCAGCTCCCCAGGTCGGCGCAGCCGGCCTCGGCGAGCAAGGGGGCCACCGCGCCGCTGGCCAGAAGCCGGCCGCGGTGCAGCAGCGCGACGTGGTCGTGCTGCGGGTCGATCTCGTCGATCAGATGGGTGGCCCACAACAGCGCCAGCCCGTCCTCGCGCACCAGCCGGTGCAGGTGGCCGATCAGGAACTGGCGCGAGGGCACGTCGAGGCCGACGGTGGGTTCGTCGAGCAGCAGCAGGGCGGGGCGGTGCAGCAGGGCGCGGGCAATCTCCACCCGGCGGCGGTGGCCGCCGTTGAGGTTGCGCACGCGCTCGCCCCTGCGCGCGGCCAGGTCCAGCCGTTCCAGTTCCTCGCCGATGCGCTGGCGCAGTGCCTTGCCGTGCATGCCGTGCAGTGCGCCGAAATAGGCCAGGTTCTGCTCGACGGTGAGGTCGAGGTCCAGCGTCGGCTGCTGGAACACCACGCCGACGCGTGCCAGCGCCTTGGCCTGCAAGGACTGCCCGAACACCTTGATGCTGCCCGACTTGACCGCCAACAGCCGCGAGAGCAGCCCGAACAAGGTGCTCTTGCCGGCGCCGTTCGGGCCCAGCAGGATGCAGCACTGGCCGGCCTCCACCGTCAGGCTGACGCGGTCGAGCGCCAGCCGCTCGCCGTAGCGGTGGCTCAGCGACTCGATCTCCAGCGCCGCGTTCATGTCCCGCTCACCGCCACGCCCCACGGGTAGCGCCCGACCGGGATCGACTTGATGACCTTGAGACTCTCGGTGTCGATCACCGACACGTCGTTGCTGACGCCGTTGGTGACCCACAGCTGCTTCTCGTCGGCGGACAACTCGGCCTGCCACACGCGCCGTCCCACCAGCAGGTACTTCACCGGCTGGAAGGTCTTGGCGTCGATCACCGCCACGTGGTTGGCCGGCCCCAGCGGCACGAAGGCATAGCGGCCGTCGCGGGTGAGGCGGATGCCGACCGGCTGGATGCGGTCCTTGGGAATGCCGGTGATGGCGAAGGAAATGGTCTTGATGCGCTTGCGGCTCGCCACGTCGATCACCGACACCGTGCCGCCGATCTCGGCGCTCACCCACAGCAGCTTGCCGTCGGCGGAAAAGCGCGCGTAGCGGGGACGCTGATCGACCAGGGTGTTATCCATCACCTTGCGCGTGCGGGTGTCGATCCAGTGCACCATGTTGGTGGTCTCCGACGTGTTCACCGCCCAGCGCCCGTCCGGGCTCACCGCCATGCCCTCCGGTTCCACGCCGACATCCACCTGGCCCACCACGCGCCGGTTCGCCACGTCGACGATGGTCACCACGTTGCTGTCCTCGTTGGCGATGTACAGCATCTTGCCGTCCGGCGCCAGCGCGAACAGCTCCGGATCCTCGCCCGACGGCAGGTTGTGGGTGATCTTGCCGCTGGCCAGATCCAGCACCTGTACCGTGTCGTCGTCGCTGGCGCAGATGAACAGCGACTTGCCGTCCTTCGACAGCGTGATGCCGCGCGGGCGCTTGCCCACCGGGAGGGTCTTGACCACCTTCAGGGTGGCGCTGTCGATCACCGACAGCGTGTTGTCCTTCTCGTTGGACACGTAGACGTTGGCCGACAAGGCCGGCAGGCTGACGGCGAGCGCGGCCAGGGCGGCGGCGAGACGAGTGGGGGACGGGGACACGGCGTGCTCCTCTGGTGGGGGAATCGTCACTTGCACTTCACTTCCGGCGCGTCGAAGCCGAGCGAATCGAGCTCGGTACGCGGGTGCAGGAAACCGTCCTGCGGCGACAGGCTGACCAGCGAGCGCGGCTGGGCCACCATCATCGGCTGGCGCAGCTCGCCGTTCCACGCGCGGTAGGACAGGGTGCGCCCCTTGAAGCCGGCCAGCTCGAAATTCGGCCCACGGATGTACTCGGACAACTTGGCGGCCTCGCCGCTGCCGGTACGGCTGGCCGCCTCGCCGACGCTGCGCACCGCCGCCCAGGCGGCGTAGTCGACCGCCTGCATCGGGCGCTGGCTCTGCTGGCGGAAGCGGTTCTGCAACTGCACCGCGCCCCACTGCTCGGCGGCGGCGTGCCAGCCCGAGGCGGTCAGCCCCTGGGTGCCGGCCACCGGGCGCGGCAGCCAGGTGCGGTAAGACAGGTAATCGCCGAAGTCGCCGCTCTCGTCGGCCACGATCAGCACGTCGTAGTCGCCCACCTGGGTGAACACCGGCACTTCGCCCTGCGCGGTGCGGCGCGCGTCGTGGCCGTAGTTCCATGCCTTCTCGCTGACGATACGCCCGCCGAAACGCTTGGCGGCGCGGCGTACCGCGGCGGCGTACAGCTTGTCCTCCGGACGCGGCCCGCTCACCAGGAACCACTTGTTCCAGCGCCGCGTGGCGAGGTACTGCGCCAGTGCGTCGGCCTGCATGGCGCGGCTGGGCAGGGTATGCAGCAGGTTGGCGCGGCACTGGCTCTGGCGCAGCCGGTCGTCCGGGGCGCCGGCGTTGAACCACAGGTAGCGCTGGGCTTCCGGACGCGTCATCAGCCGGTCGATCGCGCCGGCGCTGACGTTCAGCACCACGAAGCCGGCGCCACTCTTCTGTACCTTGGCCAGCATGTCGGCGGCGCTGGCGCCGGTCGGCACGGCGATGCGTGAGAGCTCGAAGCGCTGCTGCAGAAATTTACCGGTGGTGTTGTTGTCGCCGATCGCCAGTTCGGCCCCGGCCCGGCCGAGGTCGGCAGGTACCGGTTCGATGTTGGCCAGCGGATTGGTGGCGATGCGCGCCTCTTCCAGGTAGGCGAGCCGGATCGTGGTCAGCGCCGCAGCCGGCAAGGCCAGCAGGGCGGCGGCAATACACAGCGCAAGGCGGACAGGGAGCGCGAGCATGGCAGTTTTATCGTGAGTGGTGGGATGCTGGTTTCAGGTTGGCCCAGCGCAGAGGGGTAGTCCATTCGACTTAAGTCGGATGTCCGAGTGTCGTTTCTGCGACTTAAGTCGAATTGGCTCCCCGCACAGGGCTGCCGAGAATTCAGGACGTGCTCACCTTTCATTTTGCCGATGCGCCGCCCCAACCCTCTGCGACCGCCTCTGCACGATGCAGGAGAACACGCCCAAATGACCGGAGCAGTTGCCGATCCGGCACCCACTACAAAATCGGAGAGCCAGATGAGAAACACCAAGCCGACGCGCTCGTGGCGTCTGACCACACTGTCCACCCTGCTGGCTACGGCCGTGCTGGCGCCGCTCGCCACGGCCGCAGTCAGCGACAAGGACATCCTCAACGACAGCCAGTCCACCAAGGACGTGGTGTCCTACGGCATGGGGCCGCAGGCACAGCGCTTCAGCCCGCTCACCCAGATCAACACCAAGACGGTGAAGAAGCTGGTGCCGGCCTGGAGCTTTTCCTTCGGCGGCGAGAAGCAGCGCGGCCAGGAAGCCCAGCCGCTGGTGTACGACGGCGTGATCTACACCACCGCCTCGTACTCGCGCGCCTATGCCGTCGATGCCCGCACCGGTCAGAAACTGTGGGAATACAACGCCCGCCTGCCGGACGGCATCATGCCCTGCTGCGACGTCATCAACCGCGGCATGGCGATCTACGAGGACATGGTCTACTTCGGCACGCTCGACGCACGGCTGATCGCGCTCGATCGCAAGACCGGCAAGGTGGTGTGGAGCAAGAAGCTCGGCGAGTACAAGGAAGGCTACTCCTACACCGCCGCGCCGATGGTCGTGAAGGGCAAGGTCATCACCGGCGTCTCCGGCGGTGAATTCGGTATCGTCGGCAAGGTCGAGGCGCGCGATGCCAAGACCGGCGAGCTGGTGTGGTCGCGTCCGGTGGTCGAAGGGCACATGGGCACGCTCAATGGCAAGGAAAGCACCATGACCGGCAAGCTGAACGCCACCTGGGAAGGCGATCAGTGGAAACAGGGCGGCGGCGCTACCTGGCTCGGCGGCACCTACGACCCGGCAACCAACCTGATCTACATGGGCACCGGCAACCCGGCGCCGTGGAACTCCTGGACACGCAAGGGCGACAACCTGTACACCGCCTCGACGCTGGCGATCGATCCCGACAACGGCGAGATCAAGTGGCACCTGCAGACCACCCCGCATGATGGCTGGGATTTCGACGGCGTCAACGAATTCATCCCGTTCGACATGAAGAAGGACGGCAAGGTGATCAAGGCCGGCGCCAAGGCCGACCGTAACGGCTTCTTCTTCGTGGCCGACCGCACCAACGGCGACCTGCTGGGCGCCTATCCGTTCGTCTCCAAGATCACTTGGGCCAAGGGCTTCGACCTGAAGACCAAGCGTCCGATCTACACCGACGATGGCCGTCCGGCCAACCCGTTCGACCCGGCCACGCAGGGTGCGGACGGCAAGGGTAAGCCGGTGTTCGCGGCACCGTCCTTCCTCGGCGGCAAGAACTGGATGCCGATGGCCTACAGCCCGAAGACCGAGATGTTCTACGTGCCGAGCAACGAGTGGGGCATGGACATCTGGAACGAGCCGATCACCTACAAGAAGGGCGCGGCCTACCTCGGCGCCGGCTTCACCATCAAGCCGCTCTATGACGACCACATCGGCGTGCTGCGCGCCATGGACCCGAAGACCGGCAAGATCAAGTGGGAATACAAGAACCCGGCTCCGCTGTGGGGCGGCGTGATGACCACCGCCGGCAACCTGGTGTTCACCGGTACGCCGGAAGGCTTCCTCAAGGCCTTCGACGCGCAAAGCGGCAAGGAGCTGTGGAAGTTCCAGACCGGCTCCGGCATCGTCGGCAGCCCGGTGACCTGGGAAATGGACGGCCAGCAGTACGTCGCCATCGTCTCCGGCTGGGGCGGCGCGGTGCCGCTGTGGGGCGGTGAAGTGGCCAAGAAGATCACCCATATTACCCAAGGCGGCAGCCTGTGGGTGTTCAAGCTGAGCCAGTAATCTTGTTGTCGCCGGCGGTCGGGCTCAGTCGGCCGCCGGCAGGAGAGCATCATGTTGAAAGCATTGCACATCGTGGCGGCGGGTCTGGTCCTGCTGCCGGGCCTGGCGGCCGCTGCAGAACCCTCGGCCGCGGAGGCGCTGGCCAAGAAGAACGGCTGTTTCGCCTGTCACACCATCCAGAAAAAAGTGATCGGCCCTGCTTACAAGGACGTGGCCGAGCGCTATGATGGCGAAAAGGGCGCAGTCGACAAGCTGGTCCACAAGGTCAAGGAAGGGGGGGGCGGTGTCTGGGGCAGTGCCGGCATGCCGCCACAGCCCCAGATGAAAGACGAGGAAATCCGCCGCGTCGTCGAATGGATTCTGACTCTGAAATGATCCCGAACCGGCTGGGCGACTGCCCCGCCGGTTTGTTTTATTAGAGCCTGTTCAAGGTCTTTTTGCGGCTGCGGCCGAGTACTGCCGGATGCAGCGCTAGAAGAGAGTCCCGCCGCAGTGTCATTCACTGCCAGGGACGAACGACAACGCGATGCGCCGGCAGTACCCGGCCCCGAAGGGCTGGCCCGGTAAACGGCCATCTGCGGTGTTGGACGACTTGACCTTAGAATGACTAAGGTCTTCATCGTCCGCCTAGCATCTGGCCATTTGCCGGGTCAGCGCAGTCGAAAAAAGACCTTGAACAGGCTCTTAGGAGCAGAAAGATGGAAGCGACGGTGCTGATTGCGGATGACCATCCGCTGTTTCGCGAAGCCATGCGGCTGGTGGTGTCGTCCGCGCTGGGCGAGGGCAGCGAGATCGTCGAGTGCGAGTCGCTCGATGCGGCGCTCGACGCGGTGCGGCGCAATCCCGCCATCGAGCTGGCGATGATCGACATCAACATGCCGGGCATGGACGGTCTGGCCGGGCTGGCCCGGCTGCGCCAGCAGGCGCCGACGCTGCCGGTGATCGTGGTCTCGGCCGACGAGCGCCACAGCACCGTGGAGGCGGCGATGTCGGTCGGCGCCTCCGGCTTCATCCCCAAGTCCTTCTCGCGCGAGACCATGACCGAGGCGGTCAATGCCGTACTGGGCGGCGACATCTACCTGCCGCCGTCGCTGGCCGACCGCGACACCGGCGCGCATGGCAGCAGCCCCGAGCAGCTGCAGGATCTGGCCAGCCGGCTCGCCCTGCTCACCAAGCAGGAGCGTTGCGTGCTCGACTACATCGTCAACGGAAAGTCGAACAAGGTGGTGGCGATTGAACTCAACATCGCCGAGAGCACCGTCAAGGCCCACGTCTCGGCCATCCTGCGCAAGCTCAAGGTTTCCAGCCGCACCCAGGCGGTGATCAAGGTCGGCGCCTTGCTGCGCATGTGACCTCCCGGCGGCGGCACCTGTGCCGTTGGCCCTTCCCCTCCTTGCGCTGCCCGGCTACCGGGAACACTCCCCCCCCATCCTGCCATGCCTTTTCGCCGGTGCGAACTTGCCGCCCCCTCGGGGGTCTACCGCCATTCCTGCCCACTGTGCTTCGGCGCGGTTACAATCGGGGGCGACGTGTCCTTTATCTCTCAAGTCCGGCCCTCTCCCCAGAGGATGGTGGGCCGAGCATTCATCGAGTCGCAAGCGTGATTTCCAGAAAACTCAGTCTGTTGTTGCCGGTGCTGTTGCTGGCCGCGTGTGCCGTGGCGCCGCGTCCGGCCGATACCTCGGTCCGTTTCGAAACCGCCAGCGTGGCGGAGCTGCCGCAATGGCAGCAGCAGTCGGTGGGCGATTCGCTGCCGGCGCTGCAGCAAAGCTGCAAGGCGGTGGCGAAAAAGCCGGAATGGAGCGGCGTGTGCCGCGCCGCCGCCGCGGTGCCGGCGAACGATGCCGAAGCGGTGCGCCGCTTCTTCGAGACCCACTTCCAGGCCTGGAAGCTGCGTGACGGCGAGCGCGACAGCGGGCTCATCACCGGCTACTACGAACCGCTGCTCAACGGCAGCCGGGCCAAGACCGCGCGCACGCCGTACCCGCTGTACGGCGTGCCGGCCGATCTGCTAACGCTCGACGTGCCCGCCGCCGATCGCTCCAAGAGCGTGCTGGTGGCGCGGCGCGGTCCGGGCAACAAGCTGACGCTGCGCGCCGGTGCCACTGCGGCCGGCCCCGGCGAGATCGAAGTGCGCCCGGCCGACTTCAACATCGACGGCCGCACCGGCAAGCTGCGCGGCCGGCTCGAAGGCAACCGCCTGCGTCCCTACTACAGCCGCGCCGAAATCGAGCAGGGCAAGGGCGTCAGCGGCGCCCCGGTGCTGGCCTGGGTGGAGAACCCGGTCGAACTGTTCTTCCTGCAGGTGCAGGGCTCGGGCCGCATCCAGCTCGAGGACGGCAGCTTCCTGCGTGTCGGCTACGCCGAGCAGAACGGCTACGCCTACCAGTCGATCGGCCGCTGGCTGGTCGACCGTGGCGAGCTGACGCTGGCCGATGCCTCGATGCAGGGCATCCAGGAATGGATCAAGGCGAACCCGTCGCGCCAGCAGGAACTGTTCAACGTCAATCCGAGCTACGTGTTCTTCCGGCCGCTGCCGCATGCCGAGGGCGGGCCGCTGGGCACGCTTGGCGTGCCCTTGACCGACGGCTACAGCATCGCCGTCGATCCACGCTACATCCCGCTCGGCGCCCCGGTCTACCTCGCCACCAGCTGGCCGCTGTCGAACCAGCCGCTGGTGCGCCTGGTGCATGCACAGGACACCGGCGGAGCGATCCGCGGGGCGATCCGCGCCGACTTCTTCTGGGGCTTCGGCACCGAGGCCGGCATGTACGCCGGGCGCATGAAGCAGCCGGGCAGCCTGTGGATACTGCTGCCCAAGGGCATGAAGCCGAGCCAGCCCATCTGAACCGGATCTGATCCATGAAGCCATACCTGCTCCCCATCGCCTTGTCCCTGCTGGTGCTGACCGCCTGCAACGACTCCTCCTCGTCCCCCGCCACGGCCACGGCGGCCAAGGCGCCGCCCCCGCGTGAGCTGGCCGCGAGCGACGTGCTGGTGGCCAAGGTGGTGCCGTTGGCCGACACCCTGGCCTTCACCGGTACGCTCAACGCGCTCGACAGCAGCACCGTGGCTGCCGAAGTGGAAGCGGTGGTGCGCGAGGTGGTGGTACGCGAGGGCGAGCGGGTGCGGCGCGGCCAGCTCCTGGCGCGGCTCGACCACGAGACCCTGGCGCAGAGCGTGGCCGAGCAGGAAGCCCAGCTCGCCAACAGCCGGGCGCGGCTGGGACTCGCCCGCGTCAAGCTCGACAAGCAGCGCGAGCTGTACGAGCGCGGCTTCATCTCGCGGCTGGCGTTCGAAGAAGTGGAAAGCGACTTCCAGGTCCGCGCCGGCGAGCTCAAGGCGCAGGAAGCGCAACTGGCGCGCGCCCGCAAATCGCTGGCCGACACCCGGCTCAGCGCGCCGATCGACGGCGTGGTGTACCAGCGTGCCATCAATCCGGGCGAACTCGCGCAGCGCAACACCCCGTTGTTCCGCATCGCCGACCTGTCGGTGCTGGAACTGGCCGCCAGCCTGCCGGCGCGCTTCATCGGCAAGCTGCACGTCGGCCAGCACGCCCGCTTCACGGTCGAGGGTCTGGCCGAGGAATTCGACGCCGAACTGGTGCGGCTCAACCCGGTGGCGGCGAGCGGCACGCGCAGCTTCACCGTCTACCTGCGCGTGGCCAATCCCGAGGGCCGGCTCAAGGCCGGGCAGTTCGCCAAGGGCGGCATCGTGCTCAAGGAAGTTGACGATGCGGTCAGCCTGCCGCTCTCGGCGCTGCACGACGCCGGCGGCAAGCCGTGGGTGCTGCTGGCGGAGCGGGGCAAGGTGGTGCGCCGCCCGGTCACGGTGCGTCTCCTGGCCGAAAGCGCCGGGCGCGTCGCGGTCGATGGCGTCAAGCCGGGCGAGACGGTGCTGACCGCCTCGCTGCTGGGCATCAACCCGGGCGACGCGGTGACGCTCGCCGCCGCCCGCTGAGGAACGAGCCATGTGGTTGACCCGCGTCAGCATCCGCAATCCCTACTTCGCCACCGTGCTGATGCTGGCGCTGGTGGTGCTCGGCCTGTTCGCCGCCTGGCGGCTGCCGGTCGAGGAATTCCCCGACATCCGCTTCCCGGTGGCGGTGGTCAGCACCACCTACAGCGGCGCCTCGCCCGAGGTGGTGGAAAGCGAGGTGAGCCGGCCGCTGGAAGAAGCGATCAACACCATCAACGGCGTCAAGCACATCCGCTCCTACTCGTTCGAAGGCAGCTCCACCATCGTGGTCGAGTTCGAGCTGACCACCGACCCCAACGTCGCGGTGCAGGACGTGCGCGACCGCGTCGGCACCGTGCAGGGGCGCTTCCGCCGCGAAATCTCCAGCCCCACCGTGTCGCAATTCAACCCCAACGACCAGCCCTTGCTGTCGATCGCCTTGAGCTCCCCCCAGGTCAGCCCGCGCGTGCTGACCACCTGGGTCGACAACGTGCTGAAGAAGCGGCTGCAGACGGTAGCCGGTGTCGGTGAAGCCAAGCTCGTCGGCGGCGTCAAGCGCGAACTGCGCATCGACCTCGACCCCTACCGGCTGGAAGCGGCCGGGCTGTCGCTGCCCGAGGTGGCGGCGGTGTTGCGCCAGGCCAACCAGGACTACCCGGCGGGCGAGGTCGGCACCAGCAGCCGCGAGCTGTCGGTGCGGGTGGCCGGCAAGCTCAAGTCGCCCGCCGACTTCGCCGCGCTGCCGCTGGCCTGGAAAAACGGCAACCCGGTGCGGCTGTCCGACGTGGCCGAAGTCAGCGACGCCGAGGCCGAGAAGAGCAGCGTGTCGCTGATCGACGGCAAGCTGGCGGTCGGGCTGGAAATCCGCGCCGCGCGCGGCGCCAACGTGGTCGAGGTGGCCGACGGCGTGAAGCGGGTGATCCAGACCCTGCAAAGCCAGATGCCGCCGGGCACCACGGTCACCTACACCTACGACAAGTCGCAGGACGTCAAGAACTCGCTCGCCGACGTGCGCGCCACGCTGATCGAAGGCGCGCTGCTGACGGTGCTGATCGTGTTCCTGTTCCTCGGCAGCTGGCGCAGCACCGTGATCACCGGGCTGACCCTGCCGGTGGCGCTGATCGGCACCCTGTTCGCGGTGCAGGCGATGGGCTTCACCCTCAACCTGATGACGCTGATGGCGCTATCGCTGTCGATCGGCCTGTTGATCGACGACGCCATCGTGGTGCGCGAGAACATCGTGCGCCACGCCAACATGGGCAAGGGTCACTACGACGCCGCGCTCTTGGGTACCCAGGAGATCGGGCTGGCGGTGCTGGCCACCACGCTGACGGTGGTGGCGGTGTTCCTGCCGGTCGGCTTCATGGGCGGCATCATCGGCAAGTTCTTCCACCAGTTCGGCCTCACCGTCACCGTGGCGGTGCTGATCTCGATGCTGGTCAGCTTCACGCTCGACCCGATGCTGTCGTCGGTCTGGCACGACCCTCACCACCACGGCGACCGTCACAAGGGGCCGCTCGGGCGGCTGCTCGACGGTTTCGAGAACTCGCTCGACCGGGTGGCCGAGACCTACGTCGGCGTCATCCGCTGGGCGCTCGGCCACCGCAAGACGGTGCTGGCGGCGGCCGTGGCGCTGACCGTCGGCAGCTTCGCCCTGGTGCCGGTGATCGGCGGCGAATTCCTGCCGCGCGAGGACAAAGGCGAGTTCTCGCTGAGCTTCAAGACCGCCCCCGGCTCCTCGCTGTCCTTCACCGAGGGCAAGGCGCGCGAGCTGGAGCGCGCGCTGCGCCGCCTGCCCGAAGTCGCGGCGGTCAACACCACCGTCGGCGGCGGTCGCTTCGGTGCCAGCAAGAACGAGGGCCAACTGATCGTCGACGTCGGCAGCAAGAAGCAGCGCGGCCGCAGCCTGTTCGCGCTGATGGACGCGGCGCGCAGCGAGAGCGGGCGCGTGGCCGGCGTGCAGATTCTGTCGATCGAGGAACTGGGCAAGAAGGGCGGCGGCGGCAAGCCGGTCAACATCGGCCTCAGGGGCAGCGACCTCGTCCAGCTCGAACAGGCAGCGGACGACGTCGAGCGCCGGCTCGCCGCCATCCCCGGCATCAGCGACATCGAATCCAGCCTGAGCGAGGCCGATCCGGCACTCAACGTCGAAGTGCGGCGCGACGCCGCCGCCAGCCTCGGCATCGATCTGGCTGCCGTCGGCGAGAGCCTGTCCACATTGCTGGCCGGCAACGTCGTCACCACCTGGGAAGCGCCGGACGGCGAGAACTACGACGTGCGCCTGCAAGTGCCCAAGGAGCAGCGCCGCGAAGGCCTGCTCGACGTGCTGACCGTGGCCGGCCCCGGCGACGTCCAGGGCCGCAAGCCGATGGTGCCGCTCTCCACCGTCACCGCCACGCGCTCCGCCGAGAGCCTGCGCCAGATCAACCGCGTCGACCTGCTGCGCGAAGTGACACTGACCGCCAACGTCAGCGGCCGCGACACCGGCTCGGTGTTCGCCGACATCACCAAGCTCACCGCCGAGCTCAAACTGCCGCCGGGTGTGGTGCTGGCGCAGGAAGGCGAGCGCCAGGACATGCAGGAATCGCTCGGCTTCGCGGTGCAGGCGCTGGCGATGGGGGTGATCTTCATCTACATGATCCTGGTGGCGCAGTTCCGCAGCTTCACCCTGCCGCTCTCCATCATGGTGGCGCTGCCCTTGGCCTTCGTCGGCGTGTTCCTCGGGCTGCTGGCGTTCGGCTCCACCCTCAACATGTTCTCGGTGATCGGCATCGTCATGTTGATGGGGTTGGCGGCCAAGAACGGCATCCTGCTGGTCGACTTCATCAACCAGTCGCGCCGCGAGGGCATGGCGCGCGAAGACGCTATCGTCGAGGCCGGGCGGGTGCGGCTGCGGCCGATCATGATGACCAGCCTGGCGATGATCTGCGGCATGCTGCCGCTGGCGCTGGGGGCGGGCGAAGGCTCCGAATCGCGCGCGCCGATGGCGCACGCCATCATCGGCGGCATGGTGACCTCGACGCTGCTGACGCTGTTGGTGCTGCCGGTGGTGTACACCTATCTCGACGGCCTGCGCGAGCGCGTGCGGCGGGTGTGGGTAGGCAAGCGCAGCGGGGAGGTCGGGCGGGGGGCGTAGTGCTGGTGGGAGGGGGAAGAAAGGCCGGACCCTAGCCGGCCTCATGCGTAAGCCTTCGGATCAATAGAACTGGTAGGTCAGCCCGATCGAGAGCAGGTCGATATCGGATTCAACGCTGTCGGAGCTGCCGACTTTCTCGAATCGCTCCCATTCCCCGCGTATCCTCAGATCCTTGTTGATAGCGTAGTTCACCCCAAAACCGTAAGTCAGATCGGAGTCCCAGTCGCTATCGCTTGCAGAGGCCCCGTCCACGGAGGCGGATAATTCGGTTTTGCTTGTATAGGCACCGAGCTTGCCGAATACTGAAAAGTTGTCGGTGATCGGTAGTATGCCTACCGCGTCAAGAAGAAAACCATTCCTTGCCTTGACGGTGGCGTTTACTGAAGTAGGAGTGATAGGACTCCCATTGACTGCTGTTACTGTCGTACTGGCATCGAATCTGCCAAAGCTGATGTATCCCCCTTCAAGAGCGAAATAGTTGTTGAACTGATAACCGGCAAACAGTTTCCAGCCCGTGTCCGTGTCATCGACCGAGGTACCGCTGGTGGTAAATCCCGCATCGTTGAGTTCGGAGTCGAGCTCGCTGGCGCTGAAGTCCTGCTCTTCGGACTGGCCGATACTGATACCGCCATACCACCCTACGAGATCAGCGGCGTGTGCGGCAGGGGTAGACAGAACGGCAACTCCCAACAAAGACATGGCCTGGATAAGGTGTTTCAGCTTCATGATTCCCTCTTTATGTTTGTTGCAAAACAGGGTGCAGCTCATGCAGCGATGACGTTTACAAGGGCGTGAACATGCATCACCTTTTGTAAGATGGTTGGATATGACAAATAATCAACGCTTTCTTATTTGATCAAGTTCATAGGTCCGTAGAACCGGGTCGGATTGCAGCGACAACCCGCCGAATTATGACAACGGTTGGCCGAAGCCCGGTTCTGCACGGTGGCATTGGCCAATGCTTTGCTTGTCTTCTGATGATGTCGGCGGAGGAGTGAGCGTTGCCGGTCCCGCCCGGCAAGGCGGGTCGGGGGTGGCAAGCACAGTGGGGAGAAGGAAAGGGCTCCGTAATTTCGCCGGCAGCCCGAGGCATCGCGGCTCATATGAAAACAGCGCTACGGTTCAGCCGTGGCGCTGTCCTTTTCTCTAGCGTTCAGCCTGCAGGCTGGTGCGAGGAGTGGAGCGTAGCCCTGCTCAGTGCTTCTCGCGGCGGAACTCGGCGCGTTCCTGGGCGTTGGGCAGCTCGACCTTGATGTCTTGTGCGGCAACCTGCTGTTGCGTGGCCGGAGCCTGGCGCTGCGCCAGGTAGTTGTTGTCGCCACCGTCGCGGGCGTGAGCTACGGCGGTCAGCAGGGAAAGGGACAGCAGGGCAAGAGTGGTCTTTTTCATGATGAACTCCGTCAATAAGTGGGCTTGTTGTGGGTAAGTGCTCGGTGTTGCTTGTCGTGTCATCGCTGCCGTTGTTGCCGTTCGGCGGTGTGTTACGACATATGTCCTAGTTTAGATAGTAACTATAGTTACTAAAACTGGAATATTCTGGCAGAGTCGGTCAAAAAATTTGAATGATTGCTTGGTCGCTCGGATGGGGCGCGGTTTGTCCGCTGCCCGCAGCGATTGGGGAAACCGGCCTCCGCTCCCTCGAGATCCTATCGAAGGGCCAAAACCTTATTCCTGAGCCCGCCTTTCCGCCTGGCGTTTACAACCTGGTCACGTAGTGGAGCGTTGTCACAGGCGTATAGCAAATCCGGTCGCGCCCTCAATCACGGATCAACGCCTCGAGCTCCGTTTGCATGGCCGCAGCCCATAGTGCATAACCCAGCGGCGACAAATGCACGGCATCCGGCATTATCTCGGGATGCAGCTCGCCATTCGCCCCGACTAATCGGGGGCCAATATCCAGGTAACGGACGGCCTCGCCGTCAGCCAAGCGGGCGATGGCCCGGTTGGTTTGCTCGATGCGCTGCCGGAGTTCCGTGTCGCGCGTCGCGCCGCGCGGAAAGATGCCGAGCAGCAGCACGCGGCTGTCCGGCAGAGTCTCCCGCAGGGCCTGCACGATGGCGCCGACGCCGCGGGCGGTGTCCTCGGGCGAATCGTTGTACATGTCCAGATTATTGGTCCCGATCAGCAGCACCACGGCGCGGGGGGATAGCCCGTTCAGCTCGCCTCCCGCCGTGATGCGCCACAACAGGTTCTGCGTCGCGTCGCCACTGATGCCGAAGTTGGCCATTCGGTAGCCGGCGAAATGGGCGTTCCAGATGTCCGGCGCGGCGTCCCAGCCCTCGGTGATGGAGTCGCCGAGCAGCAATACCTCGATGTTGCCCTCGCCGGCCTGCTTTACGAAGGATTCGTGCTGTTCCCCCCACTCCAGCGCCGAACTCCAGGCGTAGTCGACGGTACGCGGATGCGCTTCCCAAGGAGGCTCTTCCGGCGTGGTCAGGGCACAGGCTGCATCCACGACCAGCAGCCAGAGCAAGACGATGAAGCGCATAGCCATGCCCTCCCAAACTCCCGGCATTGCCTCGGTGGGCGTGAGAAAGCTCCCTTCCGCCCGCCCGGAAACGGTGTGGCTCGGCAAGCCCTCTGGGGCCACACAACCGAGGTATAGCACCCGGTCGGACGAGTACAACGAGAGGCACCGCAGTATTGTTGGCCGGGGGCTGATATGCACCGCTTCCGCGTCCTGCAGGAGCAAGGAACCGGCATGGATGGGGCGGATTCCGCTCTGCAGGCCGGTGATCGACTCGGCTGCCTTGCCCCCGTTGTCAGCCGATCGTTTCCCGTGACCGGGCTATACCTAGATGTGTAGCGATAAGGGAGGCGCCATGAGCACCCAGATTTTTGTGAACCTGCCGGTCAGCGATCTCACCAACTCGATCGCCTTTTTCACCGAACTCGGCTTCAGCTTCAACCCGCAATTCACCGACGAGACCGCCACCTGCATGATCGTGTCCGACGACATCTTCGTCATGCTGTTGACCGAAGCCAAGTTCAAGACCTTCACACCGAATGAAATCTGCAACGCCAAGAAATACACCGAAGTGCTGGTGTGCCTGTCGGTCGAGAGCCGCGAGCGGGTCGACGAACTGGTGCGCAAGGCCGTCGCCGCCGGCGGCGCGACGTACAGCGAGCCACAGGACTACGGCTTCATGTACGGCCACGGTTTCCAGGACCTGGACGGTCACATCTGGGAACTGGTTCACATGGTGCCGGGGGCAGAAAACGAAGGCTGATCGAGCCAGGTGAGGAGGCCAGGCAGCCCGCGAGCGGAGCTTGGCCGATGGCAGTGAGAGGGCTGCTGGCGAGTGGATTGAACCATCCGTCTGAGCCAGGGATTTGTATATAAATATTTTTAGCTATTAAAAAACAAATTTTTATTATTTTTGGTGATATTGATGGCTGTTGTATAGTCGGCTGACACCATCATTAGGGCCTGCACCATGCGCGCCGACTACGCCGACTTCGACTTCATCATCCAGCCCGGATGGAACAACTCCGCCCCCGAGCACTGGCAAAGCCACTGGCAGCAATTGCTCGGCGCACGCCGCGTCGACAACCAGGAGTGGAACACGCCCCGGCTCGAAGACTGGCTGGCCGGGCTCGACCGTGCCGTCGACGCCAGCCGCCGCCCGGCGGTGGTGATCGCGCACAGCCTCGGCTGCGTCACCGTGGCCCACTACGCCCGGCGCCATCCGCACAAGCTGGCCGGTGCGCTGCTGGTGGCGCCAGCGGACGTCGAGCGCGCCAGCGCCCCGGCGGAGCTGCTGCCGTTCTCTCCCTTGCCGACGGAACCGCTGCCGTTCGCCGCGCGCATCGTCGCCAGCGATACCGATCCGTTCTGCCTGCCGTTGCGCTCGGCCCGCATCGCCAGCCTGTGGCAGGCGCCGCTGACGTGGCTGGTCGATGGCGGCCACATCAACGTAGCCTCCGGCCACCATCAGTGGGAGGAGGGGCTGGCCGAGCTCGATGCGCTGCTGGCTGACATCCGCGCCAAAGAGGGCGGTGCATTGCGGGTGCGCCGCGCCTGAGCGGGACGTCCAGGGGCCGTGCCGGCATTTCCAGACATGCCCGCTCAGCGGCGCGATGCGCCAAGCGCTCACTCCGCCAGCGCCACCACCACGCGCTTGTTGCGCGCGCCCTTGCTCTCGATCTTCTTGACGACCACCGTGCCGATCTCGCCGGTGCGCGCCACGTGCGTGCCGCCACACGGCTGCAGGTCGACACCGTCGACCTCGATCAGGCGGATTTCCGGCAACTCCAAGGGCGGCGTTACCGACATGGTCTTGATCAGCTCCGGCTGCGCCTTCAGCGCCTCGCCCGACGTCATCACCACCTTCACCGCGCGGTCCTCGGCGATCAGCCGGTTCAACTCGCGTTCGATCTCGTCGCGGTCGAGCACCATGCCTTCCGGCAGGTCGAAGTCGAGCCGGCCCGACTCGGCCGTCAGATTGCCGCCGGTGACGCCGGCCTTGATCACCACCGACAGCAGGTGCAGACAGGTGTGCACGCGCATGTGGCGATGGCGGCGGGCCCAGTCGAGCTCCAGCGTCACCGGCGTGCCCTCGGGCAACCGAGGCGCGTCGGCCGCCACCTGATGCACGATGTCGCGCGTGGCCTTGTCGCGGCGCGTGTCGAGGATACTCAGCACCACGCCATCGGCCGTGCTCAGCGTGGCACAGTCACCCGGCTGACCACCGCCCAACGGGTAGCACAGCGTCTCTTCCAGCACCACGCCGTGTTCGTCGTGGCGCCGCACCCGGGTCTCCAGCCGGGTCTGATAGGGGTCGCGGTAGAAGGCTTCCTGCATGATCTCTCCTGGTATGTCCTGTCGGGATGCTCCCGGTCGCCCAAAATCCGGGGAACACGTATTCAGGAAGAGTGGGGACGGTACTGCCGCTTGGCAAGGCACAATCGTCCCCGTTTCCGGCCATACAGTTCAGACCGGCCCGCTCAGCCAGCGCAGCAGTTGCCACGCCGCCATACCCAACAGCAGGATCCCGGCCAACCGGCTGACCAGCCGCCGCTGCGGGCTCCCGAGCCGCTGCCCTAACCGGCCGGTAGCCAGCGCCAGCAGCGCCCACCACAGGGTCGAACCGGCAAACACCCCGATGACCATGATCCAGGCGTCAGCGGTGGAAATGGTAGCGTGGCTGGCGGCCAGTGCCGCGAACACCCCGCTGAAGGCGACGATGGTCATCGGGTTGGCCAGGGTCAGCGCGAAGGTGGACAGGAACAGGCGCGAGAGCCGTCCGCCGGGCAGGCTGGCGGCGTTGGCGGCTGCGTCCCCGCTCCGCAAGGTATGCCAGCCCAGCCAGCCGAGAAACAGCGCGCCGGGCAGGGCGAGCAACTGCTGCAAGCCGTGCAGGTAGGCCGACAGCAGGGCGAGACCGAAGGCTCCCAGCGCGCCGTACAACCCGTCAGCGCAGGCCGCGCCGAGCCCGCTGACGAAACCCGCCAGCCGCCCGAGTTGCAAGGTGCGCTGGATGCATAGCAGGCCGATCGGCCCGACCGGGGCGGCGATCGCCAGCCCCATCAGCACCGCCTTGGCGGCCAGTCCCCAACTGCTTTCCATGCACCTCTCCCATGTCGCCGATCGCGGATAGTGTGCGCGCGGCGGCGTGACGGTAACATGGCGAAATACAGGAAGTTGGCAAGGCGCGCCTGAAAATCTAAGGTTAAAGCGGGGACGAAAAGAAAATCATCATGGAACTGGACCGCAAGAACTGGGCCATCCTCGAGGCCCTGCAGCAGGACGCCCGGCTCACCCTGACCGAACTGGCGCGGCGTGTCGCGCTGTCGGTGCCGGCGGTCACCGAACGGGTCAAGCGGCTGGAAGAGGCAGGGGTCATCACCGGCTACCACGCCGACGTGGCGCCGCACCGGGTCGGTTACGGGCTCTCCGCCCTGATCGGCATCAACTGCGCCCAACCCTACAAGAACCGCCTGCTGGAAACGCTGCGCGCCGCGCCGGAGGTGCTGGAGTGCAGCCACGTTACCGGCAGCGACTCCTACGTGATCAAGGTGGTGACGCGCGACACCCGCCACCTTGAGGCCTTTATCGGCAGCATCAACCACTTCGGCGAGACACGCACCTCGATCATCCTGTCGGTGCCGATCCCGCCGCGCGCGATCCAGCCAAGCGAAACGGATAGCATCTGAAGCGTGTCAATGCCCCTGAAATGAGACGCCGTGTTGCCTATCATTGAAATATGAATACGGCAAACGGTCTGGTATGAGGCATGACGTCGATCTTGTCTCCCGACCGGTGCCGCGTCACCGGCCGCTGCGCGGGGGGGAGCGGCGGCAGTGCAACCGGGGAGACGGATGCCATGCCTGTTGACGCCATTTCCTATCATTCCGCCCAAGATCTCGTCGGCGATGACGAGGTCGAGTTCCTGCCCGAACCGGCCGCCAAGGTCGTGCCCTTGCAGCCGGTCAAACCGGCGCGCTGGCGCGTGTTGACGGTGGACGACGACCGCGGTTTCCAGCGCTCGCTGTCGTTCGCCCTCAGTGGCGAGCTGGTGGCCGGCCGCACCATCGAGCACCTGCAAGCCTACAGCATGCGCGAGGCCGTCCAGTTGCTGCTCAGGCAGCGCGACATCGCGCTGATCCTGCTCGACGTGGTGATGGAAACCGACGACGCCGGGCTGCGCCTGGTGAAATCCGTGCGCGAGGTGCTGGGCAACGCCGAGGTCCGCATCGTGCTGCTCACCGGCCAGCCCCGTGCCGCCCCGATGACCGAAGCGATCCGCGATTACGACATCAGCGACTACTGGGTCAAATCCGAGCTCACGCCGGCGCGCCTCTCCAGCCTGCTCATCGCCAATCTGCGCACCTATGAGCAATTGGTGTCGGTGGCACAGGCGCGTTGCGGGCTGCAGCGCATCGTCGAATCCAACAACCTGCTGTTCGGCGCGCGCAGCCTGCGTGATTTCTCGGCCCGGGTGCTGAGCGAGGCGGCTGCCCTGCTCGGGCTGGCGCCGGAGGGCGTGCTGTGCGCCCGCTTGCGCCACGCCGACGAGCCGCTGACCAACCGCCGCATCAGCATCATCAGCGCGGCAGGGCGCTACGCCGAACTGGTCGACCACTGGCTGGACGAACTGGACACCTCGGAGATCGTCTAGCCGCTGCAGCAATGCTTCATCGGGCGGCAGACGCTGACCTTTCCGGGCGGAGCCGCGCTGTACTTTCCACCCTCGGGCGGCGAGGGGGATGATTACGCCGCGCTGGTGGCGATTCCGCGCGAACTGACCCCGAGCGAGCTGGAATTGCTGAACGTGTTCGCGCTGAGCGTGTCCGGCGGCCTGCACAACGTGTCGTTGCTGAACCGGCTGGACAAGATGGCTTACGAAGACGACCTGACGCCGCTGCCCAACCGCAACGCCCTGGTACGGGCGCTGGACTTCGCCATGGAAGCGCCGCAACGCGCCGGGCGCGGCCTCTTGCTGCTCGACATCGACGGCTTCTCCGGCATCAACATCGCTTTCGGGCCGGGCTACGGCAACGACATCCTGCGCCGGGTGGCGGTCCGCCTGCGTCACAGCCTCGATGCCACGGTGTTCATCGCGCGGGTCGGCAAGGACATCTTCGCGCTGTTGGGCCAGATCGAGCGCATCCATCCCGACTTGGTGCGAGCAGTCCTGAACGGCGGGGCCGACGCGGACGACCCGCTGAAGGTCCTGACGCTGGGCACCGCGCTGGTGCCATTGGACACCCTGGGCGGTCGCGGCGAGGGAGTACTCGAGCTGGCCGGACTGGCGCTGAAGCGGGCCAAGCTGCGCGGCCATGGCCAGCACGAGATCTATCATCCCGATCTGGAAAAGGCCGCTGCCGAGAGCTTTCGGCTGCTGGAGCGGACCCGTCAGGCCGTCGAGGGCGACCGCCTGTACGTCGAATTCCAGCCGCAGATCGACCTGCGCAGCGGGACGGTGCACGGCGTGGAAGCGCTGGCGCGGCTGTACGATGAACACGGCGCGCCGCTCTCGCCGGACGCCGTCATCCCGCTGACCGAGACCACCGGCCTGATCCTCGAGATGGGCGAGCGCATCTTCGCCCAGTCCTGCCAGGCCGCCAAGGCGCTGGCCATGGCCGGCTTCGCCATGCTCAAGGTGGCGGTCAACCTGTCGGTGGTCCAGCTCGTCCGCCCCGAGCAGATGGAGCGGGTGCTGGCCCGGCTCGCCAGCACCGGCATCGAGCCGGAACAACTGGAAATCGAGGTGACCGAATCGGTCGCCATGCTGAATTTCGACGCGGTGCGGGCACAACTTCAGCGCTTCCAGTTCCTCGGCCTGAGCGTCGCCATCGACGACTTCGGCACCGGCTTCTCGTCGCTCGCCTACCTCAGCCAGCTCCCGGCGGACCGGCTGAAGATCGATCGCCGCTTCGTCGGCGAGCTGGGGCGAGGGGAGGAGGCGGAAGCGATCGCCGACATGGTCATCAAGCTGGCAATCCGGCTCGGCAAGACCGTGGTGGCGGAAGGCGTGGAGACCGGACAGCAGGCGCGTTGGTTGCACGCGCACGGCTGCCATTACGCCCAGGGTTACCACTACGCCCGGCCGATGCCGCTGGCGGCCTTGCTGGCCTGGCTGGAGCGGCGCCGTGTCGCCGAGCATATCCACGAGGCACCGGCCGCCTGACGGAGGCGCGGCATGCTGCGCCTGACAGAGCTCTACCGTGCCCGTGCGCGGCTGCTGCGCTGCTTCCTGCCGTGGCTGGTCGCCACCTCACTCGTCGGCTACCTCGGGTTCGAATACCTGCTGGAGGCGCGTCCCCGGCCGCTCTATGTCGCGGGGGCGGTGCTGCTGCTCGCCGCCATGGTGCTGTTCGGTGCCGGGTGGATGGCATGCCGGCTGGCCCTGTTGCTGCAGGCTTGCCGGGACGGCAGCCGTGCCTTGGCGACATGCTCGGAGGAACTGCAGCATAGCCATCGGGAGCTGGATGAGGCGCTGCAGCGCCTGACCGAGACCCAGTCTGAATTGATCGAGGCCGAGAAGCTCGCTTCGCTGGGCATGCTGGTGGCCGGTGCGGCACACGAGCTGAGTGCCCCGGTGGCGGCGGCCAACATGGTGGTCGGCACACTGCAGCAGCAACTGGAGGCGCTCGAGCTGAGTCTGGCGCAAGGGCTGCGCCGTTCCGAGCTGGACGCCTTCCTGCGTCACATGTCGGAAGGCCTGGACATCGCCGGGCACAATCTGCAGCAGGGGGCCGAGCTGATCCAGCGCTTCAAGCGGCTGGCGGCGGACCGCGCCACTTGCCAGCGGCGCGAGTTCGCCCTCGACGAAGTGGTCGAGGACCTGCTGCAGGGGCTGGCGGTACGTGCCCGCCACAGCCCGCACCGGCTGCTGTGCGAACTGGCGCCGGGACTGCGCTTGGACAGTTTCCCCGGCCCGCTGGGGCAGGTGTTGCAGAACCTGATCGACAATGCACTGGTGCATGCCTTTGAGAACATCGCAGAAGGGAAGATCCGGCTAAGCGCCCGGCCGGGCTCTGACCCCGGCACCATCGTCGTGCAGGTCGCGGACAATGGCGTCGGCATCGCGCCGGAGATTCGCGAGCGGATTTTCGAGCCGTTCTTTACCACGCGCCGTGGGCGAGGTGGCAGCGGGCTCGGGCTCAGTCTGGTCCAGCAACTGGTCACCCGGGTACTGGGCGGCACCCTCGGCGTGTCGTCCGGGGAGGGGGTGGGCACCATCTTCTCCTTGACGCTGCCGACTCGGGCGCCGGAGCCGCTGCCGCTACTGATGCCGGCCAAGTCGGCACAGTTTGCCCGGATGGTCTAGGTGTTCGTCCGTCTCCTCATTCCGGACGCCATATCGGTCGCTATGCGGCGAGTAGCATGGCTGCCCCGTGGCGTCGGCTGCGCTGGCACATCTCACCAGCGCCGGTAGGGATACCTGGGGAAAGCCGGCCAGAATCCGTCGTGGTAATAATCCAGACGGTATTCCATGTAGGCCGGGTAGTAGCGTTTGAGAAACGGCCCTTCCAGATCGGCCGGGCAGACGTTCTCGTAGCGCTCGCCACGACGGCCGACACGCTCGCCGTTGTCCGGCGTGCAATAATCGCGCAGCCCCCGCTCGCGTGCCGCCAGGTAGGACGTGCGGTCGATCGTCAGGCCGAAGCGGGCGCAGGCCTCGACATGCTTCTCCAGCCGCCACAGGCCGTAGCCCTGGCGGCCGTCTTCCAGCCCGAGCTGGGCGGCGGGTTTGCTGCGGCATTCCTGCTCGTTCAGCGTGGCACAGCCGGCGAGCAGGAAGGCGAGCGCAATCAGAATGAAACGGGGCATGCGGTTCTCCATTCGAAACGGAGATTCGCGTCATTGCAGAGCCTGACCGACGGGACACGACCGGCTCCCGGCGAACGTGTCAGGGGGCTCAGCCGCCGGCAGCGGCCATTTCCGCCTCGGCGTCATCGTACCACTGCTGCATTGCCGGCAGTTCCAGGATGTGATCGGCGTAGATCTCCGAACGCGGCGGCAGTTCCACGCCGTAGCTGACGAAGCGCGTCACCACCGGGGCGTACATGGCGTCGGCGATGGTGAAATGGCCGAACAGGAACGGGCCGTTGTCCTGGTGGCGGTGCAGCAGCTCTTCCCACATCTCGACGATGCGGCGGATGTCGGCCGCCGCGGCTTCCGGGACGACGAAATCCTCGTGACGGGCGACGATGTCCATCGGCAGGTGCTGGCGCAGGGCGGTGAAGCCGGAATGCATCTCGGCTGCCACCGCGCGCGCCAGCGCACGCTCGGCGCTGTCCTCCGGCCACAGCCGTGCCGCCGGGAAACACTCGGCCAGGTATTCGCAGATCGCCAGCGAGTCCCACACCCGCACCTTGCCGTCGAACAGCACCGGCACCTTGCCGGCCGGACTCACCGCCAGGAGGCGGCTCTTGGTATCGGGCCGGTCCAGCGGGATCAGCTGCTCGTTGAACGGTTCGTCCAGCATCTTCAGCACCAGCCAGGGGCGCAGGGACCAAGACGAGTAATTCTTGTTGCCGATGACCAGGGTGAACATGGGATTCTCTTTCATGACGGGCGCACTCCTCATTGTGGAAACAAAAACGCCCTGCGGCAAGACAGGGCGTCAGCGCTCTCGGCCGCGGGGCAAGTCCTCTCTCCGGCACGATAACATGAACGAATGCGGCAGGGGCGGGAGCTCAGGAGACCTCGTCGATCCAGGCCTGCTGGATCGCCTCCAGCACCTTTTCGCCGCCGCGCTGGTGATCGTCGTCGAACTCCGGCAGTTCGACTACCCAGTTGTGCAGGTCGGTGAAGCGGATGGTGGTCGGGTCCACATCGGGGTGGGCATCGGCCAGTTCGATGGCGATATCGTGGATGTCGGTCCATTTCATGGTTCGGCGCTCCTCAATGGTTCTCACGGGCAAGGTTGATGGTATAGCGCGGAATCTCCACCACCAGGTCCTCGTCGCTGACGATGGCCTGGCACGACAGGCGCGAGTTGGCTTCCAGCCCCCAGGCCTTGTCCAGCATGTCTTCTTCCAGCTCGTCCGCCTCGTTCAGCGAATCCAGTCCCTCGCGAACCACCACGTGGCAGGTGGTGCAGGCACAGGACATTTCGCAGGCGTGCTCGATCTCGATGTGGTTCTCGAGCAGGATTTCGCAGATGCTCTTGCCGCTCTCCGCCTCCTCGATCACGGCGCCTTCCGGGCACAGTTCGACGTGGGGCAGCACGATGATTCTTGGCATGGGGGATCCTTACAATTCGGCGATGTTGTGGCCCTTGAGCGCGCGCTGCACGTTGCGGTCCATGCGGCGGGCGGCAAAGGTTTCGGTGAGACGGTTGAGCTGGCCGGCGGCGTCGTTGATCGCCACGGTACGGTTATCGGCGATCGCGCTCTCCACGGCGGCGATGCCGGCCTCGATGGCGGCCAGTTCGTCGGCAGCGAGCAGGTCGCCGTCGGCGGTGATGGCGGCGCGGGTGGCATCGACCAGACTCTCGGCGTCGACGATGGCCTCGCGCAGCTTGCGCGCCTCGATGTCGTCCTGCACGTGCGCCAGCGAGTCGTTCAGCATGCGCGTGATCTCGTCGTCGGACAGGCCGTAGGACGGCTTGACCTCGATGTGGGCTTCCACCCCCGAGGTCTGCTCGCGCGCCGACACCGACAACAGCCCGTCGGCGTCCACCTGGAAGGTGATGCGGATGCGCGCCGCGCCCGCCACCATCGGCGGAATGCCGCGCAGCACGAACTGCGCCAGCGAGCGGCAGTCGCTCACCAGCTCGCGCTCGCCCTGCAGCACGTGGATGGACATCGCGGTCTGGCCGTCCTTGAAGGTGGTGAACTCCTGGGCGCGGGCGATCGGCAGCGTGCTGTTGCGCGGGATGATCTTCTCGGTCAGTCCGCCCATGGTCTCGATACCGAGCGACAGCGGGATCACGTCGAGCAGCAGCCAGTCGTCGTCCTGCTTGTTGCCGGCCAGCACGTTGGCCTGCATCGCGGCGCCCAGCGCCACCACCTTGTCCGGGTCGAGGTTGGTCAAGGGCGTCTGGCCGAAGAAGTCGCCCACGGCCTTCTGGATGTGCGGCATGCGCGTGGCACCGCCCACCATCACCACGCCCTTGACGTCCTCGGCGCCGATCCTGGCATCGCGCAGGGCCTTGCGCACCGGCAGCAGGGTCTTGTCGACCAGGGTCCTGGTGATGTCGCGGAAGGTCTCCTGGTCCAGCGTCAAGTCGACGGTCTGGCCGTCGGACAACAACGCGGTGAGGCGGGTGCTGGCGTGCTCGGTGAGCGCTTCCTTGGCTTCGCGCGCGCGGGTCAGCAACAGGCGCGAGTCGTGGGCATTGAGGCCGGACAGGCCGGCCTGCGCCAGCGCCCAGCAGTACACGCGGTGGTCGAAATCGTCGCCGCCGAGCGCCGAGTCGCCGCTGGTGGCCAGCACCTCGAACACGCCCTGGGTCAGCTTGAGGACGGAGATGTCGAAGGTGCCGCCGCCCAGGTCGTACACTACGTAGACGCCCTCGGAGCCGTTGTCGAGGCCGTAGGCGATGGCGGCGGCGGTCGGCTCGTTCAACAGGCGCAGCACATTGAGGCCGGCCAGGCGGGCGGCGTCCTTGGTGGCCTGGCGCTGGGCGTCGTCGAAGTAGGCCGGCACTGTGATCACCGCGCCCACCAGTTCGCCACCGAGTGTGTCTTCGGCGCGCTGTTTCAGCGTGCGCAGGATGTCGGCGGAGATCTCCACCGGGCTCTTGGCGCCGGCGCGAGTGATCAGCTGCACCATGCCGGGGGCGTCGACGAAGCGGTAGGGCTGGGCGGCGGCTTCGCTGATGTCGGCCAGGCCGCGGCCCATGAAGCGTTTCACCGAGACGATGGTGTTGTGCGGGTCGCGGCTCTGCTCGGCCTGCGCGGCGAAGCCGACCGCCACCTCGCCGCCGTCGAGATAGCGCACCACCGACGGCAGCAGGCTGCGGCCGTGCTCGTCCGGCAGCACGCCGGCCGCGCCGCTGCGCACGGTGGCCACCAGCGAGTTGGTGGTGCCGAGGTCGATGCCGACGGCGAGGCGGTGTTGATGGGGGGCGGCGGAGAGGCCGGGTTCGGCAATTTGCAAGAGGGCCATGGTGGTCTGTCGTGTTGTTGAGGCGGCTTCGCCAACCTCGGATCAGAAAAGCAGGCTTTCGATGGCGTCGCCGATTTCCTGTTCGAGTTTTTCCAGAAAGCGCAATTTTCTAACCAGGACGGCGGCCCCGTCCAGGTCGCCGACGTCATCCAGCGCGGCCTGGAGGTGCTGCTGCAGGCCGGCGGCGTCGCGGCGCAGCTCGCGCGCCAGTTGCTCCAGCGCCTCCACATCGCGGCCGTCCTTGGCATCGCCGATTGCTTCGCGCCACTCCATCTGCGCCATCAGGAAGTCGGCCGGCATGCTGGTATTGGTGTCTTCCTGGGTATCGACGCCGGCCAGCTGCAGCAGGTAGCGCGCGCGTGCCAGCGGCGATTTCAGGGTGCGGTAGGCCTCGTTGGCGTGGGTCGCCATCATCAGCGCCACGCGTTTCTCGGCATCGCCGGCGCTGGCGAAGCGGTCGGGATGGACCTGCGCCGCCACGGCGCGCCAGGCGCTTTCCAGTCGGCTCGCGTCCAGCTCGAACCGGCGCGGCAGTCCGAACAGGCTGAAGTGGTCCTGCTTGAAGTCGAAATTCATGGTGTCTCGCACACAGCGGCTGGCCGGTCAGACAAAACCGACCCTGAAGGTCGGTTCCGGCATGCACGGAGCCTGAACGGGCTCAGACGTTGAAGCTTTCGCCGCAACCGCACTCGTTCTTGACGTTCGGGTTGTTGAACTTGAAGCCCTCGTTCAACCCTTCCTTGGCGTAGTCGAGCTCGGTGCCGTCGAGGTAGGCGAGGCTCTTGGCATCGGTGAACACCGTCACGCCGTGACTCTCGAAAGTCACGTCGTCGTCGCTGGCGACGTCGACGAATTCGAGCTTGTACGCCATGCCCGAACACCCCGAGGTTTTCACCCCGAGGCGGATGCCCAGGCCTTTGCCGCGCTTGACGATGAAGTTGCGGACATGGTCGGCCGCACGTTCGGAAAGAGTGATTGCCATAGTCGTTCCTGACCCAATATCGAGCAGCAGGCTTGGCCTGCCGCCCGTTTACTTGCCGTGTTTCTGTTTGTAGTCGCTGACCGCCGCCTTGATGGCGTCTTCGGCCAGGATGGAGCAGTGGATCTTCACCGGGGGCAGCGCCAGCTCTTCGGCGATCTCGGTGTTCTTGATCGCCATGGCTTCGTCCAGCGTCTTGCCCTTGACCCATTCCGTCACCAGCGAGGACGAGGCGATGGCCGAACCGCAACCGTAGGTCTTGAACTTGGCGTCTTCGATCACGCCGTTCTCGTTGACCTTGATCTGCAGCTTCATCACGTCGCCACAGGCCGGCGCGCCGACCATGCCGGTGCCGACGCTGTCGTCGCCCTTGTCGAAGGAACCGACGTTGCGCGGGTTTTCGTAATGGTCCAGGACCTGTTCACTGTATGCCATGGTGTGGTTCTCCTTGCATGCGGGAGGGGGCGGCCTCCCGCCGGTAATCTGGTTTAGTGGGCGGCCCACTCGATGCTGTTGAGGTCGACGCCGTCCTTGAACATCTCCCACAGCGGGGACAGCTCGCGCAGCTTGCCGATTTTCTCACGCATCAGCTGGACGGCGTAGTCGATTTCTTCTTCGGTGGTGAAGCGGCCGATGGTGAAGCGGATCGAGCTGTGCGCCAGTTCGTCGTTGCGGCCCAGCGCACGCAACACGTAGGACGGCTCCAGGCTGGCCGAGGTGCAGGCCGAGCCGGACGAGACCGCCAGGTCCTTCACCGCCATGATCAGCGATTCGCCTTCGACGAAGTTGAAGCTCACGTTGAGGTTGTGCGGTACACGGGCGTCGATGTCACCGTTGATGTACACCTCTTCCATGTCCTTGATGCCATTCCACAGGCGGTCGCGCAGCATGCGGATGCGTTCGTTTTCGCTGGCCATCTCTTCGCGCGCGATGCGGAACGCCTCGCCCATGCCGACGATCTGGTGCGGCGCCAGCGTGCCCGAGCGGAATCCGCGCTCGTGGCCACCGCCGTGCATCTGGGCTTCCAGGCGCACGCGCGGCTTGCGGCGTACGTACAGTGCGCCGATGCCTTTCGGGCCGTAGGTCTTGTGAGCCGAGAAGCTCATCAGGTCGACCTTGAGCTGGCTCAGGTCGATCGCCACCTTGCCGGTGGCCTGGGCGGCGTCGACGTGGAAGATGATGCCTTTTTCACGGCAGATATCGCCGATCTGCGGAATATCCTGGATCACGCCGATCTCGTTGTTGACGTACATCACCGACACCAGGATGGTGTCCGGACGGAGCGCCGCCTTGAACTCGTCGAGGTCGATCAGGCCGTTGTCCTTGACGCCGAGGTAGGTCACTTCGAAGCCCTGGCGCTCCAACTCGCGACAGGTATCGAGCACGGCCTTGTGTTCGGTCTTGACGGTGATGATGTGCTTGCCCTTGCTCTTGTAGAACTGGGCGGCACCCTTGATCGCCAGGTTGTCGGACTCGGTGGCGCCCGAAGTCCAGATAATTTCCTTCGGGTCGCAGTTGACCAGCGCGGCCACGTCAGCACGGGCTTGTTCCACCGCGGCTTCCGCCTCCCAGCCGAAGCTGTGGCTGCGCGACGCCGGGTTGCCGAATTTCTCGGTCAGGTAGATCACCATCTGTTCCGCCACGCGCGGGTCGACCGGCGTGGTGGCGGAATAGTCGAGGTAGATCGGAAGCTTGAGCTGACTCATTCTTAATATCTCCACAAAAGGCGTCCGGTTCACAAGGCGCCGGTCGGCGTGACGCGAGCTCGCGGCGGCGTGGCTTCGCGCTTGTCCTGCATGACGTTCGTTTCCTTGGCGCGCTGATCGGCTACGAGGCTGAACAGCGTCACCTTGGACAGGTAATCGAAAATGGTGGCGTTGAGGTTGGTCCACAAGTCGTGGGTCATGCAGCGGTGGTTGTCGTGACAGTTCTCGCGACCGCCACACTGGGTGGCGTCCACCGGTTCGTCCACGGCGGTGATGATGTCCGCCACCGAAATCTCCTCGGCGCTCTTGGCCAGGGTATAGCCCCCGCCCGGGCCGCGCACGCTTTCCACCAGCTCGGCGCGGCGCAGCTTGCCGAACAATTGCTCCAGGTAGGAAAGCGAGATGCTCTGGCGTTCGCTGATGCCGGCCAACGTGACGGGGCCGTTGCCATGGCGCAGGGCCAGATCCAGCATGGCGGTGACGGCGAAGCGTCCCTTGGTGGTTAAACGCATGATCTCAGTTTCCGTTGGGGGTGGGGTATCGGGATTATACCTAATTTCCGAGTATTTTAGTCAACTATTGGCCGGCCGGATTTTCCCGTGTCCGCGGGCTGGCAGTGCCAAGGCGCTGGCGCCGGCCAAGTCATAACTTGACTATTTTACTTGGTTTTAGCGTGGCTGGCATGTGTTTCTTAAATATCTGTGACAGCTTGGTGTATCATGGAACGAACATTTGTTTGATTTTGACGCGCCGGCCTCTGCTGCCGGCAAGGAGTGAGCGATGCATAAGGTGGTTATCAGCGGCACGGGCTTGTTCACGCCGCCCAACGCGGTGAGCAACGAACAGCTGGTCGCGGCCTTCAACGAGTACGTGGCCCACTTCAACGCCGAGCATGCCGAGGCCATCGCCGCACAGGAACTGGCGCCGCTGGTGGCATCCAGCGCCGAGTTCATCGAAAAGGCATCCGGCATCCGCCAGCGTTACCTGATGGACGCCGCCGGTGTGCTCGACCCGGCGCGCATGACGCCCAGCCTACCGGAACGCGACAATGACAGTCTCTCGATCCAGGCCGAGATGGCGGTCGCCGCCGCGCGCGAGGCGCTGGAACTGGCCTGCCGATCGGCCGAGGATGTCGACATGGTGATCGTGGCCTGCTCCAACCTGCCACGCCCCTACCCGGCACTGGCGATCGAGGTGCAGCAGGCGCTCGGCATCCGGGGCTGCGCCTTCGATATGAACGTGGCTTGTTCCTCGGCCACCTTCGGTATCCAGACGGCGGTCAACGCCATCCAGAGCGGACAGGCGCGGGCGGTGCTGATGGTGAACCCGGAAATCTGCTCGGCCCACCTCAACTTCCGCGACCGCGACAGCCACTTCATCTTCGGCGACGCCTGCACCGCGGTGCTGCTGGAGCGTGCCGACGCGGCGGTTGCTGCCGGTGTGTTTGAGGTGCTGGGCACGCGTCTGGCCACGGCCTTCTCCAACAACATCCGCAACAACTTCGGCTTTCTCAACCGCTGCGACGAGCGCGGCATCGGCCAGCCGGACAAGCTGTTCATCCAGCAGGGGCGCAAGGTGTTCAAGGAGGTCTGCCCGATGGTCGGCGAGCACATCGTCGACCACCTGGAGCAACTGGCAATCCGGCCGGACGACGTGCGCTGCTTCTGGCTGCACCAGGCCAATCTGGCGATGAACCAACTGATCGCACGGCGCGTGCTGGGCCGCGAAGCCACACCCGACGAGGCGCCGGTCATCCTGGACCGCTACGCCAATACCAGTTCCGCCGGTTCCATCATCGCTTTCCATCTGCATAAGGATCGGCTAGGAACTAATGATATGGGGGTGATCTGTTCGTTCGGCGCCGGCTACTCGGTCGGCAGCGTGGTGTTGAGGAAAAACTGAACGCCGGCCGCCCGGCCCTGAGGACGGGCCGGGCAGGGGG
Organism: Pseudogulbenkiania sp. MAI-1; assembly: GCF_000527175.1. Taxonomy (NCBI): domain Bacteria; kingdom Pseudomonadati; phylum Pseudomonadota; class Betaproteobacteria; order Neisseriales; family Chromobacteriaceae; genus Pseudogulbenkiania; species Pseudogulbenkiania sp. MAI-1. The sequence continues at coordinate 3,530,912 of NZ_AZUR01000001.1, read as the reverse complement.
GACTCAGGCCGGTACGGCCGAGCGGGGAAGATCCCGGCGGGTAGCGAGACCGAAATCGTGCTCGCGCGCCACCGTCAATGCCGCCTCCCGAAACTCGTGGGCGATGTCGGAGCGGATGCCGGTGCTCGGGTAGGCCAGCACGTACTGAAAGCGGGCGTCGGTCTGGAACGGACGCACCACCACGCCGTGTGGCAGCCAGAGCGGAGCGGCGAAGGGCTCGACGATCGAGATGCCGAAGCCGTTGGCCACCATGGCGTAGCGGGTGTGCGAGGTATGGGTGCGGATGGTATAGCGCGGGCGGATGGCCGGGTCGGGCAGGTAGACCTCCTCCATGCCGCGCGACAGCGGCCCTTCCGGCAGCCAGCCGATGACGTCCTGCTCGTGCAGATCCTCCGGCACGATCACCTCTTTTTGTGCCAGCGGGTGGGAGGCCGGCATGGCACACAGCACGTTGCCTTCCAGCAGCGGCTCCATCTCGATGCCGGCAATGGGAGGAAAGGCCTGGCACACGGCGATGTCGACTTTGAGATCCTGCAGCCGCACCAGGATCTCGGGGTTGTTGGCAGTATCGATCTTGACCGGCATGCCCGGTTTTCTCTTGAAGAATTCGCGCAGGACCGGCGGCAGCAGGGCGGTGGACAGTACCGGCTGGCAGGTCACGGTCAGCCCTTCGGAGGCTTCCTGGCGGATGGTCTCAGCGGCCTGCTTCAGCCGCTCCAGGCCAAGAAAGTTCTCTTCCACGGCACGGTAGAATCGCACCGCGGCCATGGTCGGTTCGAGCCGGCCCTTGGTGCGGTTGAACAGGCGGAACCCCAGGTCCGCTTCGAGATCGGCGATCAGCCGGCTGATGGCGGGCTGGGTGATATGCATGCGGCGGGCGGCGCCGACGCTGGTGCCGGTCGCCATCAGGCAGCGGAAGGCTTCGACTTGGCGGAAGCGGATCATGTGGAAATCTCTCTTGGAAAGGTCAGATAAACAGCATTATAACAAAACCGCATTGGCTATCATTGTTTGCGAATAGATGTGATAGTTGAAATGTGGAATACTCGGCGCGCACAAGCGGAAGCTGTCATTCGGTGCGCCCGATGCTTGCCGCTGATCTTTGGTTGTATGTCCTCCGTTTCCGGCAGCCACCGCTGCTCAGGTGAGGAGGAGAGCAGGGCGTGTTTGTGGATGTTGCCGTCGAGCACTCTACCCGGGCGCTGATGGACTGTTAGAAGCTGAAACCTTAAATACAAGCAGGGAATAGGGAAACTATGAAAATTGCCAAGCATTTGCTGCTCACCGCTGGCCTCGTCGCCGGCGCTTCCATGGCGCAGGCGGCCGGTACGCTGATCTACTGTTCCGAGGGTAGCCCCGCCGGTTTCGATCCGGGTCAGTACACCACCGGCACCGACTTCGACGCCGCAGCCGAAACCGTGTTCAACCGCCTGGTGCAGTTCGAGCGTGGCGGTACCAAGGTGGTTCCCGGCCTGGCCGTGAAATGGGACGTTTCCCCCGATGGCCTGAGCTACACCTTCCACCTGCGCAAGGGCGTCAAGTTCCACACCACCGAGTACTTCAAGCCGACCCGCGAGTTCAACGCCGACGACGTGCTGTTCACCTTCCAGCGCATGCTCGACAAGAACCATCCGTTCCGCAAGGCTTACCCGACCGAATTCCCGTACTTCACCGACATGGGCATGGACGAGAACATCGCCCAGGTCGAGAAGCTCGACCCGTACACCGTCAAGTTCACGCTGAAGAAGATCGACGCCGCCTTCGTGCAGGATCTGGCGATGAGCTTCGCCTCGATCCAGTCGGCCGAATACGCCGACAAGCTGCTGAAGGAAGGCAAGCCGCAGATGATCAACCAGCAGCCCATCGGTACTGGCCCGTTCATCTTCAAACGCTACCAGAAGGACGCCCAGATCCGCTTCGCCGGCAACAAGGAATACTGGAACAAGGGCGACGTGAAGCTCGACAACCTGGTGTTCGCCATCACCACCGACCCCTCGGTGCGCTTCCAGAAGCTGAAAGCCGGCGAATGCCAGCTGACCACCTTCCCGCGTCCGGCCGACGTGCCGGCGATGAAGGCCGATCCGAAACTGAAAGTGATGTCGCAGCCGGGCTTCAACCTCGGCTACGTCGCCTACAACGTCAAGCACAAGCCGCTGGAGAAGCTGGAGGTGCGCCAGGCGCTCGACATGGCGATCAACAAGAAAGCCATCATCGATGCGGTGTACCAGGGCGCTGGCCAACCCGCCACCAACCCGATGCCGCCGACCCAGTGGTCGTACAACAAGTCGCTGAAGGACGCGCCGTTCAATCCGGAAAAGGCCAAGGAGCTGCTGAAGAAGGCCGGCTTCCCGAACGGCTTCGAGCTCAGCCTGTGGGCCATGCCGGTGCAGCGTCCGTACAACCCGAACGCCAAGCTGATGGCTGAAATGATCCAGGCCGACTGGGCCAAGATCGGCGTCAAGGCCAAGATCCAGTCCTACGAGTGGGGCGAGTACCTCAAGCGCGCCAAGGCCGGCGAGCACGATTCCATGCTGATCGGCTGGACCGGCGACAACGGCGATCCGGACAACTGGCTGGGCGTGCTGTTCGGCTGCGACGCGATGAGCGGCAACAACTTCTCCAAGTGGTGCTACCAGCCGTTCGAGCAGCTGATCCAGAAGGGCAAGGCCACCGCCAATGTCGCCGAGCGCACCAAGCTCTACATGAAGGCGCAGGAAATCGTGAAGCAGCAGGTGCCGCTGACCACCATTGCGCACTCCACGGTGAACCAGCCGATGCGCAAAGAAGTGGAAGGCTTCAAGGTCAGCCCGTTCGGCCTGAATTCCTTCTACGGTGTCAGTGTCAAATAAGGGCTGGAATCCGCCAATCTGAACGCTGATATTCGGGGGCTGCGGCCCCCGATCTGTTACAGCGGCCCCGAGATGATGCAAAAGTCATTGCTGGAGCACATCGGGGCTGTTGAGCGGACGGTGGCAAGGTAAGCAGGGCCGCGAGAGTCGACACGGCCGGATGCCTCTTCGAAGCTTCTTGACCTATATCAATACCCCCGCGCCAGCGCGATGTTATTGTTCTCTTGCCGTGACGATAACGCAGTAGCTGATGTGGGTGGGTGGTTCAGTTGCAGCGTTATCGTCCGGCGCCTTCCTCTCTCGTCTCCCGCTTCCTTCCCCGTCCTCGCTCGGAATGATCCCGTTACCGGGGTCAAGCAACAGCGCGCTTTATCGCTTAGCGCACTGAGTGTGGGAGATGTTTCGCTATGTTTTCATTCATCCTGAGGCGCCTCGGCCTGCTGCTGCCGACCTTCTTCGGCATCACGCTGATCACCTTCGGCCTGATCCGCCTGATCCCCGGCGATCCGGTCGAAGTCATGGTGGGCGAGCGCACGCTCGACCCGCAGATGCACGCCGACGCCATGCATCGCCTGGGCCTCGACAAACCTATTTATCTGCAATACGTCGATTACCTCGGCAACCTCGCCACGGGCAACCTGGGCGAATCCCTGGTCACCAAGGAAAGCGTGTGGAAGGAATTCGCCACGCTGTTCCCGGCGACGCTGGAACTGGCCGTGATGGCCATGCTGTTCGCCGCCGTGTTCGGCCTGCTGGCCGGCGTGATCGCCGCCATCAAGCGCGGCTCGATCTTCGACCACGGCATCATGGGCCTCGCCCTGACCGGCTTCTCGATGCCGATCTTCTGGTGGGGCCTGATCCTGATCATGTTCTTCTCGGTCAAGCTCGGCTGGACTCCGGTGTCGGGCCGTCTCGACCTCGCCTTCGACATCGCCCCGCGCACCGGCTTCATGCTGATCGACGCCTGGCTGGCCGAAGCGGCCGACCCGGAGCTCAACGCCGGGGCCTTCAAGGACGCCTTGAAGCACCTGATCCTGCCCGCCATCGTGCTGGGTACCATCCCGCTGGCGGTGATCGCGCGGATGACCCGCTCCTCGATGCTGGAAGTGCTGCGCGAGGACTACGTGCGCACCGCGCGCGCCAAGGGGCTCTCGCCGGCGCGGGTGATCTTCATCCACACCCTGCGTAACGCCTTGATCCCGGTGCTGACCGTGATGGGCCTGCAAGTGGGCACGCTGATGGGCGGGGCCGTGCTGACCGAAACCATCTTCTCCTGGCCCGGCATCGGCAAGTGGCTGATCGACGCCATCAGCCGGCGCGACTACCCGGTGGTGCAAAACGGCATCCTCATGGTCGCCACGCTGGTGATCCTGGTGAACTTCACCGTGGACATCCTCTACGGCATCGCCAACCCGCGCATCCGTCACGCCAAGTAACCGCTCAGGAGCCGTCATGGCCAACGTACAAGCTACTCCCGCGACGAGCGCCGCCGACGAGGTCGCGCTGTCGTATCCGTCCCCGCTGAAAGAATTCTGGCAGGGCTTCTCCCACAACAAGGGCGCCGTAGCCGGCCTGATCTTCATGATCGCGATCGCCGTCAGTGCGCTGCTGGCCCCCTGGCTCGCGCCGTACAGCCCGATCGAGCAATACCGCGACGCCATCCTCACCCCGCCGGCCTGGATGGAAGGCGGAACCAGCCAGTTCCTGTTCGGTACCGACGAACTGGGGCGCGACCTGCTGTCGCGGCTGATCCACGGCGCGCGCCTGTCGCTCCTGATCGGCCTCACCTCGGTGGTGATGGCGCTGATTCCCGGCGTGATCCTCGGCCTGATCTCCGCCTTCTTCCCCAAGGTGCTGGGCAGCCTGATCATGCGCCTGATGGACATCATGATGGCGCTGCCGGCGCTGCTGCTGGCGGTGGCCATTGTCGCCATCCTGGGGCCGGGCCTCGTCAACACCATGATCGCCATCGCCATCGTGGCGCTGCCGGCCTACGTGCGGCTGACCCGCGCCTCGGCGATGACCGAACTCAACCGCGACTACGTTACCGCCTCGCGCGTGGCCGGCGCCGGCCTGGTTCGCCTGATGTTCGTCTGTGTGCTGCCCAACTGCATGGCGCCGCTGATCGTGCACGCCACCATGAGCTTCTCCTCGGCCATTCTCGAAGCGGCCGCGTTGGGCTTCCTCGGCCTGGGCGTGCAGCCGCCTACCCCGGAATGGGGCACCATGCTGGCCTCGGCGCGCGACTACATCGAACGCGCCTGGTGGGTGGTGACCCTGCCGGGCCTCACCATCCTGCTGTCGGTACTGGCCATCAACCTGATGGGCGATGGCCTGCGCGATGCGCTCGACCCGAAACTGAAGCGCGCCGCGTAAGGGGGAATACATGAGTCTGTTGCAAATCAAGAACCTCTCGGTCGAGTTCGGTTCGGACAAAAACCCCTTCCGCGCCGTGGAAGGGCTGGACCTCACCGTCGAGCAGGGCGAGATCGTGGGTATCGTCGGTGAGTCCGGCTCGGGCAAGTCGGTCACGATGATGGCGATGATGGGGCTGCTGGAAGGGCAGGGCCGTATCGTCGCCGACAAGCTGCAGTTCGACGGCAAGAACCTGCTCACCATCAGCCCGCGCGAGCGGCGCAAGATCGTCGGCAAGGACATCTCGATGATCTTCCAGGACCCGATGACGGCGCTCAACCCGAGTTTCACCGTCGGCTACCAGATCATGGAAGTGCTCAAGCTGCATCAGGGGCTGCGCGGGGCGGCGCTGAAGGCGCGTGCGCTGGAACTGATGGAAATGGTGGAAATCCCGGCGGCGGCCAGCCGTCTCTCAGCCTACCCGCACCAGCTGTCCGGCGGCATGAGCCAGCGCGTGGCCATCGCCATGGCCATCGCCTGTAATCCGAAGCTGTTGATCGCCGATGAGCCGACCACCGCGCTCGACGTCACCATCCAGGCCCAGATCATGGAACTGTTGGTCAACCTGCAGCAGAGCCAGAACATGGCGCTGATTCTCATCACCCACGACCTGGCGGTGGTGGCCGAAGTCGCCCAGCGGCTGGCGGTGATGTATGCCGGCCAGGTGGCGGAAATGGGCAAGGTGCCGGACATCTTCCGCCACCCGGCCCATCCGTATACCGAGGCTTTGCTGAAGTCGATCCCGGAGCACAGCAAGGGAGCGCACCGCCTCTCCACCCTGCCGGGCATCGTGCCGGGACAGTACGACCGGCCGTCGGGCTGTCTGCTGTCGCCGCGCTGCCCCTACGCCCAGGAGCGCTGCCGCGCCGAGCGGCCGCTGTTGTTGCCGTATCCGCAAGGCGCTGCGCGCTGCCATTTTCCGCTGTATGACAAGGAGGCCCGATGACTACCGTTCTCGAAGCGCGGGAACTGACCCGCTATTACGACGTGTCGCAGGGCTTCCTCAAACCCTCTGCCACCGTCAAGGCGCTCAACGGCGTCTCGTTCTCGCTCCAGGCCGGCAAGACGCTGGCGGTGGTGGGCGAATCCGGCTGCGGCAAGTCCACGCTGGCGCGCCAGCTCACCCTGATCGAGCCGCCGACCTCCGGTTCGCTGCTGCTCGACGGTGTCGACGCCGCCCAGGCCAACCGAGTCACGCTGAAAACCATGCGCACCAAGGTGCAGATGGTGTTCCAGAACCCGTACGCCTCGCTCAACCCGCGCCAGAAGGTCGGCGACCAACTGGCCGAACCGCTCTTGATCAACACTTCGCTGTCGGCGGCCGAGCGCCAGGACAAAGTGCGCGCGATGATGGCCCAGGTCGGCCTGCGCCCGGAGCACTACTTCCGCTACCCGCACATGTTCTCCGGCGGCCAGCGCCAGCGCATCGCCATCGCGCGGGCGATGATGCTCAATCCCAAGATCGTCATCGCCGACGAACCGACCTCCGCGCTCGACGTGTCGATCCAGGCGCAGGTGCTCAACCTGTTCATGGACCTGCAGGACGAGTTCAAGACCGCCTACGTGTTCGTCTCGCATAACCTGGCCGTGGTCGAGCACGTCGCCGACGACGTCATGGTGATGTATCTCGGGCGCGCGGTGGAAAGCGGCAGCAAACAGCAGATCTACTCGCGGCCGCTGCATCCGTACACCAAGGCCCTGCTGTCGGCCACGCCGTCGATCTTCCCCGAGGAGCGCCACGCCAAGATCAAGGTCGTCGGCGAGCTGCCCAGCCCGCTCAATCCGCCGTCCGGCTGCGCCTTCCACAAGCGCTGCCCGTACGCCGTCGAGCGTTGCCGGGCCGAGGTGCCGCCGCTGCGCCCGGTGGAAGACCACCTGGTCGCATGTCATCGCGCGGAAGAAATCAACGTTTGATAGACTGAGACCAGCGCCCAGCCTGAAACCCCGCTCCGGCGGGGTTTTTTGCTATGCAGCAAAAATAACTTTACCTTGCCCGCTTTGCAGGATAGATTCGACCATGGTGCAGACGAACAAGACAGGAAAACGCAAATTGAAGCGAGCCGTGTACGCCGGAAGTTTCGATCCGGTCACCAACGGGCACTTGTGGATCATTCGCAGGGCCGTCGAGCTGTTTGACGAAGTGGTCGTCGCCATTGGCGTCAACCCGGACAAGCACTGCAGCTTCAGCGTGGAAGAACGCCTCGAGATGCTGCAGGCCGTGACGCAAGAGTTTCCCAACCTGCGCGTCGCCGTCTTCGAAAACCAGTTCCTGGTCAATTATGCCCAGGCCGTCGGTGCCAACTACATCATTCGCGGCATCCGTACCGCCAGCGACTACGAATACGAGCGCACCATGCGCTACATCAATACCGACCTGCATCCGGACATCACCACCATCTTCCTGCTGCCACCGCGCGAGTACGCCGAAGTCTCCTCGACCATGGTCAAAGGCCTGGTCGGCCCGCAAGGCTGGGAACAGGTTATCCGCCAATACCTGCCGGAACCGGTCTGCCGCAAACTAGTGGAAATGCACCGCAAGTTATAACCGGTCATAATACGTTCCGACAGGCCGCTGCTTGGCCGAAACACCCTGCGCGTCAGAGCCTGTAGCTGACGCGCTTTGCTTTTTTGATGGACCCGGCTCTGTGCCGGTCAGAATAAGGATAGTGCCATGGTGGATGTGACACCGTTCGCCAATCGACTCGGCAAGAATTTCAAGCATTACGCCAAATGGGCCCGCCGCCAGGGTATCGAAGCCTGGCGCGCCTACGACCGCGACGTGCCGCAGTTCCCGCTGGCGGTCGACATCTACGGCCAGCGTGCCCACGTGCAGGAATACGATACCGGCTGGGAAATGGACGACAACGAGCGCGAGGCCTGGCTCGACGCCTGCCTGGACGCCATCCAGCAAGTCACCGGCGTGGCGCGCGAGCACATTGCGCTCAAGACCCGCCGTCGCCAGAAGGGCGAGAACCAATATGAGAAGCTCGGCGAGCTGGGCGACGACTTCATCGTCGAGGAGTTTGGCCAGCGTTTCATCGTCAACCTCGAAGCCTATCTCGACACCGGCCTCTTCATCGACCACCGCAACACCCGCAAGCGCGTGCGCGAAGAAGCTGCCGGCAAGCGTTTTCTCAACCTGTTCGCCTACACCGGTAGCTTCACCGTCTACGCCGGGGCCGGCGGCGCGGTCAGCTCGGAAACGGTCGACCTGTCCAATACCTATCAGGACTGGTCGCGCCGCAACTTCGAACTGAACGGGCTGGACCTGAGCCGCCACCAGTTGGTGCGCGCCGACGTGTTCCAGTACCTGGACGACGCCATCTACCAGCGCAAACAGTTCGACCTCATCGTCATGGACCCGCCGACCTTCTCCAACTCCAAGAAGATGCTCGACATCCTCGACGTGCAGCGCGACCACGTGCGGCTGATCGACGACGCCATGGCACTATTGGCGCCGGGCGGTACGCTGTACTTCTCCAACAACCTGCGCTCGTTTGCGCTCGATCCGGCGCTGCCGGAGCGTTACGAGGTGCGCGACATCAGCGCCCAGTCGGTGCCGGAAGACTTCCGCAACAAGAAAATCCACGTCTGCTACCGGCTGCGCCACCGTACCTGAGCGGGGTCATGGAGGCGATAACAAGGGTTGGCTTCGGCCAACCCTTGTTGCGTCTGGGGTGGGCTTTCCTTTGAGATCAATGGCTTGCGTGTGGTGTGCCAACTTTTTGCAAAATTTCCGCAAAAAAGCGTTGACGAGGGTGGGGACGGGGCGTATAGTTCGCCTCCTCAGCTGACGCAGCGACGGAAACGAAGCAGTCAGCACCGCTCTTTAACAGACAGAATAACCGATAGGTGTGAGTGCTCGGCGAAGCCGAACACTTGCACTGCAAGACAGGAAATACCTGATATTTCTTTGATCTTGCGTGCCAGAAAATTTGCTATGAGATTGAACTGAAGAGTTTGATCCTGGCTCAGATTGAACGCTGGCGGCATGCTTTACACATGCAAGTCGAACGGCAGCGCGGGCTTCGGCCTGGCGGCGAGTGGCGAACGGGTGAGTAATGCGTCGGAACGCACCGAGTACTGGGGGATAACGCAGCGAAAGCTGTGCTAATACCGCATACGCTCCGAGGAGGAAAGCGGGGGATCGAAAGACCTCGCGGTATTCGAGCGGCCGACGTCTGATTAGCTAGTTGGTGAGGTAAAGGCTCACCAAGGCTTCGATCAGTAGCGGGTCTGAGAGGATGATCCGCCACACTGGGACTGAGACACGGCCCAGACTCCTACGGGAGGCAGCAGTGGGGAATTTTGGACAATGGGCGCAAGCCTGATCCAGCCATGCCGCGTGTCTGAAGAAGGCCTTCGGGTTGTAAAGGACTTTTGTCAGGGAGCAAATGCTGGGCGCTAATACCGCCCGGAGCTGAGAGTACCTGAAGAATAAGCACCGGCTAACTACGTGCCAGCAGCCGCGGTAATACGTAGGGTGCAAGCGTTAATCGGAATTACTGGGCGTAAAGCGTGCGCAGGCGGTTGTGCAAGTCTGATGTGAAAGCCCCGGGCTCAACCTGGGAACGGCATTGGAGACTGCACGGCTAGAGTGCGTCAGAGGGGGGTAGAATTCCACGTGTAGCAGTGAAATGCGTAGAGATGTGGAGGAATACCGATGGCGAAGGCAGCCCCCTGGGATGACACTGACGCTCATGCACGAAAGCGTGGGGAGCAAACAGGATTAGATACCCTGGTAGTCCACGCCCTAAACGATGTCAACTAGCTGTTGGGGGTTTGAATCCTTGGTAGCGTAGCTAACGCGTGAAGTTGACCGCCTGGGGAGTACGGCCGCAAGGTTAAAACTCAAAGGAATTGACGGGGACCCGCACAAGCGGTGGATGATGTGGATTAATTCGATGCAACGCGAAAAACCTTACCTACCCTTGACATGTCCGGAATCCCGCTGAGAGGTGGGAGTGCCCGAAAGGGAGCCGGAACACAGGTGCTGCATGGCTGTCGTCAGCTCGTGTCGTGAGATGTTGGGTTAAGTCCCGCAACGAGCGCAACCCTTGTCATTAGTTGCCATCATTTGGTTGGGCACTCTAATGAGACTGCCGGTGACAAACCGGAGGAAGGTGGGGATGACGTCAAGTCCTCATGGCCCTTATGGGTAGGGCTTCACACGTCATACAATGGTCGGTACAGAGGGTCGCCAAGCCGCGAGGTGGAGCCAATCTCATAAAACCGATCGTAGTCCGGATCGCACTCTGCAACTCGAGTGCGTGAAGTCGGAATCGCTAGTAATCGCAGATCAGCATGCTGCGGTGAATACGTTCCCGGGTCTTGTACACACCGCCCGTCACACCATGGGAGTGGGGGATACCAGAAGTGGCTAGGATAACCTTCGGGAGTCCGGTTACCACGGTATGCTTCATGACTGGGGTGAAGTCGTAACAAGGTAGCCGTAGGGGAACCTGCGGCTGGATCACCTCCTTTCTAGAGAAGGGCCGAGTCGAGTACTCACAGCCTATCGGTTATTCCAAGTTAGAGGGCATTGTCGATCAAAATCGAGTGAGCCAAGGCGCGAGCGGCCGACGTGTACATTTAAGTACACGAGGACGAGAGCAACGCAGGATCACGAAGAGTTTCATCGACAAAGGCAACTGGGTTTGTAGCTCAGCTGGTTAGAGCACCGTCTTGATAAGGCGGGGGTCGTTGGTTCGAGTCCAACCAGACCCACCATTTGACCTGTTGGGGGATTAGCTCAGTTGGGAGAGCACCTGCTTTGCAAGCAGGGGGTCGTCGGTTCGATCCCGTCATCCTCCACCATCACGATGCAAACACAAGCGCATTGGCTGAAAAAAATCAGTCAGTGAGTTTCTGTTTGCGTTGTAAACGAAGCAATTCGTAACGCCCGATCTTTAACAAACTGAAGAAGCCGAATTAGAAAGACGGCGAGAAGAAAGAAGCAGTTAAGTCTGCTTTGGACGGATCGTCGACTTTGGGTAATTTGATTGTATCGAGGTCACGTCGCCATATCAAAAGGGGCGGTGTGACATGTCGCACAAACATTCACTGTCGTGGACGTGCTTGAACCCGCCGCAAGGTTGGTCCAGGTCACTGAAATGATAGGGTCAAGCGACTAAGTGCATCTGGTGGATGCCTTGGCGATCACAGGCGATGAAGGACGTGTAAGCCTGCGAAAAGCTTCGGGGAGCTGGCAATAGAGCGATGATCCGGAGATGTCCGAATGGGGAAACCCACCTAGCAATAGGTACTCTCTGCTGAACACATAGGCAGAGTAGAGCGAACGCGGAGAACTGAAACATCTAAGTACCCGCAGGAACAGAAATCAACCGAGATTCCGTCAGTAGTGGCGAGCGAACGCGGAACAGCTTGTACGTGTTATGGATTGTGTTAGTGGAAGGCTCTGGAAATGGCCGCCATAGTGGGTGATAGCCCCGTACACGAAAACGCATTCCAAGGACTAGGCGTACGACAAGTAGGGCGGGACACGCGAAATCCTGTCTGAAGATGGGGGGACCATCCTCCAAGGCTAAATACTCGTGATCGACCGATAGTGAACCAGTACCGTGAGGGAAAGGCGAAAAGAACCCCGGGAGGGGAGTGAAATAGAACCTGAAACCGGATGCATACAAACAGTGGGAGCCCTGTAAGGGGTGACTGCGTACCTTTTGTATAATGGGTCAGCGACTTACGTTCAGTAGCGAGCTTAACCGAATAGGGGAGGCGTAGGGAAACCGAGTCCGAACAGGGCGATTGAGTTGCTGGGCGTAGACCCGAAACCGAGTGATCTATCCATGGCCAGGATGAAGGTGCGGTAACACGCACTGGAGGTCCGAACCCACTAGTGTTGCAAAACTAGGGGATGAGCTGTGGATAGGGGTGAAAGGCTAAACAAACTCGGAGATAGCTGGTTCTCCCCGAAAACTATTTAGGTAGTGCCTCATGTATCACTTCCGGGGGTAAAGCACTGTTATGGCTAGGGGGTCATTGCGATTTACCAAACCATGGCAAACTCAGAATACCGGAAAGTGCGAGCATGGGAGACAGACGGTGGGTGCTAACGTCCATCGTCAAGAGGGAAACAACCCAGACCGCCGGCTAAGGTCCCAAATGATCAGTTAAGTGGTAAACGAAGTGGGAAGGCCCAGACAGCCAGGATGTTGGCTTAGAAGCAGCCATCATTTAAAGAAAGCGTAATAGCTCACTGGTCGAGTCGTCCTGCGCGGAAGATGTAACGGGGCTCAAACTGATAACCGAAGCCGCGGATTTGCACTTAGGTGCAGATGGTAGGGGAGCGTTCTGTAGGTCTGTGAAGGTGTGTCGTAAGGCATGCTGGAGATATCAGAAGTGCGAATGCTGACATGAGTAGCGATAAAGCGGGTGAAAAGCCCGCTCGCCGAAAGCCCAAGGTTTCCTACGCAACGTTCATCGGCGTAGGGTGAGTCGGCCCCTAAGGCGAGGCTGAAAAGCGTAGTCGATGGGAAACGGGTCAATATTCCCGTACTCTCGTATAGTGCGATGTGGGGACGGAGAAGGTTAGGTCAGCCAGGTGTTGGACGTCCTGGTTTAAGCCGGTAGGTGGGAGCGGTAGGCAAATCCGCCGCTCTATTAACACCGAGACGTGATGACGAGGCTCTACGGAGCCGAAGTGACTGATACCACGCTTCCAGGAAAAGCCACTAAGCTTCAGCTATACGAGAACCGTACCGCAAACCGACACAGGTGGGCAGGATGAAAATTCTAAGGCGCTTGAGAGAACTCAGGAGAAGGAACTCGGCAAATTGATACCGTAACTTCGGGAGAAGGTATGCCTCTTAGGGTGTAGGACCTCGCGTTCGAAGCCTCGAGAGGTCGCAGAGAATCGGTGGCTGCGACTGTTTATCAAAAACACAGCACTGTGCCAACACGAAAGTGGACGTATACGGTGTGACGCCTGCCCGGTGCCGGAAGGTTAAGTGATGGGGTGCAAGCTCTTGATCGAAGCCCCGGTAAACGGCGGCCGTAACTATAACGGTCCTAAGGTAGCGAAATTCCTTGTCGGGTAAGTTCCGACCCGCACGAATGGCGTAACGATGGCCACACTGTCTCCTCCTGAGACTCAGCGAAGTTGAAATGTTTGTGAAGATGCAATCTCCCCGCTGCTAGACGGAAAGACCCCGTGAACCTTTACTGTAGCTTTGCATTGGACTTTGAACAGACTTGTGTAGGATAGGTGGGAGGCTATGAAACCAGGACGCCAGTTCTGGTGGAGCCGCCCTTGAAATACCACCCTGGTGTGTTTGAGGTTCTAACCTTGGTCCGTGATCCGGATCGGGGACAGTGCATGGTAGGCAGTTTGACTGGGGCGGTCTCCTCCCAAAGTGTAACGGAGGAGTTCGAAGGTCACCTAGGTACGGTCGGAAATCGTGCTGATAGTGCAATGGCAAAAGGTGGCTTAACTGCGAGACCGACAAGTCGAGCAGGTGCGAAAGCAGGACATAGTGATCCGGTGGTTCTGAATGGAAGGGCCATCGCTCAACGGATAAAAGGTACTCCGGGGATAACAGGCTGATTCCGCCCAAGAGTTCACATCGACGGCGGAGTTTGGCACCTCGATGTCGGCTCATCACATCCTGGGGCTGTAGCCGGTCCCAAGGGTATGGCTGTTCGCCATTTAAAGTGGTACGTGAGCTGGGTTCAAAACGTCGTGAGACAGTTTGGTCCCTATCTGCAGTGGGCGTTGGAAGTTTGACGGGGGCTGCTCCTAGTACGAGAGGACCGGAGTGGACGCACCTCTGGTGTACCGGTTGTCACGCCAGTGGCATTGCCGGGTAGCTAAGTGCGGAAGAGATAACCGCTGAAAGCATCTAAGCGGGAAACTCGCCTGAAGATGAGACTTCCCTGAGGGCTTGACCCTCCTGAAGAGTCGTTCGAGACCAGGACGTTGATAGGTCGGGTGTGGAAGCGCTGTGAGGCGTGAAGCTAACCGATACTAATTGCTCGTGAGGCTTGATCCTATCATTTGAGTGGCTTGGGCCACGCGGTGAAGTGTGCGACGTACGATCGATTACCCAAATTCGAAATGGAAGCTGACAGGCTTCCAGGCTTCTTCCAGTTTGTTGACAGTTTATGTCTGGCGGCCTTAGCGAGGTGGTCCCACTCCTTCCCATCCCGAACAGGACCGTGAAACGCCTTAGCGCCGATGATAGTGCGGCCTTGCCGTGTGAAAGTAGGACACCGCCAGACTCCCCCATCGCTGAGCGAATCGAAGATTCGCACGCAGTAAAAGCCCAGCTCAACCGAGCTGGGCTTTTGGCTTTTGCGCTGCCGAAGCCCGTCTATCCTCGTTATCCCTGACCTTACCATGCCGTTTCCCGTTTACCGGCAACGAAAAAGGCCGGAGTCCCGGCCTTTTCAGAGGGGCAGTGTTCGACCTGTTATTTCTTCTGGGTCTTGATTTCCTGCCACAGGCGGGTGGTTAGGCGCTGGATTTTCGGATCCATCGGCAGCATGACGAAGCTGTTCTGGATGTCCTGCTTGGTCGGGAAGATGGACGGGTTATTCAGGTGCTTTTTGTCAATAAATTTGCGTGCTTCCAAGCTGCCCGGAGCATAGGTCACGGTGTTGGCATTGGCCGCAGCTACCTTGGCGCTCATGTTATAGTCGATGAACTTGTAGGCATTCTCGACGTTCTTGGCGTCTTTCGGGATGACCATGCTGTCGATCCAGATGGCCACGCCCTCCTTCGGGATCAACGGGTTGATCTTGACCTTGCTCTTGGCCTCTTCGGCACGGGTCTTGGCGATGTTGAGGTCGCCGCCGTAGCCGTATACCAGGCAGAGGCTGCCGCCGGCCAGTTCATTGATGTAACCGGAGGAGGAGAAGCGGGTGATGTACGGGCGGATGGTCTTCAGCAGGGCTGCAGCTTCCTTGTAGTCGGCTTCATTCTTGCTGGCGGGATCCTTGCCGAGGTATTTCAGCGCCATCGGGAAGACTTCACCCGGCGAGTCGAGCACGCTGACGCCGCAGGATTTCAGCTTGGAGACGTATTCTGGCTTGAACAGCATGTCCCACTGTTTTTCCGGCAGCTTGCCGCCCAACGCCTTGGTGACCTTGTCGGTATTGATGCCGATGGTGTTGACGCCCCAGAAGTAGGGGACGGCGTACTTGTTGTCGGGGTCGAACTTGGTCATGAGCTTGAGCAGTTCCGGATCGAGGTCCTTGTAGTTGCTCAGCTTGGATTTGTCGAGGGGCTGGTAGATACCGGCCTGGATCTGCTTGGCCAGGAACTGGTTGGTCGGGACGACGATATCGTAACCCGACTTGCCGGTGAGCATCTTGGCTTGCAGGATCTCGTTGCTGTCATAGACGTCGTAGCGCACCTTGATGCCGGTCTGCTTCTGGAAGTTGGGTATGGTGTCTTCGGCGATGTAGTCGGACCAGTTGTAGACGTTCAGCACATTGCTGGCGGCATAGCTGGCCGAGGCGGCCGCAGCCAGGGCGCCGGCAACGAGAATGACAGCCTTGCGTTTCATATGACACTCCTTCGACAGGGGGTTACGATCTTGAGTCTAGTAGGCACGAGTCGACACAACAATTGCCGTGTCGGTAAGCCGTTTGTGTAGACCAACGGGTCATCATAGATCGGTTGATCAGCAGCCTGTCATTTAACCTGCTCTGCAGGGTGGCGGCAAGCCTTTTGTGGAGCGGTTCTTGCCCGCATAGCAGGCGATTCTATCGCCGTTTCCGGGTAGAACCATCCGGTTCTGACGAGTGGTTGCCGAGGGGGCAGGGGCGGATATCTCGTTGACTGCTCGAGAGCAGTGGAATCATCTCATGCCGTGCAGGATGTTTGGGGTCTCGGGACGGGAGCGATGCCGTGATGCGGAAAGGCCCTGTATGGGATGGCATGGCTTTCGCCCTGGACCCGGATCCAGGAAGGCCGAATGGCATGGGTAGGCGAAATGTGCAAAAATTCGACTAACTAGATGAATTGCAGGTTTCTCCATGCTGGACCGGGACGGATACCGCCCCAATGTCGGAATCATCCTCATCAATGCCCGCAACGAGGTGTTCTGGGGTAAACGGGTGCGCGAGCACTCGTGGCAGTTTCCGCAAGGGGGCATCAAGCCTGGCGAGAGTCCGGAAGCGGCGATGTATCGTGAGCTGCTGGAAGAGGTCGGTCTCTTGCCACAACATGTCAAAATTCTCGGCCGTACGCGCGACTGGCTGCGTTACGACGTGCCCATCAACTGGGTGCGGCGCGAATGGCGTGGCAGTTACAAGGGCCAGAAACAGATCTGGTTTCTGCTGAAGCTGGTCGGGCGCGATTGCGACGTCTGCCTCAGGGCGACCAACCATCCCGAGTTCGACGGCTGGCGCTGGAACGATTATTGGGCGCCGGTCGATCTGGTGATCGAGTTCAAGCGCGATGTCTACCAGAGGGCTCTGGGTGAGCTGTCCCGCTTCCTGCGCGGAATGGAGAGCTACGAGGCCTATCGCCAGCGCCGCCTGGCCTCGCCGGAAAAAACCGACGAGAGCTGATGCCCATGCCGACCCCTGCGGCTTTCCCCCGCCCGTGGACGCCTTTCGCGCTGGTGGGGGTGATCATGTCGTGGTCGGCAGTGGGGGCGCACGACGTGGCCATCTGGTGGCTGGAGGCGATCCCTGCTGTGCTGGGCTTGCCGCTGGTGCTGTGGCTGTGGCCGCGTTTTGCCTGGACGCCGCTGGCGGTTTGGGCGATGTCGCTGCACGCCGTGGTGCTGTTGGTCGGAGCGCACTATACCTACGCGTTGACGCCGCTCGGCTTCTGGCTGCAGGAGCTGTTCGATTTTTCCCGCAATCACTATGATCGCATCGGGCACCTGGCCCAGGGCTTCTTTCCCGCCATTCTGGCGCGCGAGGTGTTGCGCCGGCAGACGATGCTGCGTGCCGGCTGGCTGACGTTCCTGGTGATCTGTTTCAGTCTGGCGCTGTCCGCTTGTTACGAGCTGGTGGAGTGGTGGACCGCGCTGGCCATCGGCGCCGCCGCCGATGCCTTCCTGGCGACGCAGGGTGACCCGTGGGACACCCAGTGGGATATGTTCCTGGCGCTGTGCGGCGCGCTTGCTTCCCAACTATTTCTTGCCCGTGCCCATGAGCGGCAGATTGGCCGGCTGACGGCGCGGGCCCAATAACGATCGATACGCTATGACTCAACAGTACGACGAATCATCGGTCCGGGTCCTGAAGGGGCTGGAGCCGGTCAAGGAGCGTCCGGGCATGTACACCCGGACCACCGATCCGACCCACATCTGCCAAGAGGTGATCGACAACGCCGCCGACGAGGCGCTGGGCGGCCATGCCCGCAAGATCGCGGTGACGCTGCATCAGGACGGTTCGCTGTCGGTGGAGGACGATGGCCGGGGCATTCCGGTCGGCCTGCATCCGCAGGAGGGCGTGCCGGTGGTGGAACTGGTGTTCACCCGGCTGCACGCCGGCGGCAAGTTCAACAAGAAGGATGGCGGCGCCTACGCCTTTTCCGGCGGCCTGCACGGCGTCGGCGTCAGCGTGACCAACGCGCTGTCGACGCGGTTGGAGGTCGAGGTCAAGCGCGAGGGTGGGGTGTACCGCATGGCTTTTGCCGGCGGCGACGTGGTCGAGCCGCTGGCCCGTGTCGGCGATTGCGGTGCGCGCACCAGCGGCACGCGGGTACGGGTGTGGCCGGACGGCAAGTATTTCGAGAGCCCACGCTACTCGTTGCCGGAGCTGGAGCGCCTGCTGCGCGCCAAAGCGGTGCTGCTGCCCGGCGTGGCGGTGACGCTGACCATCGAGCGCCCGAGCGGTGACGAGGTCAAGGTCTGGCAGTATCCGCAGGGCCTGAAGAGCTACCTGGCCGAGCTGTGCAACGGCGACGAGTCGGTGGCGCCGCTATTCGCCGGCGAGGCCTATATCGGAGACGATCACGAGCAGTTCGCCAAGGGCGAGGGCGTGCAGTGGGCGCTGGCGTGGTTCGAGGACGGCGCCGGCGGCGAGAGTTACGTCAACCTGATCCCGACCCCGGCCGGCGGCACGCACGAGGCGGGCCTGCGCGCCGGCGTGTTCGACGCGGTGAAGAGTTTCGTCGACCACCACAACCTGCTGCCGCGCGGCGTCAAGCTGATGGCCGAGGACGTGTGGAGCCGGGTGCGCTTCGTGCTGTCGGCGCGCGTGCTCGACCCGCAGTTCCAGGGGCAGACCAAGGAGAAACTGACCAGCCGCGACGCGCTGAAGCTGATCTCGGGTCTGGCGCGCGACCCGGTGGAGCTGTGGCTGAACCAGCACGTCGAGGCCGGCAAGAAGATCGCCGAGCTGGCGATCCGCCAGGCGCAGTCGCGTCTGAAGTCGGTGAAGAAGGTCGAGAAGAAGAAGGGCTCCGGCGTGGCGGTGCTGCCCGGCAAGCTGACCGACTGCGAGAGCGAGGATATCGAGCGCAACGAGCTGTTCCTGGTCGAGGGCGATTCGGCCGGCGGCTCGGCCAAGCTGGCGCGCGACAAGGAATACCAGGCCATCCTCCCCTTGCGCGGCAAGGTGCTCAACAGCTGGGAGACCGACCGTGATCAGCTGTTTTCCAATGCCGAGATCCACGACATCTCGGTGGCGATCGGTGTCGACCCGCATGCGCCGGGCGAGAAGGCCGACCTGTCGGGGCTGCGCTACGGCAAGATCGCCATCCTGTCGGACGCTGACGTCGACGGCTCGCACATCCAGGTGCTGTTGCTGACGCTGTTCTACCGTCACTTCTCGGCGCTCTTGGCCAACGGCCACATCTGCATCGCACAGCCGCCCTTGTTCCGTGTCGACGTGCCGGGGCAGGGCAAGCACCGTCCACCGAAGAAGCTGTACGCGCTGGACGAGGGCGAGCTGGAGGCCATCCTCGACCGTCTGCGCAGCGAAGGCGTGCGCGAGAACGCCTGGAGCATCAGCCGCTTCAAGGGCCTGGGCGAGATGAATCCGGAACAGCTCAAGGACACCACCATGCACCCGGACACGCGCCGGCTGACCCAGGTGCGGGTGCGCCCCGAGGCCGAGGACGACACGCGCCGCATGTTCACCATGCTGATGGGCAAGGGCGAGGCGGCCAGCCGGCGCGGCTGGATGGAGGCCAAGGGCAACGAGGTCGAGGCGGACGTCTAAACCTGGCACCACTTGGCCGGGAATCGCAGGAAAAGGTTGGCCGCAAGCCTGGTGACAGGCTGGCGGCCAACGTCGTTTGGGCGGGTGGAATTGCCAGACGCGGTAGACCCGCCGCCCGTGCGCTTCCTGTCCAACAACAGCGAGGGGAGGTATCTGTTGTCTCTGCCGGACCGCCAGCAGGTGCCCAAGCTGCGCGCCTTCATCGATTTCGTGCTGCAGCGCTTCGGCGCCTGAGCACGCTGCTGGACTTATTCGCTGCCCGCGGCCTCCTCTTCCAGCCAGGCGCAGAAGGCCGACACCAGTTCGTCCCCCACCAGGCTCTGTGGCACCACCCAGCAATAGCCCTTGACCGCCACTTCCGGCCCGGTCAGCGGTGCGACCAGCTTGCCGGAGGCGAGTTCGTCCTCGATCACCGGCAGTGGCCCGAGCGTGACGCCGAGGCCGTCGATGGCGGCCTGCAGCGCCAGGTAGTAATGGTCGAAGTGCTGGGTAGCGGTGGGCTGCAGGGTGGGGACGCCGGCGGCGGCGAGCCAGCGCTCCCAGGCCACCGGGCGCGTTTCCGAGTGCAGCAGGGTATGGCGCGCGAGATCGGCTGCGCTGGCGATGGGAAGGCGCTTCAGCAGCGCGGGGCTGCATACCGGCAGTTCGCGTTCGGCGAGGAAGGCGTGGGCGACGAAGCCGCGCCAGTGCTCCTGGCTGCGCCGGATGGCGATGTCGAAGTCGGCGTTCTGGTTGTTGATGACCGCGTCCGAGGTAGCCAGACGTAGTTCGACGCCGGGATAGCGCAACTGGAAGCGGGTGAGACGGGGCAGCAGCCAGTGCATGGCGAGCGTGGGGGTGGCGTTGATGCGGAGCCGACGGCCTTGGCGGCGCACGGTGAGCTGCTCGGTGGCGCCGGCGATGCCGTCGAACGCCGCCTGTACCGCCGGCAGGTAAGCCTGGCCGGCGTCGTTGAGGGTCACGCGACGGCCGTGCCGCTCGAACAGCGGGACACCGAGCCATTCCTCGAGCTGCTGGATCTGGCGGCTGATGGCGCCGTGCGTCACATGCAGGGCCTCGGCGGCGGCACTGAAACTGCCGAGGCGGGCGGCGGATTCGAAGGCTCGCAGCGCATTGAGCGGGGGCAGGCGGCGGGTCATGCTGTTGAGTTTAACTCACAAGCGTAGCCATAAAAACTCGTTTGTGACCTGCCGGACGCAGGCGTAGCCTTGAGGCATGGATACCTCTTTGCATACTCCGAGCCGGCAGGAGCTGTTTGCCGGTTTCTTTTCCGTGGGGCTGTCCGGCTTCGGTGGCGTGCTGCCACTGGCGCACCGCATGCTGGTGATGCAGCGCCGCTGGCTGTCCGATGCCCAGTTTACCGAGGTGCTGGGGCTGGGGCAGGTGCTGCCGGGGCCGAACATCGTTAACGTGGCTGTAGCGGTCGGTTCACGCTTCCACGGTGTCAGCGGCGCGCTGGCGGCGGTGGGCGGGCTGATGCTGGCGCCGCTGGTGATCGTGCTGTCGCTCGCCATGCTGTACGGTCACTACCAGTCCTTGCCGGCCTTGCGCGGCGTGCTGACCGGACTGGCGGCGGTGGGCGCCGGACTGGTGGTGGCGATGGGGTTACGGCTGGCCGAGCGACTGGAGCGGCGCGGCTGGTGCCTGGCGACGGCGCTGCTGACCCTGGTTGCGGTGGCGTGGTGGCGCCTGCCGCTGCTGGGCGTGCTGCTGGTGATCGCGCCGTTGGCGATCGCACTGGCGTGGTGGACGCGGGAGGGGCGGCCATGAGCGTGCTGTTGTCGCTGCTGGCGACGTTTTCGCTGTTTTCGCTGATGGCGGTGGGAGGGGCCAACGCCATCCTGCCGGAAATCCACCGTTATGTGGTGGAGTCCAACGGCTGGATGAGCGGGGCCGAGTTCGCCGCCTTGTTTGCCATCGCCCAGGCTGCACCCGGGCCCAATGTCCTGGTGGTCAGCCTGATCGGCTGGAAGGTGGCGGGCATCCCCGGGGCGCTGGTGAGCACGCTGGGCATGTGCGGGCCGTCGTCGCTGTTGAGCTTCTACGTGGCCCGGCTGTGGCACCGGTTCCGTGCCTCCCCCTGGCGCCGTGCGATCGAGCGCGGGCTGGCGCCGGTGACGATCGGCCTGGTGCTGGGCAGTGCGTGGCTCTTGAGCCGTTCCGCCAATGACGGCTGGGCGACCTGGCTGCTGTGTGGGACGACGGCCGTCGTGGCGTGGCGGACCAGGCTCAACCCGCTGTGGCTGTTGGGGGCGGGGGCATTGCTCGGCTGGCTGGGAGTACTGTGAGCGATGCTTTGGTCGCATACCGGTGACGAACCGGCATGCGCGAAGGCGGGGTATAATGAAAAGCGAAACCAATCACCGCCTTTCATCATGACCACGCTCAAAAACGATACTTTCCTGCGAGCCTTGCTCAAGGAGCCGGTTGAATACACCCCGATCTGGATGATGCGCCAAGCGGGCCGCTACCTGCCGGAATACCGCGCCACGCGCGCCCGGGCTGGTAGTTTCATGGGGCTGTGCACCAACCCGGACTTCGCCACCGAGGTGACGCTGCAGCCGCTGGACCGTTTCCCGCTGGACGCCGCCATCCTGTTCTCTGACATTCTCACCGTGCCCGACGCGATGGGGCTGGGGCTGTACTTTGCCGACGGGGAAGGGCCCAAGTTCCGGCATCCGCTGCGCGACGAGGCCGCCATCAAGGCGCTCTCCGTGGCGCCGATGGACAAGCTGCAGTACGTGTTTGACGCCGTGGCCAGCATCCGCAAGGCGCTGGATGGCCGTGTGCCGCTGATCGGCTTCTCCGGCAGCCCGTTCACGCTGGCCTGCTACATGATCGAGGGCGGCGGCTCGGACGACTTCCGCAACGTCAAGGCGATGCTGTACAGCCGCCCGGAGCTGCTGCACCACATCCTGGACGTCAACGCGCGCACGGTGACCGACTACCTCAACGCCCAGATCGACGCCGGCGCGCAGGCGGTGCAGATCTTCGATACCTGGGGTGGGGCGCTCACCCACGCCGCCTACAAGACCTTCTCGCTGGCCTACATGCAGAAGATCGTCGCCGGTCTCAAGCGCGAGGCCGAGGGTCGCCGCGTGCCGGTGATCGTGTTCACCAAGGGGGGCGGCCAGTGGTTGGAGGACATCGCGGCGATCGGCGCCGACGCCATCGGGCTCGACTGGACCACCGACATCGCCGACGCCCGTCGCCGGGTCGGCGAGGACGTGGCGCTGCAGGGTAATCTCGACCCCAACGTGTTGTTCGCGAGCCCCGAGGGCATCGAGAAGGAAGTCAGCCGCATCCTGTCCGCCTACGGTCAGGGCAGCGGCCATGTGTTCAACCTGGGGCACGGCATTTCCCAGTTCGTGAACCCGGATCACGCCGCGGCGCTGGTCGAGGCCGTACACCGGTTGTCGGTTCCCTATCATTACCACGGTTGAGACATCGTCATAGCCAACCGGGGGTATATATGCCCATGCGGCCATTGGTTTACCAGTGGCCGTTTTCCTTTGCGGGTTTTTGTGATCAAGGGATTGACAGGGTTTTCAACAGTTGTTCCATGACTTATGCACACCGGGGAGGCCCTGGCGCCATTGCTGCTGGCAGGACTGATCCAGCTTGGGGCTTGTTTGATAAGTTATTGAAATTGTTATAGAAAATAATTTGATTAATTTTTGTGCAACCTGTTGGCAATCCCGTGCAGCCGCCGTTTGGCATTGCCGAACGGCAATTGTGCACAATGTTATCCACAGCTTCTGTGGGCAGGTGGCACAAAGCCTTGCCCAGATTGGGTTTGCGCGGGGGGGGGGGCGGATGATGACGATGGAGAGGGCGGTTCAGATCGCGGTGGACGTGCCCCTTTTTGGAACGTTCAGCTACTTGACCCATCTGCCGCTGAGCGTCGGGCAGCGGGTCAGGGTGCCGTTCGGTCCGCGCCGCGTTTGTGGCTTCGTTACCAGCGATATACCCACTGAGGGTATCGAGACCGAGCGGTTGAAACGGGTCGAGCAGCTGTTCGACGAGTTGCCGCCGCTGCCGGCCTCGTTGCTCGAGATGGTGCGCTTCGCCGCCGATTATTATCACCATCCCATAGGTCAGACCCTGTTCACCGCCCTGCCGGGGGCGCTGCGCGCTGATCGAGCGGTGCGGCTCCCCGACGAGCGAGTGTGGCGATTGACCGAGGCCGGCCTGGCCGACGAGCCGCCGGCGCGGCAGAAGGCGCGCCGCGCGCTGTGGCAGGCGCTGCAGGACGGGCCGCTGACGGCCGAGGCGGCGCGTGGGGTCAGCGCGCAGGCGGGACGCATCCTGGCCGACTGGCTGGCCGAGGGCCGGGTCGAGCGGTTGATGCCGGAAGCGCCGCCACTGCAGGTGGCAGCGGCGCCGCGCTTGAACGACGAGCAGCAGCAGGCATTGGACAGTCTGTCGGCAGGGCTGGACGACGGCTTCGCGCCGTTCGTCCTGCACGGTATCACCGGCAGCGGCAAGACCGAGGTCTATCTGCGTCTGATCGAGCGGGTGCTGGCGGCCGGCCGCCAGGTGCTGCTGCTGGTGCCGGAAATCAACCTGACGCCGCAGCTGATCGAGCGCTTTACCGGGCGCTTTCCCGCTACGCGCGTGGTCATGCTGCACAGCCATCTGGCCGATGGCGAGCGCCTCAAGGGCTGGGTCGACGCCTGGCAGGGGCGCGCCGGCATCGTCATCGGCACGCGGCTGGCGGTGTTCACGCCGCTACCGCGGCTGGGGCTGATCGTGGTCGATGAGGAGCACGACGGCTCGTTCAAGCAGCAGGACGGTCTGCGTTATCACGCGCGCGATCTGGCGGTGTGGCGCGCGCGCCAGGAGGGGGTGCCGATCGTGCTGGGCAGCGCTACGCCCAGCCTGGAGACCATGGCCAACGTCACGGCCGGACGTTACCGCCGGCTGGCGCTGACGCGGCGCGCCCACGATGCGGCGCGGCTGCCGGCGATCCGGCTGGTGGACACGCGCCGGATCAAGCTGGTCGAGGGCCTGGCCGAACCGGTCATCGCCGCGCTGAAGGCGCGTGTGGCACAAGGCGAGATGAGCCTGGTGTTCATCAACCGGCGCGGTTTCGCCCCGGTAGTGGCCTGCCACGACTGCGGCTGGCTGTCGGGTTGCCCGCGCTGCTCGGCCAAGCTGGTGGTGCACCTGGCCGAGCGCAAGATGCGCTGCCACCATTGCGGCTGGGAAGAGCCGGTGCCGCCGGCCTGCCCGGACTGCGGCAACGTCGACCTCAAGCCGCTGGGGCAGGGCACGCAGCGTCTGGAGGCGGCATTGGCGCGGCTGTTGCCGGAGGCGCGGCTGCTGCGCATCGACCGCGACACCACCCGCCACAAGGCCGCCTGGGACGAGGTCTACCGCAAGGTGCACGCCGGCGAGGTGGACGTGCTGGTCGGCACGCAGATGCTGGCCAAGGGCCACGACTTCGGTGCACTGTCGCTGGTGACGGTGCTGAATGCCGACGGCGGGCTGTACTCCGCCGACTACCGCGCCGCCGAGCGCTTGTTCGCCCAGCTCATGCAGGTGGCCGGCCGCGCCGGCCGCGCCGAGGCGCCGGGCGAGGTGCTGGTGCAGACGCAATGGCCTGAGCACCCGCTGTATCAGGCGCTGCTGCGCCACGACTTCGACGGCTACACCCGGACCCTGCTCGAAGAACGTCACATGGCCGGCTTTCCGCCGGCGGTCTATCAGGCGCTGCTGCGTGCCGACGCCTACGAGCTGGCGAGCGCCAACGCCTTTCTCGCCGAACTGCGCGCACAGGCCGAGCCGCTGGCCGGCGGCGTGCTGGTGTCCGGCCCGGCGCCGGCGCTGATGGTGCGTCTCGCCAACCGCGAACGTGCCCAGTTGGTGTTCGAGAGCGGCAGCCGGGGGGCGCTGCATGCCTTGCTCGAGCACATCGTCCCATTGGCCGAACGGCTGGCCAAGGCACACGGCCGCGCCTTGCGCTGGTCGCTCGACGTCGATCCGCAGGAGCTGTGATGAAACGACTATGCGCCATGGTGCTGACGTTCGCGCTTGCCTGGAGCGTGCCGGCGCGGGCGCTGGAGCTGCACGGTATCCGCCCCGACGAAATCGCCGTGTGGGCGGCGCCGGTGGAAGGCGACTCGGTGCTGGAGGCGTACCGTGCCGAACAGGCCGTCAACCCGGCCTCGACCATGAAGCTGTTGACCGGGTGGAGCGCGTTGACCCGGCTCACGCCCGATTACCGCTGGCGCACCGAGCTGGTGTCGAACGCGCCGCTGGCGCACGGGGTGCTGCAGGGCGACCTGTACTGGATCGGCGCCGGCGACCCGCGCTTTGCCAACCGCGACCTGCAGGGCATGCTGCGCACCTTGCGCGCGCGCGGCATCGAGCGCATCGCCGGCCGGCTGCTGCTCGACAAGCGCGCCTTTAGCCGCATCGGCAGCGCCAGCGACTTCGGCGGCGACGCCGCGCGCGTGTTCATGGTCGATCCCGACACCCACCTCACCGGGCTCAAGGTGGCCTGGCTGCGCTTCTTCAACGACGGCAACGGAGCGCGCGTGACGCTTGACCCGCCGCTGGCCGGGGTGCGCCTGAATGCCGTGCTGAGCGACGGTGGCGAAGGCCTGTGCGACGATGTGCGCCGGCTGGTCAGTATCCAGGTCGAGCCCGAGCGCATCAGCGTCAGCGGCGCCCTGCCCAGGAGCTGCGACGGCGCGCAGAGCTACGTCAACGTGCTCGACCACGACCAGTACGCCGCCCAGGCGTTCGCCGCGCTGTGGCGCGAGCTAGGCGGGAGCGGTCCGCTCGGCAGTGGCCGCGGCACGGCGCCGGCCGACGCGCGCGTGCTGGCCAGCCACGACTCCGAGCCCTTGCCGGTGGCGCTGGCCGACATCAACAAGTACAGCAACAACACCATGGCGCGCGCGCTGTACCTGACGCTGGGGCGCGTGGCCGGCGGCTGCGGAGACACCGTGGCCGATGCCGAGCGCGCGGTGCGGCAGACCCTGGCCGACGCCGGTATCGCCGCGGCGCCGCTGGTGCTGGAAAACGGCGCCGGGCTGTCGCGTCGGGAGCGCGTCTCGGCGCGGCTGCTGGGCGAGGTGCTGCAAAACGCCGCACGCGGGCCCTACGCCGGCGAGTTCCTGGCCAGCCTGCCGCTCGCCGCGGCTGACGGCACATTGAAGAAGCGCTTCGCCCAACTCGGCCCGCGGCTGCGGCTGAAGACCGGCACGCTCGACGGTGTGCGTTCGCTGGCCGGCTATTGGCAGGCAGCCGACGGGCGCCGCCTGGCCATCGTCGCCATCGTCAACAGCCCGCGCGCCGCCGAGCTGATGCCGGCGCTGGACCGGGTGGTGGCCGACCTGGTGACCCGTTTTGACCCTGCCGCCGGCGTGCGACGGGAGTATAATTCGCCGATAACTCCGAGCCTCCCTGTGGAACCCCGATGAAACCCGTCACCATGTACACCACCGCCGTCTGTCCTTACTGCATCCGTGCCAAGCAGCTCTTGGCGCGCAAGGGCGTCGCCGGCATCTCCGAAATCCGCGTCGACCTCGAACCGGCCGAGCGCGAGAAGATGATGACCCGCACCGGCCGCCGCACCGTGCCGCAGATCTATATCGGCGAGATCCATGTCGGCGGTTTCGACGATCTGGCGGCGCTGGAGCACGCGGGCAAGCTCGACGTCCTGCTGGCGGACTGACGTTGGCCCCGGCCATGCTTTCATGCGATGATGCCGGCTGATTTTTCCGTTACCCCATTACCGCCCCGATGAGGGGTCAGCGAGATTCAATATGAGCGAACAACAAGAAGTGCAACCGGTTTTCTCCATCGAAAAGATCTACGTGAAGGACCTGTCCCTCGAAGTGCCGAACGCCCCGCAGGTGTTCCTCGAGCAGGCCCAGCCGGACATCGACATGCAGCTCGCCTCGGAAGGCAAGCAGATTGAGGAAGGCTTCTACGAGTGCACGCTGACCGTGACCGTGACCGCCAAGCTGCCGGAGAAGACCATGTTCCTGGCCGAAGTGGCACAAGCCGGTATCTTCCAGATCCGCGACGTGCCGGCCGACGACATCGAGCCTATCCTCGGCGTGGCCTGCCCGAACATCCTGTTCCCGTACGCGCGCGAAACCGTGTCCAACCTGGTGAACCGTGCCGGCTTCCCGCCGGTGCTGCTGTCGCCGATCAACTTCGAGTCGCTGTACATGCAGCAGCGTGCGCAGTTGGCCGAAGCCGGTAACGCCTGAGCCCGATGAAAAAACGATTCGTCGTCGCGCTGCTGCTGGCCGCCGGGCTCGTCTCCCCGCTGGCCCATGCCCTGGAGTTCCGCTCCGTCAAGGAGACCGGCGTGGCGCTGTACGAGGCGCCGGCGCTGAACGCGAAAAAGCTGTTCGTGGTCAGCCGCTACTATCCGGTCGAGGTGCTGTCGTCCCAGAAGGAATGGTCACGCGTGCGCGACGCCACCGGTGGCATCGCCTGGATCCCGTCGGCCGCCTTGTCCACGCAGCGCACGCTGCTGGTGGTGGTCGACAGGAGCGAGGTACGCGCCGCCGCCGACGCCGCGGCGCCGCTGCGTTTCGTGGTGCCGCGCGACGGCGTGCTCGAGCTGATCGAGCCGCCCAAGGCCGGCTGGGTCAAGGTGCGCCACCGTGACGGCAGCGAAGGCTTTGCCCGTATCACCGACCTCTGGGGCCTGTAAACGGGAGAACGCATGAAACTGGCTGTGCTGGGAGCCGGCGCCTGGGGAACGGCGCTGGCCGTCGCCTATGCCCGTCATCACGACGTCACCCTGTGGGGGCGCGATGCCGCCCAGGTGGCGCAGCTGGAGGCCGAGCGCGTCAACACCCGCTATCTGCCCGGCTGCCCCTTGCCCGCCGAGCTGGCGCTGAGTGCCGACCTGGCGCGCGCCACCGACGGTGCCGAGCTGATCCTGATCGTCACGCCGATGGCCGGGCTGCGCCCGACCTTGCGCGCCCTGACGGCGTTGTCACCGGCGCTGCCGCCGCTCTTGTGGGCCTGCAAGGGCTTCGAGGCCGGCTCCAGCCTGCTGCCGCATCAGGTGGTGGCGGAGGAGTTGCCGCCGGACGTACCGTGCGGCGTGCTGTCCGGCCCGAGCTTCGCGCGCGAGGTGGCGCTGGGGCTGCCGGCGGCGCTCGCCGTGGCCTCCGACGACTATGCCTTCGCCAAGCGGCTGGCGCGGGCCCTCAACAGCCCGCGGCTGCGGCTCTACGCCAACGACGACCTAGTCGGCGTGGAAGTGGGCGCGGCGGTGAAGAACGTCATGGCGATCGCCACCGGCGTCGCCGACGGGCTGCAGTGCGGCATGAACGCCCGCGCCGCGCTGATCACGCGCGGCCTGGCCGAGATCACCCGTCTGGCGCTGGCGCTAGGCGGCAGCCAGCAGAGCATGATGGGACTGGCCGGCATGGGCGACCTGATCCTCACCTGCACCGGCGCGCTGTCGCGCAACCGCCAGGTGGGCCTGAAGCTGGCCGAGGGCAAGTCGCTGGCGGAGATCCTGCAGGAGCTGGGCCATGTCGCCGAAGGGGTGCCGACGGCGCGGGAGGTGCTGACCATGGCCGAGCGGCTGGAGGTCGACATGCCGATCACCGCCGCGGTGTGCGGTCTGCTCTACCACGGCAGCGACCCGCACAAGGTGGTGGAGGAGCTGCTGGGGCGCGAACCGAAGTCCGAATCCGGCGAGCGGCTCGACTGACGCCGCCGTCCTGCCGACAGCAAGCCACCTGCGGGTGGCTTTTTGCGCTCAGTGTCCTTCGACCGTCCTGGCGATGCGAGCGAAGTCGAACAGGTCCTCGGTGTTGCGCAGGCGCTCGGCGTAGATCACCTTGTCCAGCGAATCGGTCAGGATCAGCGAAGGGGCGGTGTAGCCCGCCAGCGGGTAGTCGGCGATCAGCACGCCGTAGAACTTGTGGAAGTCGCGCCCGCGTAGCGTCGAGAGCAGCGTCACTCCGGGCAGGCCGTGCTCGCGGCGCGCGCGGCGCAGGGTGGAGGGCGAATCCACCGTGATGACGAACAGCCTGAGGCCCGGCCATTGTTCCAGGAAGCGCCGCGTCTCCTGCAGCAGTTCGAGGCCGCCGTATTCCTGTTCGTCCAGCGACAGCAGGGTGATGATCGCCTTGGGCGAGCCGTGGAACTGCTCGAGCGAGACGTCGTTCAGTTCCTCGTCGACCAGCATGAAGCTGTGCAGCAGCATGCCGACCTGGGGGAAATCGCCGAGCACCTGCAAGGCGTCGTCGCGATGCTGCAGTGTGAACATGTCCATGTCCTGTTTTCCTTCCGCGTTATCTACTCATGGTGGACGAGAACGGGCAGAAAACAAGCGAAAAGCGCCGGCGGCAATGAAAAAGCCGCCAGAAGGCGGCTTGGCTGGGGCGGGGTATCGCGCTATGCCTCGGCGGCAGGCGAGAGGGTCGACCTGGCGCTCAGGGATAGAACCACAGCAGGCTGTAGCCCATGGCGCGGACCTTGCCGACGTCGAAGCGCATGGTGATGCGTATCTCGCTGTTGCCCTTGAACTGCATGGCCTTGTAGTCGTCGGGCTTGAGGTATTCCTGCGGCGAGAACACCTTGCGGATCACCACCTGGTCCTCGGCATCCTTCAGTGTGATCTCCAGCATCGGGAAGGCCTGCGGGTAGGCGGCATGGTTCTTCAGCGTGGCGGCCAACTGAATCAGGTTCTGCTGGTCGGGCACGAACGACAGTTCCGACCATTCGGTACGGATCAGCGCGCTGTCGGTCGGCAGCGGCACGGTGCAGCCGACTCCCTGGCACAGCTTTTCCAGCGTCGGCCGCAGTTCCGGCACTTCGGCCGCGATGCGGGTGCGGTTGAGGTAGACCAGTTGCAGTATCAGCGCCAGGGCCCCGATCAGCGACAGGCCGCCTATCAGCCAAGCCTGCCAGTTCACGGCACGGCGCGCCGGCGCGGACGGCTTGTCGAGTCCGGGGATGCCGGCGCCGGGGTCGAAGGCCGGTTCGTCGGCTTCCGCTTCGGGCATCACCATCACCGTGGCGCCCTTGGGCTGGGTACGATCCTCCTGCGGCTCGGCTTCGCGGCGGGTGGAGCGCGGGCTCGCGGCGTGCTCCGACAGCGTTTCCTCCAGCATCGATTGCAGCGGGTCGGCGTCGGCGCGGGCCGGTGCGTCGTCCCGTGCGAACGGCTCGCCGAGCGGTGCCGTGGCCTCGCGGTGCTGCATCGCCTCGGACAGCGCCCGCTGGAACGCGGCCATGTCGTCTTCGTTGGCGGCGGCGGGGGTCGGGGCCGCCGCAGGGGGGGCGTGCGGCGCCGACGCCGGCTCGGAAGAGGGGGGCTCGTCGGGCGTGGCGGCACTCAGCGGATCGAAATCGGGCAGTTCCAGCTCGAAGTCGTCGGCCGGGTCCCGCGTGCGGGCGGGAGCGGGAGGCTCGGCCGGACGGGGCGGCGTCGGGGTGGGGGTGAGCACGGGCGGCTCGGCCACGATCATGTGCTCGGTGGCATTGAAGACATGCGCACAGCGCCCGCAACGGACCAGGCCGTTGGCGACGGCGAGCTGGGCATCGCTAACCTTGAAGCGGGTCTGGCAGCCGGGGCACTGTGTCGTATGCGTCATACCGTGGGGCGTCGGGTTCCGGTGAGTCGGGTCCAGCCTTCGTCGAATACCGGCGGTTCCATGTCGAACCAGGTGGCGTAGATGGCGGACAGCTCTTCCGCCTGTTCCTGCAGGATGCCGGACAGGACGATCTTGCCGCCGCTCTTGACGTGGCCGGCCAAGAGTTCGCCGAGCAGGCGCAAGGGGTTGGCCAGGATGTTGGCCAGCACCACATCGTAGTGTTCCTGCGGCGTGGCGTTGGGCAAATAGAACTGGGCGGTCACCTGGTTCTGCGCGGCATTGTCCAGGCTGGCCCGCACCGCCTGCGGGTCGATGTCGATGCCGACCGCCGAGGCGGCGCCCAGCTTGAGTGCGGCGATCGCCAGGATGCCCGAGCCGCAGCCGTAATCCAGCACGCTCTCGCCACCCTTGATGTTGGCGTCGAGCCATTGCAGGCACAGCCGGGTGGTCGGATGGCTGCCGGTGCCGAAGGCGAGGCCGGGGTCGAGCTGCAGGTTGACGGCGGCCGGGTCCGGGCTCTCGTGCCAGGTCGGGGTGATCCACAGCCGCTCCGAGATGCGGATCGGTTCGAACTGGGACTGGGTCAGACGCACCCAGTCCTGCTCCTCGACCCGCTCTTCGCTGTAGTGCGGCAGGGCGATGCCGCACTGGGTGCAGGCGGCCGCGATGATCAGCGCCACGTCGGCGGCCTCGTCGAACAGCGCGATGATGCGGCTTTGGCTCCACAGCTTGTCGACCGGTTCGCCCGGCTCGCCAAAGATAGGCTGCTCCTGCTCGGTGCCGGCCAGCGCGTCCTCGATGGCGGCAGACAGCGCGCCAGCGTCCATCAGGGCGTCGGCCAGCCGCTCGGCCACCACCGAGTCGGTGTCAATGGTGGCTTGCAGCCAGGCCATCAGGCGCTCCCTTTCTTCATCTGGGCCAGCCGCTCCTCCAGGTAGTGGATACTGGTGCCGCCCTTCTGGAAGGCGCCGTCCATGAACAGTTCCTGGTGCAGCGGGATGTTGGTCTTGATGCCGGTGATCGCCATCTCGGACAGCGCCACGCGCATGCGCGCCATCGCCTGCTCGCGGGTGTCGCCGTAGGCGATCAGCTTGCCGACCATCGAGTCGTAGTGCGGCGGCACGGTGTAGCCCTGGTAGATGTGCGAGTCGATGCGGATGCCCGGGCCGCCGGCCGGGTGGTAGCTCTCGATCCGGCCCGGGCTCGGAACGAAGGTGAACGGGTCTTCGGCATTGATGCGGCACTCCATGGCGTGCCCCTTGAACACGATATCCTTTTGCTTGTAGCGCAGTTTTTCGCCGGCGGCAATACGGATCTGTTCCTGCACGATGTCGATGCCGGTGATCATTTCCGATACCGGGTGCTCCACCTGGACGCGGGTGTTCATCTCGATGAAGTAGAACTCGCCGTTTTCGTAGAGGAATTCAAAGGTGCCGGCGCCGCGGTAGCCGATGCGGCGGCAGGCGTCGGCGCAGGCTTCGCCGATCTTCTTGCGCTGGGCGTCGGTGATGCCCGGCGCCGGCGCTTCCTCGATGATCTTCTGATGGCGGCGCTGCATCGAGCAGTCGCGCTCGCCGAGATAAATGGCGTTGCCGTATTCGTCGGACAGCACCTGGATCTCGATGTGGCGCGGCTGCTCGAGGAATTTCTCCATGTACACCGTCGGGTTGCCGAAGGCGGCCGCAGCCTCGGTGCGGGTCATGTTGACCGAGTTGATCAGCGCCGCTTCGGTATGCACCACGCGCATGCCGCGCCCGCCGCCGCCGCCGGCGGCCTTGATGATGACCGGGAAGCCGATCTTCTTGGCCATCTTGGTGATTTCGACCGGATCGTCCGGCAGCGCGCCGGCGGAGCCGGGCACGGTCGGCACCTTGGCTTCGATCATCGCCTGCTTGGCCGAAACCTTGTCGCCCATCAGGCGGATGGTGTCCGAGCGCGGGCCGATGAAGACGAAACCGGATTGTTCGACGCGTTCGGCGAAGTCGGCATTTTCCGACAGGAAGCCGTAGCCGGGGTGGATGGCCTGGGCGTCGGTGACTTCGGCGGCGGCGATCAGCGCCGGCACGTTGAGGTAGCTCTGGCCGGACGGGGCGGGGCCGATGCAGACCGATTCGTCGGCCAGCTTGACGTACTTGGCGTCGCGGTCGGCCTCGGAGTGCACCACGACGGTCTTGATGCCCATCTCGCGGCAGGCGCGCTGGATGCGCAGGGCGATCTCGCCGCGGTTGGCGATGAGGATTTTTTCAAACATGGGGAACACCCGTGAAAAGCGAAACGTGAAACGCGAAAAGTGAGGCCGGGCCGATCACTTTTCCCATTTCACGTTCCTCGATATTGGGACTTACTCGATGATGAACAGCGGTTCGCCGTATTCGACCGGCTGACCGTCTTCGGCCAGGATGGCCTTGACCACGCCGGAGCGGTCGGCCTCGATCTCGTTCATCAGCTTCATCGCTTCGATGATGCACAGGGTGTCCCCGGCGCTGACGCTCTGGCCGACCTCGACGAAGGCCTTGGAGCCGGGGCTCGGCGAGCGGTAGAAGGTGCCGACCATCGGCGACTTCAGCGCGTTCTTGTTGTCGATGGCGGCCGGTGCCGGGGCGGCGTCGATCACGGCGGCGGGAGCCGCGGCGGGGGCGGCCGCCGGCAGTTGCACGGCGTGCATCGGCTGGGCGTAGGTGATGTTGGCGTTGGCCGATACGCGGGTGATGCGGACTTTTTCTTCGCCTTCGGTCACTTCGAGTTCGGCGATGCCGGATTCCTCGACGAGATCGATCAGTTTTTTCAGTTTGCGCAGGTCCATGGCAATCCTTCGGATGGGATGTTCTATTTGGGGCAGGAACTCAGGGCCGGGTGGCAAGCTGCTTGACAGCGTGCGCCAGTGCGAGTTCGTAGCCGTGTGCGCCCAGCCCGCAGATCACGCCGACCGCCAGATCGGAAAAATACGAGTGCTGGCGGAAGGGTTCACGGGCGTGGACGTTGGATAGGTGGATTTCGATGAACGGAACCTTGACGCCGGCCAGCGCGTCCCGCAAGGCCACGCTGGTGTGCGTGAACGCGGCGGGATTGATGAGGATGAACGCGGTGCCGTCATGGAGTGCCTGATGCACGCGTTCGATCAGCACGTGCTCGGCGTTGCTTTGCAGCGCTTCCAGCGCAAAACCGGCAGCCTGGGCTTGAGCGGTCAGGCGCTGGTTGATGGCGTCGAGCGTGTCGCGGCCGTAATGCTGAGGCTCCCGAACCCCTAGCAGGTTCAGGTTGGGACCGTGCAAAACAAGGATTTTTGGGGTCAAGACTTACGTCCCGTTCTTCATCATGGGCGCGAGTTTGCCGCAATTCGCTGCATGATGTCCAGCTTTTGCCGTTTTTTACCCAGGGAATGCGGTGGTGCGGGTGTGGGGAAAATGCCGCGAGGGTGGGGACTGCAGCGGCAACCGGCCCATTGTAGTCGCCTGCGGCGGAAAGTCCAGCCGCAGGCGAAATCATGCCATGCGGGCCGACGGCGCATCGTGCCGAACCGCTGCCAGCAGGCGGCGAGGAAGAGTATAATCTTGCGGTTTACCCGTCCGCACGAACTTATGCAGTTATCCGATTTCGACTACTACTTGCCCGATGAGCTGATCGCCCAGCACCCCCCCGAGCGCCGCGGCACCAGCCGCCTGTTGCACGTGGACGGCATGACGCTCGCCGATCTGGCGTTCGCCGACATTCTGGAGCGCATCCGGCCGGGCGACGTGATGGTGTTCAACGATACCCGTGTGATCAAGGCGCGGCTGTTCGGCGAGAAGGCGTCCGGAGGCAGGGTCGAGGCGCTGATCGAGCGCGTGCTGGATGCACACACCGCGCTGGCGCACGTACGTGCGTCCAAGTCGCCCAAGCCGGGCGGCCGCATCGTGTTTGCCGGCCGCTGGCAGGCCGAGATGGTGGAGCGTGTCGGCGAGTTGTTCAAGCTGCGCTTCCTCGCCGACGACAACCTGTTCGACATCCTCGAGGCCTCGGGCCAGCTGCCGCTGCCACCCTACATCGAGCGTGATACCGACGCCGATGACGATGGCCGCTACCAGACCGTCTACGCCCGCGAGCGCGGCGCGGTGGCGGCGCCGACCGCCGGCCTGCACTTCACCGAGGAGATGCTGGACGCACTGCGTGCCAAGGGCGTGACGCTGGCCTACGTGACGCTGCACGTCGGCGCTGGCACCTTCCAGCCGGTGCGGGTGGAGAACATCGCCGAGCACAAGATGCACAGCGAGATCTACGAGATTCCGCCGGCCACCGTCGACGCCATCGCCGCCGCGCAGGCCGCCGGGCACAAGGTGCTGGCGGTAGGCACCACCAGCATGCGTGCGCTGGAGTCGGCGGCGCAGGGCGGGGCGCTGGCGGCCGGGCGCGGCGAGACCGACATCTTCATCACGCCGGGGTACCGTTTCAAGGTGGTGGACCGTCTGCTGACCAATTTCCACCTGCCCAAGTCGACGCTGTTGATGCTGGTATCGGCCTTCGCCGGGGTGGACACCATCCGCCACGCCTATCGCCACGCGGTGGAACAACGCTACCGTTTTTTCAGCTATGGCGACGCCATGCTGCTGGAGAGGCAAGCCGACTGACCCGGATCAAGGCTGGCCGTTTCGCCTTCGGCCAACCTTGATCGCCGTTTTTGCACGATGGAGCACATCATGGCCGCAGCGAGCAGCACACCGCTTCCGACGGAAATCAAACTGCACACCCAATCGAAAGTACTGGAAATCACTTTCGACGACGGCGCCCGCTTCGAGCTGCCGTGCGAATACCTGCGCGTCTACTCGCCCTCGGCCGAGGTGCGCGGCCATGGCGTCGGCAACGAGGTGCTGCAGGTCGGCAAGCGCCACGTCGGCATCACCGCGCTGGAGCCGGTCGGCCACTACGCGCTGAAGATCACCTTCGACGATGGCCACGACAGCGGGCTTTACGGCTGGGCCTATTTATACGAACTGGGCGTCAAGCACGACCAGTACTGGCAGGATTATCTTGATCGACTCGCCGCCGCCGGCGCGAGCAGGGAGTAAGCATGGACAAGCAGACGCATTTCGGTTTCAAGACGGTCGACGAGAGCGAGAAGGCCGGTAAGGTGGCCGAGGTGTTCCATTCGGTGGCCAAGAAGTACGACGTGATGAACGACCTGATGTCGGGCGGCCTGCACCGGGTGTGGAAGCACTTCACGCTCAACACCGCCGGCGTCAAGCCGGGCGACAAGGTGCTCGACATCGCCGGCGGTACCGGCGACCTGTCGCGCGGCTGGGCCCAGCGCGTCGGCAAGACCGGCGAGGTGTGGCTGACCGACATCAACAGCTCGATGCTGACCGTGGGCCGCGACCGCCTGCTGGACGAAGGCATCGTGTTGCCGGTGGCGCTGGCCGACGGCGAGAAGCTGCCGTTCCCGGACAACTACTTCAACCTGGTGTCGGTGGCCTTCGGCCTGCGCAACATGACGCACAAGGACGTGGCGCTGAAGGAGATGCACCGCGTGCTCAAGCCGGGCGGCAAGCTGCTGGTGCTGGAGTTCTCCAAGGTGTGGAAGCCGCTGTCGCCGTTCTACGATCTGTACTCGTTCAAGGCGCTGCCGATCATGGGCAAGCTGGTCGCCAACGACGCCGCCAGTTACCAGTATCTCGCCGAGTCGATCCGCATGCACCCGGACCAGGAGATGCTGAAGCAGATGATGCTCGACGCCGGTTTCGGCAAGGTCGACTACTATAATCTGTCGGCCGGGGTGGTGGCGCTGCACAAGGGCTACAAGTTCTGAGCATCTCTGGTGCTGCGGTCTGGCGTGGCTGGGGCAAGGGCTGCGCGGCAGCAGCGTGTCGCGCTGGCTCGACCGGGTCTGTGGCGGCCTGTTCGTGGCGCTGGGCGTCAACCTGCTGTTTGCCCGGCTGAAGACCTGAGCCGGTCGGCCGAGGCATCGTATCGTCATTCGAGGATCATGACATGAAGCTCCAGATTGCCGCCTTCAACCACGTGCTGAACCAGCACCCGGTGGTGCGGGAGGAGTTCGCCCGCTTCTCCGGACGGCGTGTGGCCATCGCCTTGCCGCCGCTGGCGGTCAGCGGCGTGATCACCGAGGACGGCTGGCTTGCCGCCTGCGAGGGCGAACCGGAGGCAGTAATCCGCCTCAAGCACAGTGTCGCCGTGGCCACGCTCAGCGGACGTCAGCCCGATCTGGCCGACATCACGCTGGAAGGCGACACCGAACTCGCCACCGCGGTGGCACGGCTGGTCGGCGGGCTCAAGTGGGATGCCGCCGAGGACCTGTCGCGCGTGGTCGGCGACGTCGCCGCCAGCCGTCTGGAAAAACTGGCGCGCGGCATGCTGGGCGTCAAGGGCGAGATCGCCTGGCGCCTGGCCGAGAACTGGATCGAGCACCTGCGCGAGGAAGCGCCGCTGCTCGCCAAGAAGCCGCAGGTCGACGGCTTCGTCCACGCCGTGGACACGCTGCGCGACGATGCCGCGCGGCTGGAGAAGCGTCTGGCGGCCCTGGAAGCCGCCGTCAATCAGAAGAATTCATAAGGCACCCTGCCGATCATGCGGATTTCGCGTTTCATCAAGATCGTTTCCACTTTCTACCGTTACGGCCTCGACGATTTCTTCGAGGGCCATTCCCGGCTCGGCTTCGTCCATACCCTGTTCCGCTTCTGCCCGCTGCGCCGCGACACCTCGGCGCCGCTGCCGCAGCGCGTGCGCGAGGCGCTGGAGAGCCTGGGGCCGATCTTCGTCAAGTTCGGCCAGGTGCTGTCCACCCGGCGCGACCTGCTGCCCGCCGACTACGCCGACGAGCTGGCGCGGCTGCAGGACAAGGTGCCGCCGTTCGACGGCGCGCTGGCGCGCCAGGTGATCGAGCAGAGTTTTGGCCGACCGGTCGACCACCTCTACGCCGACTTCAACGACGTGCCGGTCGCCAGCGCCTCGGTGGCGCAGGTGCACAGGGCCTGGCTCAGGCTGCCGGATGGCAGCAAGGGACGGGAGGTGGCGGTCAAGGTGCTGCGCCCCGGCATCCAGCCGGTGATCGAGCAGGACCTGGCGCTGATGCGCACGCTGGCGGGCTGGGTCGAGCGCTTCTTCGTCGACGGCAAGCGCCTCAAGCCGCGCGAGGTGGTCGGTGAGTTCGACAAGTACCTGC
This sequence comes from Pseudogulbenkiania sp. MAI-1, assembly GCF_000527175.1. Lineage (NCBI taxonomy): Bacteria > Pseudomonadati > Pseudomonadota > Betaproteobacteria > Neisseriales > Chromobacteriaceae > Pseudogulbenkiania > Pseudogulbenkiania sp. MAI-1. The sequence continues at coordinate 3,492,759 of NZ_AZUR01000001.1, read as the reverse complement.
ACGACGAGCTCGACATGATGCACGAGGCCGCCAACGCCTCGCAGCTGCGCCGCAACTTCCTGGGTTCTGACCAGCTGATCGTGCCCGAGGTGTTCTACGACTACACCACGCGCGAGGTGCTGACGCTGGAGTGGATGCACGGCACGCCGGTCGGCCAGATCGAGCGCCTGCGCGAGCAGGGCATCGATCTGAAGAAACTGTCCCGCTTCGGCGTCGAGATCTTCTTCACCCAGGTGTTCCGCCACGGCTTCTTCCACGCCGACATGCACCCGGGCAACATCTTCGTGGCGCCGGACGGGCGCTACATCGCGCTCGACTTCGGCATCGTCGGTTCGCTCACCGACGTCGACAAGCACTACCTCGCGGTCAACTTCCTCGCCTTCTTCAACCGCGACTACCACCGCGTCGCCACCGCCCACATCGAATCGGGCTGGGTGCCCAAGGAAACGCGCGCCGAGGAACTGGAGGCGGCGGTGCGCACGGTGTGCGAGCCGATCTTCGAGAAGCCGCTGTCCGAGATCTCGTTCGGCCTGGTGCTGCTGCGCCTGTTCGAGACCAGCCGCCGCTTCAATGTCGAGATTCAGCCGCAGCTGGTGTTGCTGCAGAAGACCCTGCTCAACATCGAGGGGCTGGGGCGCCAGCTCGACCCCAACCTCGACCTGTGGGATACCGCCAAACCCTTCCTGACCAAGTGGATGAACGAGCAGATCGGCTGGCGCGGCCTGATCAAGACCCTCCGCCACGAGGCGCCGCAATGGGCGACGACCTTGCCGGCACTGCCGCGCAAGCTCAACGAGGTGCTCTCGGCGAGCCGCGGCGAGCTGTTGATCGAGGGCTACATGCACCTGATGCGCGAGCAGAAGCGGCAGAACTTCCGGCTGGCGCTGATCGCGCTGCTCTTAGCGGTATTGCTGCTGCGCGATTGGCTGTAAGCGCCACCGCCATGCCGTCAGACGAACAACGCCGCTGCCTGTGGCCAGGACAGCGGCGTTGTCGCGTGAGGCGGGGAAAACCGGGCGGTTAGCTGAACAGCGCCACGATCACCCGGCGGTCTTCCGCCAGCAGGATGTTGAAGGTGCGGCAGGCGGCCTGGGTGTCCATCACCTCGACGCCGATGCCGGCGTTGGTCAGCTCGGCCGTCAGGCGCGGATGGGGAAAGCGCAGGCGCGCGCCGCTGCCGAACAGCACGACTTCCGGTTCCAGTTCGAGCAGCACGGTGAAATGTTCGCTGGCCAGTTCTTCGAAGCTGGCCGGCGCCCACGGCCGGACCTCGTCCGGCGTGACCACGAGGTTGCCGTCGTGGCGGATCTTGTTGATCAGGACATGGCCTTCGCCGTAGCCGGTGAACAGGTTCTGGCCTTGTCCGGTGGCTTGATGTAGTTTCATTGCAGGGCTTTCTGAACGGGATCTGCGGCTAGTGCAGTGCACCACGTATTCGGATACGATTATAGCTTGACCCGCCGCCAAGGACGACCGCCGGCTTTACGCCGGCGCCGTTGTGTTTGCCGCACCCAGGGGATGAATCTTGAACGAACACTCACCGCGTCGCCGCAAACGGGCCAAGGGTTCCGGCGGGCGGATTACCACGGTTAACGACTCTGCCATGCAGCCTGTACACAAATCGCAAAAACTCGCCAACGTCTGTTACGACATCCGCGGTCCGGTCCTCGAGCACGCCAAGAAGATGGAGGAAGAAGGCCACCGCATCATCAAGCTCAACATCGGCAACCCGGCGCCGTTCGGCTTCTTCGCCCCGGACGAGATCATCGAGGACGTGATCTCCAACCTGCCGGATGCCTCGGGCTACAGCGATTCCAAGGGTCTGTTCGCCGCGCGTAAGGCGATCATGCATTACGCCCAGCAGAAGCACCTGCCCAACGTGGCGATGGAAGACATCTATATCGGCAACGGCGCGTCCGAGCTGATCGTGATGGTGATGCAGGCCCTGCTCGACGGCGGCGACGAGGTGCTGGTGCCGGCGCCGGACTACCCGCTGTGGACCGCCGCGGTCAGCCTGGCCGGCGGCAAGGCGGTGCACTACGTGTGCGACGAGGAGGCCGGCTGGTTCCCCGACATCGAGGACATCCGCGCCAAGATCACCGCCAATACCCGCGCCATCGTCGTCATCAACCCCAACAACCCGACCGGCGCGGTCTATCCGCCCGAACTCCTGGCCGAGATCGTCGAGCTGGCGCGCCAGCACCAGCTGATCATCTACGCCGACGAAATCTACGACAAGGTGCTGTACGACGAGGTGCGCCACACCTCGATCGCCAGCCTGGCGCCGGACGTGCTGTGCGTCACGCTCAACGGCCTGTCCAAGAACTACCGCGCCTGCGGCTACCGCGCCGGCTGGATGATCCTGTCGGGCGAGAAGAAGCATGCCAAGGATTACATCGAAGGCCTCAACATGCTGGCCTCGATGCGCTTGTGCGCCAACGTGCCGGCCCAGTTCGCCATCCAGACCGCGCTGGGTGGCTACCAGAGCATCGACGATCTGGTGGCGCCGGGTGGGCGGCTGGCGCGTCAGCGCGACCTGGCGTACGAGTTGCTGACGGCGATTCCCGGCGTCAGCTGCGTCAAGCCGCAGGGGGCGCTCTACCTGTTCCCGAAGCTCGACCCGAAGGTCTATCCGATCAGCGACGACCAGCAGTTCATTCTGGAGCTGCTGCAGGAGGAAAAGGTGCTGCTGGTGCAGGGCTCCGGCTTCAACTGGATCGCCCCGGACCACTTCCGCGTGGTGTTCCTGCCCAACAGCGACGACCTGATCGAAGCCATCGGCCGCATCGCGCGCTTCCTCGAGAACTATCGCAAGCGCCATGGTACTGATTAAGGGCAAGTTTTAACGTCACGCGCAGCATGATCGTGGCACAATGGGTGCTGCAGTACGGCAGTAAAAGAGGGGGCCGGCGGGCTCCCTCTTTTGTTTAGGCGCAGGACCCAGCGGCAAGCGCTCCGCGCCCTTGCCGGTTGGCCTTGAGCCGGGGATACATAAAAAATCTGACACTATTCATCAATTCAGGAGATGCCATGCAGCCGATCAATATTGGTCTGATGGGAGTAGGGACGGTCGGCGGTGGTACCGCGACCGTCCTCAAACGCAACGCCGAAGAAATCAGCCGCCGCGCCGGCCGTGAAATCCGCCTGTTCATGGCGGCCAACCGCGAACTCGAGCGCGCGCGCGAAGTGGTCGGCCCGGACGTGCCGGTGGTCGACGACGCCATGCAGATCGTCAACCATCCCGACGTGGACATCGTGGTCGAGCTGATCGGCGGCGACACCATCGCCAAGGAGCTGGTGCTCAAAGCCATCGAGAACGGCAAGCACGTGGTCACCGCCAACAAGAAACTGTTGGCCGTGCACGGCAATGAAATCTTCGCCCGCGCCCAGGAAAAGGGCGTGATGGTGGCGTTCGAAGCTGCCGTGGCCGGCGGCATCCCGATCATCAAGGCGCTGCGCGAAGGCCTGTCGGCCAACCGCATCGAGTGGATCGCCGGCATCATCAACGGCACCTCCAACTTCATCCTGACCGAGATGCGCGACAAGGGCGCGAGCTTCGCCGACGTGCTGGCCGAAGCGCAGCGCCTGGGCTACGCCGAAGCCGACCCGACCTTCGACATCGAAGGCCACGACGCCGGCCACAAGCTCACCATCATGGCGTCGATCGCCTTCGGTATCCCGATGCAGTTCGACAAGTGCTACCTCGAAGGCATCAGCCAGCTCGACGGGCGCGACATCAAGTACGCCGAAGAACTGGGCTACCGCGTCAAGCTGCTGGGCCTGACCCGCCGCACCGACGCCGGCATCGAGCTGCGCGTGCACCCGACGCTGATCCCGGAAGACCGCCTGATCGCCAACGTCAACGGCGTGATGAACGCGGTGATGGCCAAGGGCGACGCCATCGGCCCGACCCTGTACTACGGCGCCGGCGCCGGCGCGCTGCCGACCGCTTCGGCCGTGGTCGCCGACATTGTCGACGTGACCCGCCTGTTGACCGCCGACCCCGAGCACCGCGTGCCGCACCTGGCGTTCCAGCCGGACCGTCTGCAAGACACGCCGATCCTGCCGATCGACGAGATCCACAGCTCCTACTACCTGCGCATCGCCGCCGCCGACCGCGCCGGCGTGCTGGCCGAGATCACCCGCCTGTTGGCCGACAACGGCATCTCGATCGAGGCGTTGATCCAGAAGGGCGCGGTGGCCGACGGTTCCGCCGAGGTGGTGATCCTGACCCACCGCGTGCAGGAAAAGCGGGTCAACCAGGCCATCGCCGCGATCGAGGCACTCGACAGCGTGGCAGGCAAGGTGGTGCGTCTGCGTATGGAAGAACTCAACGGCTGAACGGAACCCTTATGCATTACATCAGCACCCGCGGCGGCATGCAGCCGCTGCCGTTTTCCGACACCATCCTGATGGGGCTGGCGCCCGACGGCGGTCTGGCCCTGCCGGAGCGCTATCCGCAGATCGGCCGTGAACAGCTCGACGCCTGGCGCGGTCTCTCCTACGCCGAACTGGCGTTCGAGGTGATCCGCCTGTTCGCCACCGATATCCCCGAGGCCGACCTCAAGGACATCCTCGATCGCACCTACACCGCCGAGGTGTACGGCTCGGCCGAGATCACCCCGGTCAAGCGCCTGAAGAACGGTCTGGTGATTCTGGAGCTGTCCAACGGACCGACCCTGGCGTTCAAGGACATGGCGATGCAGTTCCTCGGCAACCTGTTCGAGTACGTGCTGGCCAAGAAGGGTGAGCAGCTCAACATCGTCGGCGCCACCTCGGGCGATACCGGCTCGGCGGCCGAGTACGCGATGCGCGGCAAGGCCGGCATCAACGTGTTCATGCTGAGCCCGGATGGCCTGATGAGCCCGTTCCAGCGCGCGCAGATGTACAGCCTGCAGGACGAGAACATCCATAACATCGCCATCAAGGGCATGTTCGACGACTGCCAGGACATCGTGAAGGCGGTGCAGAACGATCACGCCTTCAAGGCGCGCCACAAGATCGGCACGGTCAACTCGATCAACTGGGCGCGCGTGGTGGCGCAGGTGGTGTACTACTTCAAGGGCTATTTCAACGCCACCGCCGGCAACGATGAGAAGGTCAGCTTCTGCGTGCCGTCCGGCAACTTCGGCAACGTCTGCGCCGGCCACATTGCCAAGCAGATGGGCCTGCCGATCGAGCGCCTGATCGTCGCCACCAACGAGAACGACGTGCTCGACGAGTTTTTCCGCACCGGCGTTTACCGCCCGCGCGGCACCGCCAACACCTGGGTCACCTCCAGCCCGTCGATGGACATCTCCAAGGCGTCCAACTTCGAGCGCTTCGTGTTCGACCTGGTCGGTCGCGACCCGGCCAAGGTGCGCGAGCTGTGGGCCAAAGTGGACTCGGGCGAGGGCTTTGACCTGTCGGACCAGCTGGCTGCCGTACGCGAGCAGTTCGGCTTCGTCTCCGGCAAGAGCACGCACGCAGATCGCCTCGCCACCATCCGCGCGGTGGATGCCGAGGACGGCGTGGTGGTCGACACCCACACCGCCGACGGCATCAAGGTGGCGCGCGAACTGCGCCAGCCTGGCGAGACCATTGTCTGCCTGGAAACCGCCCTGCCGGCCAAGTTCGCCGACACCATCCGCGAGGCGCTGGACCGCGATCCGCCGCGCCCGGCCGGCTTCGACGGCATCGAGAACCTGCCGCAGCGCGTGACGGTGTTCGACGCCGACGCGGCAGCGGTCAAGCGGTTCATCGAGCAGGCGCTGGCCTGATCCGCGTTGCTCGATGATTCGACCAAGGCCCCGAGAGGGGCCTTTCTCATGTCCGCCGCTGCGCCCTCGGCCGGGCCATTTCTCGGGTAGAATGAACCGCATGCAAAAATGCCTTATCGCATTATCGGTCCTGCTGGCGGCGCTGCTGTTTCCGCTCCAGCTGATGGCGGCCACGCAGAACCTGGCGGCGCTGGAGCAGGCGGCGCGGCGCTTCGTCGAGCAGGAGCTGCGCTATCGCCCGGCCAGCTTCACGCTGGGCCGGCTGGACCCACGCCTGGCGCTCCCTGCCTGCGAGCAGCCGCAGGTGGGATGGACGCCAGGGGCTGCGCCCGTGGGCAACAGCTCGCTCGATCTGTCTTGCCCCTCTGCGGGCTGGTCCTTGCGCTTGCTGGTGACGATCACCGAAAAACGCATGGGCGTGGTGGCGACCCGGCCGCTCAAGGCCGGCGAGGTGCTGTCGCAGGAGGATGTCAAGCTGGTCGAGATGAACTCGCCGGCGCTGGGGCGCAACGTGCTCAACCGGCTCGACCAGGCCATCGGCCAGAGCATGAAGAGCAGCGTGCCGGCGGGGGGCTGGCTCAGGAGCTTCATGTTGCAGCAACCCGACGTGGTCAGGACCAACCAGCGGGTTCGGGTGGTGGCTCGTGGCGACGGTTTTGCCGTGAATGCCGATGGTACGGCGCGCGGCAATGCCGCCGTCGGGGAAACGGTGCGGGTGAGGATGGCGAGCGGGCGGGAGGTCAGCGGCGTGGTTCAGGCCGACGGCAGCGTGCTGGTGTCATTTTGAAAATAAAATGCTCAAGATTCTGTTTTTTCAGTCGATAATAAAGCCAAATCCCCCAATCTCTCTCGTGGAAGGACGTAAGCCATGAAAATCGACAACACGAGCAAGGCACTCGGAGCGTATGGCGCCCTGAGCAAGTCCGTGCGACGGGAGAGCACGCCCAAAACATCCGATAGCGCCGCCGCCTCGGAAAATGTCGCCATCAACCCCAAGATCGGCGCCATCGAGCGCGAGGTGAGCGCTGAGCCGGCATTCGACGCGGCCAAGGTGGACGCCATCAAGCAGGCCATCGCTTCCGGTTCGTTCCAGATCAACCCGGACAAGATCGCCGATCAGCTCATCGCCTCGGCGCAGGAACTGCTGTCCCGTTGAGTTCGATCCTTCCTTCGCCGGACGCCCGCCGCATGCCGCAAGCCGACACCTTCATCGCGCTGTGCCACAGTGAAACCACCCTGCTCAAGGAACTGGCGGCCCTGATGCAGCGGGAGCAGGCAGTGCTGATCCGCAACGATGTGGCGGCGCTCGAACCGCTTGCCGCGGAAAAGACGCGCCTGCTCGAACAACTGGCCGCCCAGGCCCGTGAGCGTGCCGGGCTGATGCAGGAGGCCGGCCTGACCGATGCCGAGCGGGTGCACGCCTGGCTCGCCGACAAGGCTGCCGCCCGGGAGGCCTGGGGCGAGCTCGACAGCGCGCTCAAGCAGGTGCAGGCGATCAACCGCCTGAACGGCCAACTGGTCGATCGCCACCTCGCCCAGACCGAGGAAACGCTCGAGGTGCTGCGCCAGGCAGCCATCTCCACGCTCGGTTACGGCAAGGACGGATCCTTGCCCACGCTCTCCGGCGGCGGCCGCCATCTCGGCTCGGCTTGAGTGGCTCGGGTGGGCGGGACGATGCCTTTGTGGTATCGTGCGTCTGGGCCAGAGACCACCTCAAGACCATAAGCCATGACCCTGTTATCTCTCATCCTCGCACTCGCACTCGAGCAACTCCGCCCGCTGGGTAACCGCAACCGGGTCTGGCTGCTGTTCACCCGTTATGCCAACCACCTGGAGCGCAACCTGAATGCCGGCTTTAACCGGCACGGCGTGATGGCGTGGCTGGCGGCGATGCTGCCGCCGCTCCTGGTGGCGCTGGGGGGGTATTACTTGTTGATGGCGATCAGCCCGGTGCTGGGGCTGGCGTGGAACGTGCTGGTGCTGTACCTGACCATGGGGTTCCGCCACTTTTCCAGCTCGTTTTCCGAGATATCCCTGGCCTTGTCGGAAGGGCGCGATTTCGACGCGCGCCAGACGCTGGCGCACTGGACCGGCCAGCCGACGGCGGAGCTGTCGGTCAACGAGATCTCCCGGCTGTCGATCGAGCAGGGCGTGGTGGACAGCTATCGCCACGTGTTCGGCACCATGTTCTGGTTCCTGGTCCTGCCGGGCCCGGCCGGCGCCGTGCTGTACCGTCTGAGCTACATCCTGCACCAGAAGTGGGGCGAGCGCAGCTCGGGCGACGATCTGTTCGGCCGCTTCGCGGCGCGCGCCATGAGCTGGCTGGACTGGATTCCGGTGCGCCTGACGGCGATCAGCTTCGCCATCATGGGCGACTTCGAGGATGCGCTCTATTGCTGGCGCTCGCAGGCCCGCACCTGGGGGCATTACGCGCACGGCATTCTGCTCGCTTCGGCGGCCGGCGCACTTGGCGTCAAGCTGGGCGATCCGGTGCGGCAGGACTACACCATCAAGTTCCGCCCGGAGCTGGGGCTGGGCGAGGAGTCCGACCCCGACTACCTGAAGAGCGCGGTGGGCCTGGTGTGGCGCTCCGCCTTGCTGTGGCTGTTCGTGATCCTCTTGATCAGCGTCGCGGCCCAACTGAGCTGAACGACCGGCTGGCGCCGCCTTAGGGCGGCGTCAGCCTTTTTATTTGTCACTGAAACCAACATTCTTTTCGAGACGGCCGGCCCGTGATCGGCCGTCCCGGGTGTTACCGCAGGAGTATTGTTCATGTCATTTGCCGAGCTTGGGCTGTCGCCGGAGATTCTCCGCGCCATCGACGAGCAGGGCTATTCCGAGCCCACGCCGATCCAGGCCAAAGCCATCCCGCTGGTGCTGTCCGGACGCGACCTGCTCGCTGCCGCACAGACCGGCACCGGCAAGACGGCAGCGTTCATGCTGCCTATCCTGGAACGTCTGAAGAAATTCGCCAGCACCAGTGCCTCGCCGGCGATGCACCCGGTGCGTGCGCTGGTCCTGTCGCCGACGCGCGAGCTGGCCGACCAGATCGCGGTCAATGCCGCGGCCTACACCAAGTACCTGCCACTGCGCTCCACCGTGGTGTTCGGCGGGGTCAACATGGACCCGCAGACGCAGGAACTGCGCCGCGGCGTGGAAATCCTGATCGCCACGCCGGGCCGCCTGCTCGACCACGTCGGCCAGAAGACCGTGCAGCTCAACAAGGTCGACGTGCTGGTGCTGGACGAAGCCGACCGCATGCTGGACATGGGCTTCATCAACGATATCCGCAAGATTCTCGGCATGCTGCCGCGTACGCGTCAGACCCTGCTGTTCTCCGCCACCTTCGCGCCGGAGATCAAGCGCCTGGCCGAAGAGTTCATGCGCGATCCGCAGACCGTGGAGGTGGCGCGGCAGAACTCCACCAACGCCCAGGTCGAGCAACTGGTGTTCTCGGTAGACAGCCAGCGCAAGCGCTACCTGCTGTCGCACCTGATCCGCGAGCGCCAGATGGGGCAGGTCATCGTGTTCTGCAAGACCAAGCTCTCCGCCGACCAACTGGCGCGCGACCTGAAGCGCGACGGCCACGCCGCCGAGGCGATCCACGGCGACAAGGCCCAGGGGGCGCGGCTGGAAACCCTGACGGCGTTCAAGAACGGCGAGGTCAAGGTGCTGGTGGCGACCGACGTGGCGGCGCGCGGGCTGGACATTTCCGAACTGCCCTACGTGGTCAACTTCGAGCTGCCCAACGCGCCGGAGGACTACGTGCACCGCATCGGCCGCACCGGCCGGGCCGGCGCCTCCGGCGTGGCCATCTCGCTGATGGGCCAGGATGAGGGCAAGCAGCTCGAGGCGATCGAAAAGCTGACGCGCCAGAAGCTGACGCCGCAGCCGGTTTCCGGCTTCTGGCCGTCGTGGCTGGAGCGCCCGCCAGAGGAGATCGCCAGCACGGCGCGCCGCCCGCTGGAGGGCTCACGCGGCGGCCGCGGCGCTTCCCGTTCCCAGGGCGGTGCGCCGTCCGGCGAGCTTCCGCGCAAGCCCGACAACGGCGAGCCGCGCAAGGTGCTCAAGCCCCGCGCCGGCAAGCGCCAGCGCGAGATCCCGGCGTTGCTCCTGCCGCCGCGTTACAAGTAAGTCCCGTTCCTCGACCCCGCCGCTGTGGCGGGGTTTTTCATGTGTGCCGAACAAAAAAAGAGACCCCGCGAGCGGGGTCTCAGGCTGCTGACAAAGTATCCTGTTCAGATTCTACCGGACCCGGCAAAGCCGGGCCGCTCCTGATCCGTTATGGAATCCGCAGCCTTCCTGTTTACACGACAACCCCCTTCCGCTTCGCAAAAGGGGGTTGTCAACAATCACAGACCCGCGAGCGGGGTCTGTGGCAGAGCAACACACCAAATGAGGGAAAAGGGTAGGGGAGGCGGTCAGCAGAAGATCACCAGCGCCGCCATGGCGCCGTGTGCGCCCATCACCAGGCTCTGCTCGATGTCGGCGGTGCGCGACGAGCCGGCGATGAAGGCGCCGAAGCCGTGCTCGCGGATGGCGATCTGGCCGTAGGCATCGCGCATGGTGTCGACCAGCTTGTCCCTGGGCACCACCATCACCAGTTTTTCGGTGAGGAAGTAAAGCGAGCGGAAGATGTTGTCGGGGTGGCTGATCCACACCGCGGCGTTCTCCGCCACGGCCAGATCGCCGGGCACGATGGCGATGTCGACGTCCTGCCAGTCGTGTGGGGTGAAGGCTTCCGCGTGCTGCATCAGGGTCAGGTCGACCACGCGGCCGGGGTTCGGCCAGCGCCGCGCCACCACCTCGGCCACGGTCTGGCCTTCCGCCAGCATCACCGCTTCCCCGCCCAGGTTGCGGATCAGCCCGGCGAAGGCGGCGAACTTGTCGTCGAAGGTGACGAACGGCACGGCGTGGATGTCGGGCAGAGCCGGGCCCTCCGGGCGGTTGCGGCGAATCTTGGCCAGCATGGCGTCGCGGCTGCTCATTGCTTGTCCTCCTGGCGGCGGCGGTAGAGTTCCTTGAAGCTGTGCTCCGGCATCTCGGGCAGCTCGCGTCCCGGCCGGCTCCAGGCGGTGCCGTCCTTGACGAAGGCGGGCAGGATCGGCACCACCTTGCGCATCGCCTTGCCGGCGGTGTCGAGCAAGGCAGGGTGTCGGGTCAGGAAGCGCATCGCCAACAGCCCCATCTTCTTGGCCGGCTTCAGCGTGCCGGCATCGAAGGCGCGCTTGCGCTGCAGGATCAACTGCTCGTGCAGGTTGATCTTCACCGGGCAGACGTTGGAACACGAACCGCAGGTGGTGCAGGCGAAGGCCATGCTGCCGTGCTTCCTGATATCGCGGCTCGGTCCCAGCGTGGAGCCGATCGGCCCGGGGATGATGTAGCTGTAGCTGTGGCCGGAGCTGCGCCGGTACACCGGACAGGTGTTCATGCAGGCACCGCAACGGATGCAGCGCAGCGAGGCGTAGAAGTCCGGGTTGCCGAGAATGTCGCTGCGGCCGTTGTCGACGACGACGATGTGCATCTCGCCGCCCGGCCGGGCGCGGTGGAAGTGCGAGGTGTAGGTGGTCACCGGCGAACCGATCGCCGAGCGCGCCAGCAGCCGCGTGAACACGCCTAGGTGCTCGAGCCTGGGGATGATCTTCTCGATGCCCATCGAGGCGATGTGCAGTGGCGGCAGCGCGGTGCCGAGGTCGGCGTTGCCCTCGTTGGTGCACACTACCACGCCGCCGGTCTCGGCGACGGCGAAGTTGACCCCGGTTAGCCCGGCGTCCGCGGTCAGGAAGTGCTGGCGCAGGTTGGCGCGCGCGGCGTGGGTCAGGTAGGTCGGGTCGTTGTTGCCGGCTTCGGTGCCGAGTTCGGCATGGAACAGCTCGGAAATCTGCTCCTTCTTCAGGTGAATCGCCGGCATCACGATGTGGCTCGGCGGCTCGTGCCGAAGCTGCACGATGCGCTCGCCCAGGTCGGTGTCGATCACCTCGATGCCGCGTTCCTCCAGGTAGGGATTCAGGCCGCACTCCTCGGTCAGCATCGACTTCGACTTCACCAGCTTCTTGACCTGCCTGGCGGCCAGCAGCTGGTGCACGATGCGGTTGTGCTCGGCGGCGTCGGCGGCGAAGTGCACGGTGACGCCGTTGTGGCGGGCGTTCTCCTCGAACTGGACCAGGTACTCGTCGAGCCGGGACAGCGTATGCGCCTTGATCTGCTCGGCCAGTTTGCGCAGCTCCTCCCACTCCGGCAGCTGCTGGGCCTGGGCGTCGCGCTTCTGGCGCACGAACCAGATCGCCTGATCGTGCCAGCGGGCGCGCGCGCCGTCGGCCAGGAACTCGCGCGCGGCGTCAGGATGATAGAGATTCTCTGGCTTCATGCCGCACCTCCGCGACCGGTGAGGATTTCCACCACGTGCAGCGGGCGGATGGGGCGGCCGTTGTGGCGGATGATGCCGCCCATGTGCATCAGACAGGACGGGTCGGCGCCGACGATGTACTCGGCACCGGTGGCCTCGTGCTGGGCTACGCGGTCGCGTCCCATCGCCACCGACACCTCGGCCTCATCCACGCTGAAGGTGCCGCCAAAACCACAGCACTCGTCGCGCCGTTCCGGCAGGCCGATCTCGATGCCGTCGACCAGTTGCAGGATGCGTTCCAGCCGCGACTGGTAGGGAATCATCAGCTCGCTCGGGCTGGCATGGTGCAGCTCGCGCAGGCCGTGGCAGCTCTGGTGGATCGACACCTTGTGCGGGAAATGCACCGGCTTGGGCAGCCTGTCCACCTTCAGCACGTCCTGCAGGAACTCGACGATCTCGTAGACGCGCGGCTTCAGGCGCTGGAAGTCGGCGTTGTCGGCGATGTACCACGGGTAATGGTGCGTGACGTGCGCCACGCAGCTGCCGGACGGCGCCACCACGTAATCGAAGTCCTTGAACACCGCGGTGAAGCGCAGGGCGGCGTCGCAGGCGCCGGCGCTGTCGCCGTTATTGGCCAGCGGCTGGCCGCAACAGGACTGTTCCATGGGATAGGCGACCTCCACGCCGTAGCCTTCCAAGAGCTCCAGCGTGGCCATGGCGACATGGGGAAACAGTTCGTTGACGAAACAGGGGATGAACAAGCCGACTTTCATTGGGACCTTCCGATGCGTTTTCCACGGCGGGCAGGGATGTCATGTTGAATTAAACGCCTGCCGTCCCGGCTTTGCCAATGCGGAGTAACCCTTGCCGCTCGATCGGGAGGAAACCGGCAGGATTCCACGTCATGGAAGCAAACACCCGTCTGCGGCCATTCTGTGGAGGAAAATGGCGGTTTTCCGCCGTTTGTTGGTGAAATTGTACATGGCTCGAGCGCCCGTCCCGGCTCGATTGGCGACGTTGCGGGGCGCGGGCTGGATATTGCCCGAAAACGCCCTTGCAATTCGCCCCAAGATATGGTCAGAATCGGGGTTCGAATTTTTTATTTCCCCCTATAAGAGCAAGCATGGCACTCATCGTACAGAAGTACGGCGGCACCTCGGTGGGCACCACCGAGCGCATCAAGAATGTCGCCCGGCGCATCGCCAAATGGAAGGCTCAGGGACATGATCTGGTGATCGTGGTTTCCGCCATGAGCGGCGAAACCAACCGTCTGATCGGTCTGGCCAAGGACATCCAGGCATACCCCGACGCACGCGAACTCGACGTGCTCGTTTCCACCGGCGAACAGGTCACCATCGGTCTGTTGGCGATGGCGCTGAAGGAAATCGGCGTGCCGGCCAAGAGCTACTGCGGCTGGCAGGTGCCGGTCGTGACCGACAGCTCGTACAGCAAGGCCCGCATCCAGTCGATCGACGACGCCGCCATGCGCGCCGACCTCGAGGCCGGCCAGGTGGTCATCGTGGCCGGCTTCCAGGGCATCGACGAAGGCCGCAACATCACCACGCTCGGCCGTGGCGGTTCCGATACCTCGGCCGTGGCGCTGGCTGCCGCGCTCAAGGCCGACGAGTGCCAGATCTACACCGACGTCGACGGCGTCTACACCACCGACCCGCGCGTGGTGCCGGAAGCGCGCCGCCTCAAGACCATTACCTTCGAGGAAATGATCGAGATGGCGAGCCTGGGCTCCAAGGTGCTGCAGATCCGCTCGGTAGAATTCGCCGGCAAGTACAAGGTTCGGCTGCGTGTACTCTCCAGTTTCGAAGAGGAAGGAGAAGGCACACTGATCACGTTCGAGGAAGACCAAAACATGGAAAAGGCCGTAGTAGCAGGCATCGCATTTGACCGTAACGAAGCGCGCATCAACGTGAAAGGCGTGCCGGACAAGCCGGGCATCGCCTACCAGATCCTGGGCCCGATTGCCGACGCCAACATCGAAGTGGACATGATCATCCAGAACGTCGGCGAGCACGGCACCACCGACTTCTCCTTCACCGTGCCGCGCGGCGAGTTCCAGCGCACCCTGGGCATCCTGCGCGACGTGCAGACCCACATCGGCGCCACCAAGATCGACGCCGACGACAAGGTCGCCAAGATCTCCATCGTCGGTGTCGGCATGCGCTCGCACTGCGGCATCGCCTCGACCATGTTCCGCACCCTGGCCGAAGAGGGCATCAACATCCAGCTGATCTCCACCTCGGAGATCAAGGTGTCGGTGCTGGTCGACGAGAAATACCTCGAACTGGGCGTGCGCGTGCTGCACAAGGCCTTCGGCCTGGATCAGGTAGCCGAGGCCTGATAACTGGATAACAGGGCTTGACAGGGTAGGACGCCATCTTTAATATGGCGTCTCTCTCACGGAGAAATGGCCGAGTGGTCGAAGGCACTTCCCTGCTAAGGAAGCATACGGGCTTAAACCTGTATCGAGGGTTCGAATCCCTCTTTCTCCGCCAGCGCATCCGTAGCTCAGTTGGATAGAGTATCTGGCTACGAACCAGAGGGTCGGGCGTTCGAATCGCTCCGGATGCGCCACTGTCCCCATCGTCTAGAGGCCTAGGACATCGCCCTTTCACGGCGGTAACCGGGGTTCGAATCCCCGTGGGGACGCCAGTTTCAGTAAGAAAGCCAGCCTACGGGCTGGCTTTCTTGCTTTGTCTTTTTCTCTTCCGCTTACTCGATCTTGTGTCGGAATGCCCAGCTCTCTGGCTGGCCGGGCCGGGGGCTTGCCCCCCCCCGGCTGGTCGCCATGCTCAACGCGTTGCGCGTTGCAGGCAGGTCTGGTAGCGCCCGTTCACCCGCTCGGCAAACCACTCGGTGGTTAGCTTGCGCGTAATCTTGGGGCTTTTCAGCTTGATCTGCGGATACTGTTCGCGCGGCGCCTGGCCGCCGTAGAGCGGGTCGGCCAGGGCATAGACCTTGCGGTACAGCTCGGTCTGGCCGAAGGCGGCGAATTTTTCCTGCTTCAGGTCGCGCAGGATGGCGCTGTCGCTCATGCCCAGGCGGTTGTCCAGCGTCTGCAGGGCGCTCAAGGTGCTGCCGCCGTTGGCCTGCCCCTTCTCGTAGCTCAGGAGGTCGCCGTCGCGCGCGAGCTTTCGCCCGCTGAGCCGGCCGACCACGGTCTGGAAGGCGGCGTTGCGGCTGCTGTAGCGGCCGGCGTTGAAGTCGGCGAAGCGGTACTGCATGTCCTTGTAGGGGGCCGGGTATTGCAGCAGGATGGCGATGCCGAAGTAGAGGCCGCCGCGGCGGCTGAACACTTCGTTACGCAGGCCGCCTTTGCGCGGGTAAGGGTAGGGCCAGGCACGCACATGGCCTTCGGCGAACTCGATGCTGACCTGCATCGGTCCGCCGGTGCGGATCGGGTTCTTCTTCATGATGGTGGGAAAACCGATTTTCTCCGCTTCGGCCGACATGTCCTCGTACAGCTCGTTCATCTGCTTCTCGGTGCGCAGACTGTCGATGCGTTCCTTGTAGCTGCGGCCGTTGGGCGAGGGTTTGAGCAGGGCGGTCTTCACCAGCGGCAGGGGAATGTGATAGCCCGCGGCCTTTTCGCCGATCTTGCCCCAGACGATATTGGGCAGCCCTGGCACCACCGGGTCGGACTGCCAGCTCGATTCCTGTTCGATCACCGCCGCGGCGGCGCAGAAGTTTTCCGCGGTGTAGGGCAGCTTCAGTGCGGTGAAGGCGTCGAAGATGTCCTCGGTCCAGCCGGCGCGGTCACGGATCTTGGGCGGCAGGGCCTTGTCCAGGGTGGCGCGCCCTTGCGCTTCGCTGATCGCGGGTACGCGCGGTGCCGGCGCGGCCGGCTTGCCGACGGGGGGCGGCACGATGGTGAGCGGCGTTTCGATCGGCGGCACGTCGGCGGACAATGCTTCTGCCGACGGCGACGAGGCGGCGTCGGGCCGCGGGTAGCCGTCCGGCGGCATGACGATGGGGGCGGCTGGCTGGCTGACCGGGGTGGCCGTGCTGGCACAGCCGGCCAGGCAAGCGGTCAGCAGCAGGGGCAGGGTATAGCGTTTCTGCACGATGAGAGGCTCGTAAAGCTGGAGAACTGGCGCAAGAGTAGGGGAATGCGCGGAGCACGGCAAGCGTCTGGCCGTGCGCTCTTGACTTTATGACAAGTTAGCGCTGTGGCTTGTCGCCTCAGGCTTTATAATGCTTCGCTTTGATGACGGATCGGATGGTTCTGGATCCATGAGCAACAAGAATCTGGCCGTGGAGGGGGTGCGCGGCCTGGCGGCCCTCGCGGTCATTCTTTCCCATTCCGCACTGACGTTCTGGCCCTATCTGCACGGCGATGTCGACGAGTTGCGCTCGGGGTTCGAGCGCTGGGTGTTCGATTCGCCCTTCGGTTTTTTTTATTCCGGCGCCGGGGCAGTATCGGTGTTTTTCGTACTGAGCGGTTTCGTGCTGGGGCGTAGCGTATTGGGTCAGACCGGTCTGGTTCGGTCCCTGCCCGGTATGGTGGTGCGTCGTTATTTCCGTCTGATGCTGCCCATCCTGGCCACTTGCCTGCTGGCCTGGGCGGTATTCGCCTTCGTGCTGCCGCAGGTCGATCGGCAGGCGCTCGGCGAATGGATTCGCTTGTTCGGCAGTTTCGATTTCTCGCTGACGAGCGCTCTCCGGCAGGGGACGGTCGAGACCATCTTGTGGGGGGCGTCTGACTACAACTGGGCACTGTGGACGATGCGCGTCGAGTTCTTCGGTTCGCTGCTGGTGTATGGGCTTGCCGCCCTGCTGGTGTATTGGTCGCGTCCGGGCTGGCTGTTGCCGGTTGCCGCCCTGGCCTGTTTGTGGCTGGTGCCGGGGGGCGACGGCATGTACTACGCGCTGTTCGTGTTCGGGATCTGGCTGGCGGCGAGTGAATGGACCGTCGATAGCCGCGTCGTGGCCGCCTTGCTGCTGCTGGCTGGGCTGTATCTCGTCGGCTATCACGAGGAGAGCCGCTCCTACCGCTTCATCGAGCAGCATCTGGCCTTGACGTGGCGCGGCGAATCGATGAGCAACTATGATCTGGCCAATGCGCTGGGGGGAATGCTGATCGTCTGGGCGGCGCTGAAGAGCCCCTGGCTAGGGCAGTGCCTGTCGGGGCGCGCCATGGCGTGGCTCGGGCGGCTGTCGTTTTCGGCCTACCTGCTGCACATGCTGGTGCTGGCGACCGTGGCGCCGGCGGTGTTCAACGCCCTGCGTCCGGAACTGTCCTACACCGGTGCCGCGCTGCTGAGCCTGCTGGCCTCGCTCCTGGCCATCTATCTGTGTTCGTTGCCCTACGCCCGCTGGGTCGACGAAACCAGCATCCACGTCTCGCGCAAAGCGGGCCGGCTGGTGTGGCGCCGCTGAGGCGACGAGGCCGGCCTGGGGCGGCGGTTAATCCTGCCGGCTGCAGGATGATGGCGAGCGACAGCAGCGTTACGCTGATCAAGGGATGCAGAATCCGATTCATTCCCCGTTCTCCTCGTACAAGGTGGCATTGTCATCAGGAGGTCGTGGGGCTTCGGTGTGCTGCGGCAGGGGAACGCCGCTGAGCCGGTGCGGGCTCTGGTAAGAGGCGGGCCGCGTCGGCGTGCTTTCCACCTGGCACGGTTGTCCTCTTCATATTCAATCTGGCATGTCTTCGGTATCCATTAAGTTTAGACGGTTAATCGCAGACCGGAGAGGCGCGGGGGCCTTGCCATTTAACATCTTTTAACAAGGCGCCGGGGGCGCGACATAGATCAGACAAACTTGCTTTTTACACTGCAAGCACGTTCTTACCGCGCAAAGGAGCCTCATCATGAAACGTGCCTTGCTTGTCGCCCTGTGTCTGTTGCCGTTGACGTCCTTTGCCAAGGACGGCATGTACGAGCGGCCGGATCCGGCATACTACCAGCCCTATCCGTCCTACCGATCCTTCCAGGTTCGTATCGAGCGGGGTGTGCGAGATGGTTCGCTGACCCGCTGGGAAGCGCGCCGCTTGCTGCGCCAGCTGGACGATCTCAAGGATCAGCGCCGGGCCTATCTGGCCGACGGTTACCTGTCCTATTACGAGCAGCGCCGGCTGGCACGCAGCGAGCAGGCCCTGTCGGAAGAGATCCGTCGCCAGCGCCACGACGACCAGAACCGTTACGACTATCGCGGTTATCCTGAACCCCAGCCCCGCTACGACTACCGGGATGCTCCGGACCGCTACTGATTTCCATGCTGCCCGGTTTCTCCAGCCCTGCTTCGGCCATCCCTGCGGATGGCCGCTTTTTTGTGATGGGCCTGGGAGGGGGAGATATGCCATCGTGACATTGGTGAAGCGGGAGAGGCGGCTCAGGCCGTGACAGGGTAGTAGCGCGCCTGCATGCGGGCGGCGTAGGCGCAGAGGTTGGCGTGGTGCTCGGTCTGCGTGCGCAAGGCGGTGTCGAACACCGGGCACAGTAGTCCGGCGACGAAGGCGTAGACGCTGGCGTCGGCGCCGCACGGGGTATCGCCGAGCAGGTAGGGCCGGTCGCCGAGCAGCGCGGCCAGGGCGTCGATGTCGCGGCAGCCCAGCGTTTCGATTTCGCTCTGGCTATGACGGCCGATGCCTTGGGCGTACAGCGAGTGCCGGATCTTGCGCCGCACCAGGGCGGTGACCAGCGGCCGCAACGGAGCCGGCACGGCGGCGAAGAAGCGCGCCGGACCGCGTTCGAAGTTGGTGTCGATGACCCAGCGCGCGTGCACCACGGTGAAGTAGAGGTGTTCTTCCAGCATCTTTTCCACCGCCCAGGCCAGCGCGCGCTCGCGCGCGTCGTAGCCGGCGTCGAAGTCGATGGCGTACTTGCGCTCCAGGTGGAAGCGGATCAGGGTGGAGTCGGCGATGCGCTCGCCGTCGTCGTCGAGATAGGGCAGTTTGCCCTTGGGCGCCCGGCGAAAGCCGTGGGTATCGCACTGGTAGGGCAGGCCGGCCATCTTCAGCAGCAGTTCGGCTTTCATCACGAAGGGGCTGAGGTCTGGCAGGCCCAGCGCCGGGCCGAAGGTGTACAGCGTGATCATGACAGGCCTTTCGCGAGGGAGGTGTCTGTCATTGTAGGCCGGGAGTCATGCGGTATGCATGGTCGGCGGAACGCTTCGGCCAATCCTGGCCGCTATCTGCAGGTTGACCGAAGCCGGGGTCTTGGCTCAGTAGACGAAGCGTTCCCGCAGCTCGTCCAGGTTGAGCTCGTGCAGAATGCTCTCCAGCCGCTGCTGGGCGTTCTTGCGCGGGGCATCGGTGCGGCGGGCGATGATCAGCTCGTTCTTCATCGAGTGCTCCCAGCCGACCAACTCGGTCACCGTCAGCTGGTAGCCGTGCGCCTCCAGCTGCAGGCAGCGCAGCACGTTGGTGAGCTGGCTGCCGAATTCGCGGGTGTGGATCGGGTGGCGCCAGATTTCCGACAGCGGCGTCAGGCCGAAGCTCTGGTTCTTGTTCTTGCGCAGCACCGCGGCCACCTCGGCCTGGCAGCACGGCACCAGCACGATGAAGCGCGCCTGCTTGTTCAGCGCGAACTTGATGGCGTCGTCGGTGGCGGTGTTGCAGGCGTGCAGCGCGGTGACCACGTCGATGCGCTCCGGCAGCAGCGGCGAGGTGATCGACTGCTCCACCGTCAGGTCGAGAAAGGACATGCGCTCGAAGGCGAGCCGTGCCGCCAGTTCGCGCGAGCGTTCCACCAGTTCGGCGCGGGTCTCGATGCCGTAGATGTGGCCCACGCCCTTGTCCTTGAGGAACAGGTCGTACAGGATGAAGCCGAGATAGGACTTGCCGGCACCGTGGTCGGCCAGGGTCAGGTCGCCGCGCTCGGCCAGCACTTCGGCCAGCAGCGGTTCGATGAACTGGAACAGGTGGTAGACCTGTTTCAGCTTGCGGCGGCTGTCCTGGTTGAGCTTGCCGTCGCGGGTGAGGATGTGCAGTTCCTTGAGCAGTTCAATCGACTGCCCGGGCTTGATGTCGGGGATGGCGCTCACGCTGGAATCCTGGATGAAGGCGGGTTGGCGTGCATTTTACCAAGCCGTGGGCACCAAGGGCACGCCCAATCGTGATGCGCTAGATGGTGTTCTGCAGCCATTCGACCAGCGGCTGCAGCCGGCGCGAGTGGCGCTCGTGCGGCGGCCGCACCAGGTAGTAGGCCTGGCCGGTGAGCAAGGTGCGATCGAAGGGTGCCAGCAGGCTGCCGTTATCGAGGGCATCCTGCACGATGAACGGATCGACCAGCGCCACGCCCAGCCCGCAGCGCGCCGCCTCCACCGCCATCACGTCGGCGTCGAACAGCAGTTCCTTCTGCCCCCTGGGCCATTCCGCTGCGCCCAGTTCCAGCCACAGTCGCCAGTCGCGGCGGTCGCGCGTGGAGTGGATCAGCGTCAGCGTGCCGAGCTCGTCAGGCGTCAGGCCAGAGCGGCCCCGCAATAGCGCAGGGGCCGCCACCGGGATAAGCCGCTCCTGATGCAGCCGCTCCACCGTGACGCCGGGCCAGTCCCCGTTGCCGTACTGGATGGCGAGGTCGAACAGGCCCCAGTCGAACACCGGCTTTTCTTCCCACACCGTGCTCACGCTGATGTCGAGGTCGGGAAACTGCTGCTTGAAGCCCTGCAGGTGCGGCACCAGCCAGCGCACCGCGATCGATGGCGGCGACTTGATGCGGATGGCGTGGCGGCGCTGGTTGAGCTGGTCGCAGGTCTGTCCGATCTGCTGCAGTGCGTCGTGCACGCTATGCTGCAGCAGGGCGCCTTCCGGGGTCAGGTCGATGCCGCGCTGGCCACGGATCAGTAGCGGAAAGCCGAAATGCTCTTCCAGTTTGCGGATCTGGTGGCTGACCGCGCTTTGCGTCAGGTACAGCGCCTCGGCCGCCTTGGTGAAGCTTTGCAACCGGGCGACCGCTTCAAAGATGCGCAAGGCATTGAGCGGGGGAAGTTTGTTCATCGGACGGGGCGGGCACGGTGGAGTCCACCACAATCTGCCGGATCGGCACCCGACTCGTCAATGCGCACTGCAACTCTTCGCTGATGGTGCCGCAGCACCAGGCGATCTCGTCGCAGCTCAGTCCGGGCGCGCCCCACAACGTCACCTCGTCGCCGATCTGCACCGCCGGTAGCGCCGAGAGGTCGATCGCCAGCACGTTCATCGCCACCCGTCCCACCAGCGCGGCACGCTGGCCGCCCACCAGTACCGGGGTGCCGGAGGGCGCGGCGCGCGGGTAGCCGTCGCCGTAGCCGGCACCGACGATGCCGATGCGCATGTCGTGGCTGGCGGTGAAGGCCGCGCCGTAGCCGATGCTGTCGCCGGCCCGGAGCGTGTCGACGTGCACGATGCGGGCGGCGAAGCGCATCACCGGTTCGATGGCCTCGGACCACAGCCGGGTGTCGGGGTAGAACGGATTGTTGTTGTAGAGTAGCCCGCCGACCCGCACTGCCGCGCCGTGGGTGCGCGTTTCGCGCAGCACGGCCGCGCTGTTGGCGGCGGTGAACGGCAGGCCGGTGGCCTCGACCACCTGCATGAAGCGCCGCCAGGGCTCGTCCAGCGGCGTGCCGAGCTGGTCGGCGCAGGCGAAGTGCGTCATCAGCCCGGCAACGCGGCAGAACGACGTCGCTTGCAACTGGCGTACCACCGCCAGCGCCCGCTCCGGGGTGAAGCCGAAGCGGTTCATGCCGGTATTGACCTTGACCCACACCGTGACCGGCCGCGCCTTCTTGAGCAGCCACTGCAACTGGTGTTCCGAGCGCAGCACCAGCTCGAGACGGTGCTGCGCGGCGGTATCGATATCGCCTTCCTCCAGCGCTCCTTCCAGCAGCAGGATCGGCGCGCCGATGCCGGCGTGGCGCAGCGTCACGGCGTCGTCCGGCTGGATCAGCGCGAAGCCGTCGGCGTGCGGCAGTGCCAAGGCCACGCGCGTGAGGCCGTGGCCGTAGGCGTCCGATTTCACCACGGCCCAGACCCGTGCCGAGCCGGCCAGCCTCTTGGCCTGGGCGTAATTGCGGCGCAGCGCGGGCAGGTGGATTTCGGCGTAGGCGGTCTTGGTCATGACGGGGCTTTCGGCGGCGGGCACGGCTATGCCATGCCCGCCGGAAGGTCGGGAAGGAGAGGGGATTACTTGAACGGGTAGATGTCGTAGCTGAAGTACTTGGCCTGGATCTGCTTGTAAGTGCCGTTGCTGAGAATCTGCTTGAGCGCCGTGTTGAGCTTGGCACGCAATTCCTTGTTGCCCTTGCCCACTGCCATCGCCGCGCCCATGTAGTACTTCGGGTCGTTGTAGACCGGACCGACAAAGGCGAAGCCCTTGCCCATCGGCTTTTGCAGGAAGTCCGACTCGCCGATGGTGGCGTCCAGGTAGACGGCGTCGAGGCGCTGGCCGGTCAGGTCGAGGAAGGCGTCGGTGATCTTGCTGTAGACCTTGATCTTGCTGCCCATCGGCGCCCACTTGGCGGTGGCCTCCTGCATCTGGGTCGAGCTGCGCAGCACGCCGATCTTCTTGCCCTTGAACCAGGCGTCGTTGATCTGGGTGCCTTCCTTGGCCATCAGGCGGCCGGGAATCTTGAAGTACATGTCGCTGAAGTCGACCACCTTGGCGCGCTCCGGCGTGATGCTCATCGAGGCGATCGCCACGTCGAATTTCTTGGCCTGCAGTGCCGGGATGATGCCGTCGAAGTCCATCGCCTTCAGCTCGCACTCCAGCTTGGCCTCGGCGCACAGCGCGCGGGTGATGTCCGGATCGAAGCCGGTGATGCTGCCATCCGGGTTCATCTTCGAGAACGGCGGATAGCTGGCGTCGGTCACGATGCGCACGGTCTGGGCCTGGGCCAGCCAGGGCAGGGCGCACAGCAGGGTCAGCGTGAGTACTTTTTTGCAGGACATCGTTTTCTCCCTTTGTAGTCGGCGGTATGAGCCGATGCCCGTAGGCTAAGGGAGGGCAAGGCGGCGGAACAAATGATTTCTGGCCATCGGGGTATGAGAGAAATTCATGGCGCGGGCGGTCACGGCGCCGAGCGCGCGGATGAAAAAAGGCAGCCATCGGGCTGCCTCCGGGCGGGGTCGCCGGGCATTCAACTTTCGTGCAGCAGCGAGTGCTGGATCTCGGAGAAGGCCTGTGGCACGCGGATGAAATTCAGCGAGATGCCGAGGCGGCGCGCCATGTGCGTGGTCGAGAACAGGCCGCACACTTCGTAGTGGCCGGTTGTCGGATTGAGTTCCACTACCAGCGCGTGCTGGCGGCCGTGCTGCTTCATGGTGGCGACCATGTGGCCGACCTTGGCACTGGCGACGTCCTCGAGCTTCAAGGCCTCGAGCTCGGTGCGCGGCGTCATCACGTCGCGCACCAGCAGGTCGGCGCGGCGCTTGTTGTGGCCGAGCATGCACTGCATCGGCCGCTCCCCCAGCATGTCGGTGGCCGTCACCAGGCCCGCGAGGCGGTCTGCGGCGTCGGTCACGAACAGCAGCCGGATGCCGCGGCTGACCATTTCGTGGTGGGCGTCGTCGAGCGGAGTGTCTTCGTACACGCTAACCGGATCGACCGTTTTCAGATCGGTCATCACCTCGAGAGCGGGACTGTCCATGGTGACCGAGGGCCGGGGACGCGCATCGAGGCGGATCAGGTCGGTGGTGGGCGGGAGTGCGACGGTGGGCAGGAAGTGGAACTGGCTTTCCATGAGGATTCTCCTCTGCGTATTTGATTTTTTTACGGCCGCCGGGCGCCCTGGCAACGCATGGGCCCCGCATGAGCCTGCACACCTTTCACGGTGGGGGACGAATGCCCCTTCGCAAAAAGACGACCCATTCTAGGCACGTTTCGCGGCGGGTTTGAAGCCCCCGCTGACGAAACAATTGTTACGGTTTGTTCACGCGCAAAGAAACCCCGCTGCGCCACGGGGCGGAGCGGGGTTGGTCTGAAGCGGCTGGCGGGGACTCAGCGCGTGATCGGCTTGTAGCGGATGCGCTTGGGCTTGGCGCCTTCCTCGCCCAGGCGGCGCTTCTTGTCGGCTTCGTATTCCTGGTAGTTGCCGTCGAAGAAGGTCCACTGCGACTCGCCTTCCGCCGCCAGGATGTGGGTGGCGATACGGTCGAGGAACCAGCGGTCGTGGCTGATCACGAACACGGTGCCGGCGAATTCCAGCAGTGCGTCTTCCAGCGCGCGCAGGGTTTCCACGTCGAGGTCGTTGGACGGTTCGTCGAGCAACAGCACGTTGCCGCCCTTGAGCAGGGTCTTGGCCAGATGCAGACGGCCGCGCTCGCCGCCGGAGAGCATGCCGACCTTCTTCTGCTGGTCGGCGCCCTTGAAGTTGAAGCGGCCGAGATACGCCCGGCTCGACATCTCGAACTTGCCGACGTTGAGGATGTCGAGCCCGCCGGACACGTCCTCGAACACCGTCTTGTCCGCCTCCAGCCCCTCGCGCGTCTGCTCGACGAAGGCCATCTGCACGGTCTGGCCGATCTTCACCGTGCCGGCATCCGGCTGCTCCTTGCCGGCGATCATCTTGAACAGCGTCGACTTACCGGCACCGTTCGGGCCGATGATGCCGACGATGGCGCCCGGCGGCACCTTGAACGACAGGTTGTCGATCAACAGGCGGTCGCCGAAGCCCTTGGACACGCCGTCGAACTCGATCACCTCGTTGCCCAGGCGCTCGGCCACCGGGATGAAGATCTCCTGGGTCTCGTTGCGCTTCTGGTGCTCGAAGCTCGACAGCTCCTCGAAGCGGGCGATACGCGCCTTGGATTTGGCCTGACGGCCTTTCGGGTTCTGGCGCACCCATTCCAGTTCCTGCTTCATCGCCTTCATGCGCGCGCCTTCCTGCTTGGTTTCCTGCTCCAGGCGCGCTTCCTTCTGCTCCAGCCAACTGGAGTAGTTGCCCTTCCACGGGATACCCTCGCCGCGGTCCAGTTCCAGGATCCACTCGGCGGCATTGTCGAGGAAGTAGCGGTCGTGGGTCACCGCGACCACGGTGCCGGGGAAGCGCACCAGAAACTGCTCCAGCCATTCCACCGACTCGGCGTCGAGGTGGTTGGTCGGCTCGTCGAGCAGCAGCATGTCCGGCTGCGACAGCAACAGCTTGCACAGCGCTACGCGGCGCTTTTCACCACCCGACAGCGGACCGATCTTGGCATCCCACGGCGGCAGACGCAGTGCGTCGGCGGCGATCTCGAGCTGGTGCTCGACGTTGTCGCCGGCTCCGGCGGAGATGATCGCCTCCAGGCGCGCCTGTTCTTCGGCCAGCGCATCGAAGTCGGCATCCGGTTCGGCGTAGGCGGCGTACACCTCTTCCAGGCGCTTCTGCGCGCCCATCACGTCGCCCATGCCGCTTTCCACTTCCTCGCGCACGGTCTTGTCGGCGTTGAGTTGCGGTTCCTGCGGCAGGTAGCCGATCTTGACGCCGGCCAGGTGCTGCACCTCGCCGTCGTATTCCTTGTCGACGCCGGCCATGATCTTGAGCACGGTCGACTTGCCGGCGCCGTTCAGGCCCAGCAGGCCGATCTTGGCGCCGGGGAAGAACGACAGCGAGATATCCTTGATGATCTGACGCTTGGGAGGGACGATCTTGCTCACGCGGAGCATAGACATTACGTATTGAGCCATGACGGTTCCACGCTGATTGGTTGCATCGTTAACCGGGGGATTCTACCAAAAGCCCAAGAGGTGGGGAGGGTTCCGGCAGGAACCGGCTTCGACCGGCAGGAAGGGACCGACAAGCCTGGCAGCGGGGCGAGCTCCCCACCGTGCTGTGGTGCCGGCTTTAGAAAACCAGCGCCAGCGCGAACGTCGCCAGCATGGCGAAGGCGCAGCCGATCTTGGCCACGGTGCCGACGATGAAGCCGGCGAAGGTGCCGAGCCCGACCTTGCCGGCCTGGTAGACGTCGCGCCGGGCGAGGAATTCGCCGATCGCCGCGCCGACCAGCGGGCCGAGAATGACGCCCGCCAGCCCGAGGAACAGCCCGACCACGCTGCCGATGACCGCGCCCCACAGCGCCTGCCGGCTGGCGCCGGTGGCCTTGGCGCCGAGCAGGCCGGCCACGAAATCGACGGCGAGACCGATGGCGGTGAGCAGCGCCAGCAGGCTCAGTGTGACCGCGCCGATCTGCTGGAAGTCGCCTACCCAGCCCGCCAGCAGCAGGCCGCCCAGCATCAGCGGCAGGCCGGGCAGGGCGGGGAACACGGTGCCGGCGAGGCCGGCGAGCACCAACAGGGCGGACAGCGCGTAGAGCAGGATATCCAAGGGTATTTCCGGAAGGAGGGCAGGGAAGGATAAGAAACGGCGACCGACGGGAAGTTCCGCCCGGCCGCCGTGTGTTCTGTCGGACTGACCGAACTCAGCGCTCAGCCGGCGTACTCGTCCAGCAGCGTCTGCTGGGCGCAATGCACCTTGCCGCGCGCATGGCGGCGCTTGTAGCTGCCGTCCGGCTGCATGTCCCAGGCGTTGGCGTTGTCCTCGAGGTAGATGCGCAGGCCTTCCTTGATCATGCGGCGCTTGATCTTGGGGTCGACCACCGGCACGCAGGTCTCGATGCGGCGGAAGAAGTTGCGCCCCATCCAGTCCGCGCTGGAGAAGTACAAGTCTTCGGCACGGTCGTTGTAGAAGTAGAACACGCGCGGATGCTCGAGGAAACGGCCGACGATGGAGCGCACGCTGATGTTGTCGGACAGACCCTCCACGCCCGGACGCAAGGCGCACACGCCGCGCACGATCAGCTGGATCTTCACCCCGGCCTGGCTCGCGCGGTACAGCGCGTTGATTACCTGCGGCTCCAGCAGTGAGTTCATCTTGGCGATGATCTGTGCCGGGCGCCCTTCGCTGGCGTGCTTGGCCTCGCGCTCGATCGCTTCCAGGATCATGCTGTGCAGCGTGAACGGCGACTGGTGCAGCAGCTTCAATTTGCTCGCCTTGCCCAAGCCGGTCAGTTCGATGAACAGGTCGTTGACGTCGCTGGCCAACTGTTCGTTGCAGGAGATCAGGCCGAAGTCGGTGTAGAGGCGGGCGGTGCGCGGGTGATAGTTGCCGGTGCCCAGGTGCACGTAGCGCTTCAGGCCGTTCTCCTCGCGCCGCACCACCATCAGCATCTTGGCGTGCACCTTGTAGCCGAACACGCCGTACACCACGTGCGCGCCGGCGTCTTCCAGGCGCGAGGCCCAGCTGATGTTGGCCTCCTCGTCGAAGCGCGCCATCAGCTCCACCACCACCGTCACCTGCTTGCCGGCGCGGGCGGCGGCGATCAGCGACTCCATCAGCACCGAGTCGGTGCCGGTGCGGTACACCGTCATCTTGATCGCCACCACCTGCGGGTCGGTGGCGGCCAGGTTCAACAGGTCGATCACCGGCTGGAAGCTCTGGTAGGGGTGGTGCAGCAGGATGTCGCCCTGGCGGATCGCGTCGAACAGGCTGGATTTCTTCTGCAGCGAAGCCGGCAGGGTCGGCACGAACGAGGCGAACTTGAGGTCCGGGCGGTCGACCAGGTCCGGCACCTGCATCAGTCGCACCAGGTTGACCGGGCCGTCGACGCGGTAGACGTTTTCCGGCTCCAGCCCGAACTGGGTGACCAGGAAGTCCTGCATGTGCTGCGGGCAGGTGTCGGCGATCTCCAGCCGCACCCCCTCGCCGAACTGGCGCTGGCGCAATTCGCCCTGCAAGGCGGTGCGCAGGTTCTTCATGTCCTCGTCTTCCACGTTCAGCTCGCTGTCGCGCGTGACGCGGAACTGGTAGCAGCCCTTCACCGTCATGCCGAGGAACAGCTCGTGCACGTGGGCGTGCAGGATCGAGGACAGGAACACGAACATGTGCTTGCCGTCGGACAGATGCTCCGGCAGCTTGATCACGCGCGGCAGGATGCGCGGCGCCTGCACGATGGCGATGCCGGACTGGCGGCCGAAGGCGTCCTTGCCCTCCAGTTCCACGGCGAAGTTCAACGACTTGTTCAGCACCTTGGGGAAGGGGTGGGACGGATCGAGCCCGATCGGCGTCAACAGCGGCATCACCTCGCGGAAGAAATAGCCCTTGACCCATTCGCGCTGCTCGTCGGTCCAGTCGATGCGCCGCAGGAACAGGATGCCTTCCTCGCGCAGCGCCGGGAACAGCGTATCGCGCATCACGGCGTACTGCTCGCGGATCAGCGCGTGGGTGGCCTCCGATACCTTGCGCCGCGCCTGGTGCGGCGTCATGCCGTCCGGCAGCGGCGTGTCCGGCTGGGTTTCCACCATCTCGTTGAGCCAGGCCATGCGGACTTCGAAGAATTCATCCAGGTTGGATGAGACGATGCACAGGAAGCGCAGCCGCTCAAGGAGAGGGAGCCGAGGGTCTTCGGCCTGAGCCAGGACGCGCCGGTTGAATTGGATCAGTCCGAGCTCGCGGTTGAGCAGCAGGTCGTTCTGTTGCGACATGGTTGTTCTGGGATGCTTGCGAGGTTGTAGGGACGAAAAAGCCCTCGCGCGGAGGGCTTTGCCGTGGTTAGTTGCTGCCTGGTGGGGTATAACCCGCCGGCGCATCGGCGCCGTCGCCGAAGAAATAGGCCTCCAACTGGGCGGCCAGATACTGGCGCGCGCGGGCGTCGGCCAGGTTGAGGCGGTTCTCGTTGATCAGCATGGTCTGATAACGCAACCAGCCTTGCCAGGCTTCCTTGGAGACGTTCTCGTATACCCGCTTGCCCAGTTCACCCGGCAGCGGCGGGAAGTCCATGCCTTCCGCCTCGCGGCCCAGCTTGATGCAGTTGACGGTTCTAGCCATTGCGCTTCCTTGCAGCTATTTGGATAACAGATTACTACCGTATTGTGTCATAGAGATGACAGGGCTTCCAGCCGGGGCTGGAACCTGTCGTGGCTCCCCTTTGCGGCGCCCTTGATCAGGGCAGGGCGGGCGCAAGGGCTCAATGCAGCGGCTTGATGAACACCTTGGAGCGGCGCTGGTAATTGTAGAGCTGCTGCTTGCCCAGCGGCAGCTGGCTGATGTCGGCGGCGACGAAGCCGCGCTCGACAAACCAGTGCGCGGTCTGGGTGGTGAGCACGAACAGCGAGGCCATGCCTTGCGCCCGTGCCAGGTACTCGACGTGCTTGAGCAGTTCCTCGCCGAAGCCGGCGTCGCGTTTCTGCTGCGAGACCGCCAGGCAGGCCAGCTCGGCCATGCCGGCGTCGGGGAAGGGGTGCATGGCGACGCAGCCGAAGATCTTGCCGTCGTGCTCCAGCACCGAATACGACTTGATCTCCATCTCCAAGAGCTCGCGGCTGCGCTTGACCAGGATGCCCTGTTCTTCGAGCGGGCGGATCAGGTCGATGATGTCGCCGATGTCGTCGATCGAGGCGTTGCGTACCTTCACCAGTGGATCGCGCGCCAGCATGGTGCCGTTGCCGCCGTCGGTGAACAGTTCTTCCAGGATGGCGCCGTCGTCGAAGCGGCCGATCATGTGGGCGCGGGCCACCCCCTGCCGTACTGCCTTGACCGCGCACGGCATGTAGGCGGCCACGTCGCCGCTCAGGTTGCCGCTGGCGATCAGCGCCTCGGCTTCCTGGGCGGTCAGCGTGCTGGCAAACTCGCCGCGGCTGTTGGTCACTCCCTGACTGTCCACCATGAACAGCAGTTTCTCGGCCTTCAGGGCGATGGCGATCTGGGTGGCGACCTCTTCCATCGTCAGGTTGAACGCCTCGCCGGTGGGGGAGTAGCCGATGCAGGACACCAGAACCAGCTCGCCGGCATCGAGGCGCGCCTGCATCGCTTCGGTGTCGATGCGCCGCACGCTGCCGGTGTACTGCATGTCCATGCCGTCGAGCACGCCCACCGGCTGGGCGGTGAGGTAGTTGCCGCCGGCGATGCGCAGCTGGCTGCCCTGGACCGGGACGTGGCGCATGCTGGCCGACAGCGCGGCTTCGATCTCGTGACGGGTATAGCCGACCGCCTGTTTGACCAGTTCCAGCGTCTTGCTGTCGGTGCTGCGCTTGTCGCCGTGGAAGACCTGGGCATGGCCGGCGCGCTGGGCGAGGGTATCGATTTGCCAGCGTGCGCCGTGCACCAGCACGATACGCACCCCGAGGCTCACCAAGAGCTGGATGTCCTTGGCCAGGCTGGGAAAGCGGCCGTCGCGCACGGTCTCGCCGTTGATCGCCATGACGAAGGTCTTGCCGCGGAAGGCGTTGATGTAGGGGGCGGCTTCACGAAAAGAGAGGACAAACTCCCTGGTCAGCATGTCGGTTCAGGCTCCCGCCGAAGTCGAGTTGAGGTGGCGCCAAGGGTAGCAGGAATGAGGGCGTATTTCATCAGGCGGCAGCGTTTTCACCTGATCTGCGTCTGGCTCGCATGGGATGCCCACTGCCGTGACGACAGCGGTTTCTGCACGGGGGCAGGGGGAGGGTTCCCTCGCGGGCAGGGCAAGGCGCCTTGGTGTCGGACGCCATGCCTGCCGGCGGGTAGGCTGTGTTAGCTGCCTTTCTTATCGATCAGGATCTGCTGCACCTTGAGGATGTTCAAGGCCTGTCCCAACTGGTAATCGGTTTTCGGGTTCGGCTCGCGCGCGGACGCTTCGTCGCTCGGCGGCTCCTTGCCGTTGTCCGGCGCCGACGGTGCCGGGGTGGCCGGTTTCACCGCCGGGCGCTTGAGCACCGGCTTGGCCGGGGTCTTGTCGTCGCCATTGGGGTTGGACAGGTGGTTTTCCAGGTCGGCCTCGCGCACGCGCAGCGCCTGCTGCTCGCTGGTGCTGAGCGTGCCGTCCTCGACCAGCACGTCGGGCTCGATGCCCTTGGCCTGAATCGAGCGGCCGTTCGGCGTGAAATAGCGCGCGGTGGTCAGCTTGATGCCGCCGGCGTTGCCCAGTGGCAGCACCGACTGTACCGAGCCCTTGCCGAAGGTCTGGGTACCGACCACGACGGCGCGCTTGTGGTCCTGCAGCGCACCGGCGACGATTTCCGAGGCCGAGGCCGAGCCGCCATTGACCAGCACCACCATCGGAATGCTCTTGATGCCGGCCGGCAGCTTGGCCAGCGGGTCGGCTCCGCCGCGGGCGTAGTTCTGCACCTTGGCGGTCAGCCGCATCTTGGAATCTTCGGCGCGGCCTTCGGTGTACACCACCAGGGCGTCCTTGGGCAGGAAGGCGGCGGAGACGCCGACGGCGCCGTTGAGCAGGCCGCCCGGGTCGTCGCGCAGGTCGAGGATCACGCCCTTGAGCGGGGTCTTGTTGTCCTTGTACAGCGTCTGCAGCGCCTGGGCCAGGTTCTCCACCGTGTGCTCCTGGAACTGGGTGACGCGCACGTAGCCGTAATCCTGTTCCAGCAGCTTGAACTTCACGCTCTTGGTCTTGATCACCGCGCGCACCAGCGTCACCACGCGCGGCTTGGTCTCGCTCTTGCGGGCGATGGTCAGGGTGACCTTGGTGCCGGGTTTGCCGCGCATGCGCTTGACGGCGTCGTTGAGGCTCAGGCCGCGCACCGGGGTGTCGTCGATCTTGACGATCAGGTCGCCGCTCTTGATGCCGGCCTTCTGCGCCGGGGTGTCCTCGATCGGGGCGATGACCTTGACCAGGCCGTCTTCGGCGCCGATCTCGATGCCAAGGCCGCCGAATTCGCCCTGGGTGCCTTCGCGCATTTCCTTGAAGGCCTCGGGGTCGAGGTAGTCGGAGTGCGGATCGAGGCCGGTCAGCATGCCCTTGATCGCCTCATTGATCAGTTTCTTGTCGTCCACCGGCTCGACGTAGTCCTGCTTGATGCGGCCGAACACTTCGGCAAAGGTACGCAACTCGTTGAGCGGCAGCGGGGCGCTGTTGTCCTTGTCGGCGAAGGCCTGCAGGCTCAGGGTCAAGGCGCCGCCTGCCAGGGCCCCGGCGGTCAGCAGGGCCAGTTTCTTCATGCGTGGACTAGTCATAGTGTCTGTGTGTTCCCGTTAAGGCGCCCAGCTTTGCGGGTTGACCGGGCGACCCATGTAGCGGATTTCAAAGTACAGCCCCGCCTCGCCGCTGTCCAGTGTGCCGGTGCTGCCGAGCGTCTCGCCGGCTTTCACCCGCTCGCCGCTGTTGCGGCTCATGGCGGACAGCCCGGTGTAGACGGTCAGGTAATTGCCGCCATGGTCGACGATGACGGCGTTGCCGAAGCCGCGCAGCGAGTCGGCGTACACCACCTGGCCGTCGGCGACGCTGCGCACCGGCTGGCCGGGGGCGGCACTGATGAACAGCCCCTTCCAGGTGGTACCTTCCGCGCGCCGGGCGCCGAAGCGGCCGGCGATGCTGCCGGAGACCGGCAGCCGCATGCGGCCCTGTAGGCTCTTGAAGGCCTTGCCAGAGCCGCTGCCGTCGGCTATCGCTTCGACCGTCTGTTCCGGCGCGGGTTTCACTGGCTCTTTCGGCACGGGTTTGCCCTGGCGGCGCGCCTCGGCGGCGAGCTGGCGCTGCCGCTCGGCGGCCTTGCGGGCCTTTTCCTGCTGGGCTTGGCGCGCTTCGGCCTGCTTGCGCGCCTGTTCGCGGCGGCGGCGCTCGATTTCGCGGTTGATCTGCTCGATCAGGCCGCTCAGCCGCTGTTGGTCTTCCTGCAGCTTGACCAGCTTGCTCTGGCGCTCGCGGATTTCGCCGGCCAGTGCCGCCAGCTGCTGCTGATGCGCCTGGCGGTTGAGTTCGATACGGTCCTTTTCCTGTTCTTTCTGGCTGGACAGGCTGTTGATGCGGGAGAGTTCCTGCTCCAGCTGGAACGACATCGCCTCCAGCTCGCCCTGGCGGGCGATCAGGTCGCCGACCAGCTGTTGCTGGGCGCGGGCGATGTAGGTGTAGTAGGTCAGGTCGCGCGAGGTCTGGTTGGGGTCGCCGGCATTGAGCATCAGCCGCATGGCGTCGTGGCGGCTGGCCTTGTACTGGTTGCCCAGCACAAGAGCCACCCGCTTGCGCACGGCCTTGAGTCCCGCCTGTGAGGCTTCGATCTGGGTGCGCAACTCGGCCAGCTGTTGCGCCGAGTCGCTGTGCTTCTGCTCCAGCGAGGCCAGTGTCTTGCTGGTCTGCTGCAGCGCCTGTTCGCTGGCCTGGATGGCGGTTTGCGCTTCCTGCTTGACGGCCTGCTTCTGGGCGATGTCCTTCTTGAGGCTGTCGATCTCCTGCCGGACCTGTTGCAGGTCCTGCTGGTGCGGGGCGGCGGACAAGGGGGCGGCCGCCGGGGCCGCCAGCGCGGCCCCGGTGAGCAGGGTGAGCAGCAGGAACGGTTTCACTGGAAGTCGATCAGCGATTCGCCGCTCATCTCCGCGGGCTTGCCCAGGCCCATCATCGCCAGCAGCGACGGGGCGATGTCCTTCAGCGCGCCGCCGGCACGGATGCGGGCCGGGCGGCCGACGTAGAGGAAGGGCACCGGGTTGGTG
This sequence comes from Pseudogulbenkiania sp. MAI-1, assembly GCF_000527175.1. NCBI lineage: Bacteria > Pseudomonadati > Pseudomonadota > Betaproteobacteria > Neisseriales > Chromobacteriaceae > Pseudogulbenkiania > Pseudogulbenkiania sp. MAI-1. The sequence goes on along the minus strand of NZ_AZUR01000001.1, from coordinate 3,459,333 downwards.
GTGTGCTGGGTGTGCGGCTGATCGTTCATGTTGTCGAACATGCTCTCGCAGTTGCCGTGGTCGGCGGTGATCAGCACTTCGCCGCCGGCCGCGCGCATCGCCTCGACGCAGCGCGCCATGCACTGGTCCAGCGCTTCCACCGCCTTGACCGCGGCGGCGAAGTTGCCGGTATGGCCGACCATGTCGCAGTTGGCGTAGTTGCAGATGATGGCGTGGTACTGGCCGGAGCGGATGGCTTCGACGATCTTGTCGGTAACTTCCGGTGCGTTCATCTCCGGTTGCAGGTCGTAGGTGGCGACCTTGGGCGACGGCACCAGGATGCGGTCTTCGCCGGGGTAGACCTGCTCCTCGCCGCCGTTGAAGAAGTAGGTGACGTGCGGGTACTTCTCGGTCTCGGCGATGCGCAGCTGTTTGAGGCCGAGGCTGGCCAGGTATTCGCCCAGGCCGTTGCGGATCTTCTGCGGGGCGTAGGCCACCGGGTTGCGGTAGGCCTCGCCGTAGGAGGTCAGCGTGGCGAAGTAGCCGAACTTGGGCTGGCGCGCGGCGAAGCCGGCGAAGGCCGGGTCGGTCAGCGCGGTGGTCAGCTGGCGCGCGCGGTCGGCACGGTAGTTCATGAACAGCACCACGTCGCCGTCCTGCATCGCGGTCTGCTCGCCGATGGCGGTGGCGGCGACGAATTCGTCGTTCTCATCGCGGGCGTAGGCGGCGGCCAGGGCGGCCAGACCGCTGTCGGCGTGGTGCAGCCCTTCGCCTTCGACCAGCAGGCGGTAGGCCGGTTCGACGCGTTCCCAGCGCTTGTCGCGGTCCATCGCCCAGTAGCGGCCGGTGACAGAGACCAGGCGCGCGCCCGGGCACTCGACCAGTACGGCGTCGAGGCGCTTCAAATAGGTTTCGGCGCTCCTTGGCGGGGTATCGCGGCCGTCGAGGAAGGCGTGCACGTTGATGCGTTCCACGCCGGCGGCGTGGGCGGCGCGGATCAGCGCGTGGATATGGTTCTCGTGGGCGTGCACGCCACCGTCGGAGAGCAGGCCCAGCACGTGCAGGGTATGGCCCTTGGCATGGCCGAAGGCCTCAACCAGCACCGGGTTGCTGGCAAAGCGGCCGTCTTCGATGTCGCAGTCGATGCGGCTGATGTCCTGCTGCACCACGCGGCCGGCACCGATGTTCAGGTGGCCGACTTCGGAGTTGCCGAACTGGCCGTTGGGCAGGCCGACGTAGCCTTCCGAGGCGTCGATGGTGCCGTAGGCGTACTGCTGGCGCAGGGCGTCCCAGGTTGGGGTGCGGGCGTGCAGGATGGCGTTGTCTTCGCCGTCCAGGCGATGGCCAAAGCCGTCCATGATCAGGAGGAGTACCGGTGTGAGTGCGTTCATGTGGGCGCGCGATCCAGAATATTAGAGATTCTTGATGGGGGTAGAACAGCTTGGGTAGTATTGTAACGCAATCAGACTAATAACAGATTCATGGAGACTCCCTTGCTGTTCAACGACAACCAGATCGAGCAGACTTCGCGCGCGATGAAGGCCATGTCGCATCCGCTGCGTCTGAAGATCATCGCCGTGCTGGGCGACGGCGAAATCAGCGTGCAGGATATTGTCGACCGCGTCGGTACCTCGCAGAGCAATATTTCCCAGCACCTGGCCATCATGCGCGAGAAGGGCGTCTTGCGCACGCGCAAGGATGCCAACCGCGTGTACTACCGCGTCGGCGACCTGCGTACGCTGGAGGTGTTGGGGCGCATGCGCGAGGTATTCGGCGGCTTTGGCGACTGAGGCACTGCCTCTAGCTTGGTCTCCTGCTTGGCTCTGTCGGGTCCTGTAGAAACGTATCTAGAGATTTTGTCTGCACTCTGAAACCGTCAGCGACGGTCTTTTTTGCGTCTGACGTACAGCGTCTTGTGCACGCGGGCGACCACCTCGCCCTCGTGGTCGACGATGTCCACCTGCATTTCGGGCAGGTACTTCTCGCCGCCGGCGGTGTGACGGCGGATCTCGGCCAGTTGCGCCTCGTCCAGCCGGAAGCGGGCGCTGACCCGGCCGCGTCCCGGCTTGAGGTAGTCGATGCGGCCGGCCCGGTCCCAGACGTAGTAATCGCGGCCGAGACTCTGCATCACCATCAGCATGAAGAACGGATCGGTCATGGCGTACAGGCTGCCGCCGAAGTGCACGCCGACGTAGTTGCGGTTGGTGAGCCCGAGGCGCAGGCTGACGTCGACTTCGCGCCAGTCGGGCGCGATGTGGCTGACCCGGATGCCGGCGCCGAGAAACGGCGGCCACAGATTGATGATGGTCTTGACGAGGCGAGGGGAGGGTTTCATGATGGTCTCAAACGATTGTTTGAATTAACGCATGCTCCTCCTTCCGCTTCCCCCTTGTCAAGTTCAGAACGGCAGCTCCGGCTGGGCTCCCGCCGGGTGCTCGATGATGGCCTCGGTGCTGCCTTCGGCCAGTCTCAGCGTCACCCGCTCGTGGTTGAGCAGCTCCAGCGGTGAGCGCACGGCACGGCCGTCGGCCTTCTGCACGATGGCGTAGCCACGCTCCAGCACCGCCTGCGGATTCATCGCCTCCAGCGTGCCCGCCAGCCGTGCCAGCGCCAGCCGGCGCTGGGTGAGCCAGCCGTCGCCGGCGCGGTGCAGCGCTTCCGCCAAGCGGTCGAGTTGCTGGACCTGCCGCGCCAGGTCCGGGCGGCGGTGGCCGAGCCGGCTTTCGGCCAGTTGCAGGCGCCAGCGACGCTGCTCGAACAGCCCGTGCAAGCGTCGCCGCAGCCGTTCTTCGGCCACTCTCAGCGTCTCGTGCTGACGTTGCAGGTGCTCGCCGGGGTGTTTGAGCCGGCGTGACAGGAAGTCGAGCCGCTGGGCCTTGTCGGTCAGCAGCCGGCCGAGCGCGCGCGCCAGATGGCGGCGCGCCAGTTCCACCTGGCCCTGCAGGTGCTCGCGGCTGGGGGAAACCAGTTCGGCGGCGGCGGTCGGCGTCGGCGCGCGCCGGTCGGCGACGAAGTCGCAGATGGTGAAGTCGGTCTCGTGGCCGACGCCGCTGACCACCGGGATCGGGCAGGCGGCGATGGCGCGCGCCACCACCTCCTCGTTGAACGACCACAGGTCCTCGATGCTGCCGCCGCCGCGGCAGACGATCAGCACCTCGACCTCGCGCCGCGCGCTGGCGCGCTCGATGGCGGCGGCCAGCTGTTCGGCCGAGCCCTGGCCCTGCACCTGGGCCGGGTAGAGGATGACCGGGATGCTCGGCATGCGCCGGCGCAGCGTGGTGACCACGTCGCGCAGCGTGGCGGCGGCCGGCGAGGTGACGATGCCGATGGCGGCCGGATGCGCCGGGATCGGCCGCTTGCGCGCGACGTCGAACAGCCCCTCCGCGGCGAGCTTCTGTTTGAGCTTCTCGTAGGCTTCGAACAGCCGCCCCAGCCCGGCCGAGCGCATGGTGTCGACGTTGATCTGGTACTCGCCGCGGGCCTCGTACAGCGTCACCAGGCCCTTGAGCTCCACCTGCATGCCTTCGCCGGGACGAAAGCCCAGGCCGGCCAGCTTGTGGCGGAACATCACGCAGCGGATCTGCGCGCTACCGTCCTTTAACAGGAAATAGGCGTGGCCCGAGGCGGCCAGCGTCAGGTTGGAAATCTCGCCGCCGATCCACAGCGCCGGCAGGCCGCTTTCCAGCAGATCGCGCGCCATGCGGTTGAGTGCGGAGACGCTGATGACGTCGTTATGGGTTTGATCGAAAATCATGGTTGTCAAGTCATCCACAGCAAAAAAAGTTCCGCGCCGTGGAGCGGGGGAGGTGGGTATGAGGGGCGGCGCTGGAGCGGTTGTTGTAGGATGTTTTCAATTTAATCAATAACTTAGTGTTTTTGCTCAATGTGTGGGCGGATGCTGGGGGAGCCTTGTCTGGCAATCGTTCCGACTGCTTTTCCCGGGCTTGTCCACAATTTTATCCACAGCTTTTGTGGATGATCGGGGATTCCCCTTATAAATTCATGGTTTAGCCGATTATCTTGGAACGAGGTGGCAGCAGCCTTGCAGCGGTTGCCGAACCCCGGCCAAACCGGCTACAGTCTACCGTTTGTGACACGCTTTGGAGAATGCCTGTGGGGTCCATCATCGAAGCGGCAGGTTGGCCTATCTGGGCCATTATCGTCGCCTCCATCATTTCGCTGACCATCATTTTCGAGCGTTTTTTCAGCCTGCGTCAGTCGCTGGTGGCGCCGCAGGGGCTGTTGGGACAGACCCTGCAGGAATTCCGCCGCGCCGGCGCATCGCCGGAGCTGCTGCAGTTGCTCGGTAAGCATTCCCCGCTCGGCCGTCTGTTCGCCGCCGGTCTGCGTAACG